>DATAAF010000137.1:0-38594 GCA_036260255.1 Acidimicrobiales bacterium | reverse complement strand
CGCGGGTGGGGGTAGGACGAGAGGCCGCCGCCGCCGATCTCCTGGCGGAAGTGGTCGAGCTGGCTCTCGGTGAGCCGGCCCTCGAGGTAGGCCCGGGCGTAGATGCCGGGGGCGGCGTGGCCCTGGAAGTACACCTGGTCGCCCGAGCGGCCGTCGTCCTTGCCCCGGAAGAAGTGGTTGAAGCCCACCTCGTAGAGCGACGCCGACGAGGCGTAGGTGGCGAGGTGGCCGCCGATCCCCGGCGCCCGCGTGTTGGCCCGGGTGACCATGACCGCGGCGTTCCAGCGGATGAACGCCCGGATGCGGCGCTCCATGTACTCGTCGCCCGGGAACCAGGGCTCCCGCTCGGGTGGGATGGAGTTGATGTAGGGCGTGGAGATGGCGGCCGGGTAGCCGACCTGCAGCTCCCGGGCCCGCTCGAGCAGCTTCATGAGGAGGAACCGGGCCCGGCTCTTCCCTCTCGTCTCGGCCACCGCCTCGAAGGAGTCGAGCCACTCGGCCGTCTCCTCCCTGTCGATGTCGGGGAGCTGCTGGGCGAAGCCGTCGAAGATCACGCCTCCATGCTTCCACCTCTGGCGCGCTTACGGCGCATCCCGGCGTGCGGAGAACTCGTGAAACTGCGCGCTCGCCCCCGCGCCATGCTGGCCTCGTGAGCGACGCCACGGTCGTGTACACCGACGGGGCCTGCCTGGGGAACCCCGGTCCGGGGGGATGGGCGTGGGCGGTGCCCGGCGGGCCCTTCGCCAGCGGGGCGGCCGACCTCACGACCAACCAGCGCATGGAGATCAACGCCGCCCTCGAGGCGGTGCGGTCGCTCGACGGCCCGCTCGAGGTGGTGAGCGACTCGACGTACGTCGTCAACTGCTTCCGCGACCGCTGGTGGGAGGCGTGGATCGCCCGGGGCTGGCGCACCAAGGCCAAGCAGCCGGTGGCGAACCGAGACCTCTGGGAGCCGCTCGTCGACCTGGTGCGGGCCGACCCCGCCCGGGTGCGGTGGCGCTGGGTCAAGGGCCACGGAGCCGATCCTATGAACGACGTGGTCGACCGGTTGGCGGTGGAGGCGGCCCGCACCCAGCAAGGACGGTCGGGTGATGCCACACCCAGCGACCTGGGTCCCGCCGACGTCCCCGGAGCGGCCGACCTCGACCCGCGGGTGCCGGCGGGGCGCCTCCTGGCCCTCACCGGCCACCGGCCGCCAGGGTTGGGTGGCTACGACGACAACCCCGTCGCCGACCGCGTCCGGGCCCGGCTGGCCGAGGTCGTGGCGGCCAAGCGCCAGCTGCACCCCGACCTGGTCGTGCTCACCGGACTGGGCCTGGGAGCCGAGCAGCTGGGAGCGGAGGCGGCGGCGGCGGCCGGCGTGCCCTACGTGGCCGTCCTCCCCTACCCCGATCCGCACTCGGTGTGGCCGGCGGCGTCCCGGCGCCGCTTCGAGGACCTCCTGGCCGGCGCCGCCGGGCGGGTCCTCCTCCAGGCGCGGGCTCCCGCCAACCGGGCCCAGGCCGGCGCCGCCCTGCGCCGGCGCGACGCCTGGCTCGCCCGCCACGCCCACGAGGCGGTGGTCGTCTGGGACGGCGACGACCCCGACGTGCGCCGGCAGGTCAAGGCCTTCACCAACGCGCTGGGCGAAGAGGAGGTCTGGGTCGTCGACCCCCGCGACGGCCAGCCGATCTAGGCTCCCGGTCACCTTCTCGGCACACCGCGGTTCCAAAGGAGTCGCTCGAGCATGGGCACGGCTCGGGAACACACAGGACTCCAAGAAGGCGCCGCCAAATTCTCTCGGTCCGACCTGTTGGCGCTGGCCGGCCTGCTCGTGGCGCTCGCCGTCCTCTGGGGCCGGGGCCTCCCGACTTGGTACTGGATCGACGAGGGGCTCTCGCTCGGCGTCTCGTCACACCCCTTGGGCGAGATGCGGGACCTGCTCGCCCGGGACACGTCGCCGCCCTTCTACCACCTCCTGCTCCTGGGCTGGATCCGGTTGTTCGGGTCCTCGGAGGTGTCGACGCACGCCTTGTCGCTGCTGTTCGCCCTGGCGACGGTCCCCGCCGCGCTGTGGGCGGGCTGGAGCGTCTTCGATCGCCGCACGGGCTGGATGGCGGGGGGCCTGGCGGTAGCCATCCCCTTCCTCGCCGTCTACGCCACCGAGACGCGGATGTACTCGCTCGTCGGCCTCTTGTCGGTGCTCGCCACCGCCACCTTCGTCCACGCCTTCGTCCGGCGCCGCCGAGGGTTCCTTCCCGCCTTCGCCGTCCTCACCGCCCTCCTGCTGTACACCCATTACTGGGGGATCTTCTTCGCCTTCGGAGCCGCCGCCGCCGTCCTGGTGTGCTGGGCCCATTTGCCCGACCGGCGCCGTCTGGCGACCGACGCCGCGCTGGCCTTCGGCGCCGTCGCCCTTCTCTTCGCCCCGTGGCTGCCGACCCTGCTCTACCAGCGGGCCCACAGCGCCGTCGGGTGGGCACTCCCCCCGAGCCTCCAGCTGGTGCGCGACGACGTCGTCGGCCTGGTCGGCGGGCCCGCCGCCGCCGTCGCGCTGGCGCTCTGCGCCGGGACGGCGTTCGTCCTCATGCTGCGGCGCCCGTGGAACGACGCCTCCATCATCGTCGTCGTCGCCCTCGTCATCGTCCTCGTCGTCGTGGGCGCGGGCTGGGCGACGTCCCGGGCGAGCTCCCAGTGGCATGGTCGCTATCTGGGCGTGCTGCTCGGCCCGCTGCTGCTGGCGCTCGGTGCTGCTCTCGCTCGGGCCGGCGACCTGGCCATCGCCGTCGTGGTGATCGTCGCCGTCCTCTCCGGCCCGTTCAACGTCCCCACGGCTCGCAACGCCAAAGGCAACGTGCCGGGGTGGGTCGAAGAGGCGTCGCCCGTCCTCCTGCCCGGCGACCTCGTCTTCGGTCCCATTGGTGACATCCCCCTCCTCGCCCACTACCTGCCCGACGGGCTCCGCTATGTGACGACCACCGGCCCGGTGGCCGACCCTCGGGCCGCGGACTGGCGGGACGTCGTCGAGCGGTTCGGGCGGACCGACCTGATCGCGGCCCTGGCACCCGTCGTCGACGGCCTCGCCCCCGGCAGCCATGTGCTGGTCACCTGCCCCGCCGCCGAGGAGTCCGACCTCGTCGGCCTGCCCACGTACATCCAGCTGGAGATCCGCCGGTGCCTGGAGGCCACGCGCCACCTCCTCGAACGCCGCGACCTCACCCTCGAACGAGGATTCCCGCATCCGAGGGCCAGCGGGTCCCCCCACGAGACGCGGCTGCTGACGAAGCGGGCGGCTCCGCCGGCGTCATGAGCTGGCGGCCTCGGCCAGGCGGCTCACGGGCAGCCGGTCGAGGCGCATGCAGACCACGTGCTCGCGCGCCTCGGCCAGGAGAGACAGGAACCGGGACCGCGGCACCTCCACGGCTCCCATCGTCGCCAGGTGCTCCGTGGGCAGCTGCACGTCGACGAAGGCCCCGCCCGCCTCCGCCCAGCGGGCGACCAGGTCGGCCAGCGCCGCCTTCGACGCGTCGGGGCGTCGGTGGAACATCGACTCGCCCGTGAAGCACGCGCCCACCCGCACGCCGTAGATCCCCCCGACCAGCTCGTCCCCCTCCCACACCTCCAGGCTGTGGGCCCACCCGAGGTCGTGCAGGCGCTCGTAGGCGGCCGCCATCTCCCGGGTGATCCACGTGCCCTCCCGGCGGGGGCGGTCGGCGCACGCCGCCACCACCTCGGGGAAGGCGGCATCGACCGTCGTCTCCCACCCGGCCCGCCGCAGCCGCCGGCGCAGGGACCGGCTGACGTGGGCGCCTCCGGCCGGGATCACCGCCCTGGGGTCGGGTGAGAACCAGGGAAGGGTGACCCGCCGGTGGGGCCACGGGAAGACACCCCGCCGGTAGGCGTCGACGAGGGTCTCGGGCGCGAGGTCGGCGCCGAAGCCGACGAGGTCGGGGTCGCCGTCCGCCGGATCGGGTATCGCCCAGGACGAGGGGCCGACGGGACGAGGGGGCGCGGCGACGGGGAACTCGCCGCCGGGCCGCAGAACCACGCCGCCTAGTCTCGATCACGCATGCGTGCCGGGGCTGATACGGGCGGGACGTTCACCGACATCGTCGGGGACGACGGGCGCGTGGCCAAGGTGCTGTCGACCCCCGACGACCCCAGCCGGGCGGTGGGCGACGCGCTGGAGGCCCTGGGCGCGGAAGAGCGCCCCGACCTCCTGGCCCACGGCACGACGGTGGCCACCAACGCCCTGCTCGAGCGACGCGGGGCCAAGGTCGCCCTCGTGACGACCGACGGCTTCGCCGACGTCATCGAGATCGCCCGCCAGGACCGGCCGTCGCTCTACGACATCGAGGTCGACCGCCCCGAGCCGCTGGTACCACGGGACCTCCGCCTCGAGGTGGGCGGGCGGCTGGGCGCCGACGGCGACGAGCTCGAGCCCGTCGACCCCTCGTCCGTCCCCGAAGTCCCGGAGGACGTCGAGTCGGTGGCCGTCTGCCTGCTCCACGCCGACCTCGATCCCTCCCACGAGAAGGCGGTGGCCGACGCCCTCGCCGAGCGCGGCGTCGAGGAGGTCACCTGCTCGCACCAGGTGTCCCCGGAGTTCCGGGAGTACGAGCGCACGGTGACCACGGTCGTCAACGCCTATCTCCGACCCCGGTGCCGGCGCTACCTGCGGGCCCTGTCCGAGCTGGCCGAGGACGTCCTCGTGATGACCTCGGCCGGCGGCCTGCTGCCCGCCGACGAGGCGGCCGAGCTGGCCGTCGCCCTGCTCCTCTCGGGCCCGGCCGGAGGGGCGCGCGCCGGTGCCCTGGCGGCGGAGGCGGCCGGGTTCCCCGACGCCGTCACGTTCGACATGGGCGGCACCAGCACCGACGTCTGCCTGGTGCAGGGCGGCGTCCCCGAGCCGGCGCCGGGCCGCATCGCCGCCGGCTTCCCCATCCGCCTTCCCGCCCTCGACATCCACACCATCGGCGCCGGCGGTGGGTCGATAGCCGGCCTCGACCCCGGCGGCGCGCTGGTCGTCGGCCCGGAGAGCGCGGGGGCCGACCCCGGCCCCGCGTGCTACGGCCGGGGCGGCGAGAAGCCGACGGTGACCGACGCCGACCTCGTCCTCGGCCGGTTCCCCGAAGACGCCGCCTTCGGGGGCCTCGACGCCCTCGACCGCGACGCCGCCGAGCGGGCCCTCGAGAAGGCGGGCGTGGACGCCGACGGGGTCGTGCGGGTCGTCGATGCTTCCATGCAGCGGGCCGTACGGGTGGTCTCCGTGCAACGGGGCGTCGACCCCGGCGGCCTCGCCCTCGTCGCCTTCGGGGGCGCCGGCCCGCTCCACGCCTGTGCGGTGGCCGAGGGCGCGGGCATGGCCGCGGTGGTCGTGCCGCCGAGGGCCGGTGTCCTCTCCGCCGTGGGCCTGCTCTGCTCGCCCCGCCAGCGGGACCTGGTGCGGTCGTGGCCGGACCCGGGCGAATGCCAGGGGCTCGACGACGCCGTCGCCGAGCTGGCCGAGCAGGCCGCCGCCGCGGTTGGCGGCGGCGACGACGTCGACGTGACCACGTCGCTCGACTGCCGCTACGCCGGGCAGAGCCACGAGCTCACGGTGGCCAAGATCGACGACTTTGCCGACGAGCACCGCCGGCGCAACGGGTACGCCCGGCCCGGCGCCCCCGTGGAGGTGGTCGCCTTGCGAGCCCGAGGCCGCACTCCGCCCGCCGTCACGGTGGACGACCTGGGCCCTCCCCCCACCCGACGCCAGGCCACCAAGGGGCCGGCCGTCGTCGCCGAGCCCGACTGCACCGTGTGGGTGCCCGAGGGCTGGTCGGCCGACGTGGCGTCCGACGGTAGCTGGGTCCTCACCCGATGAGCCTCGACCCGGCTGCCCTCCAGGTCCTCATCTCCCGGCTGACCGGGGTGGCCGAGGAGATGGGGGCGGTGCTGCGCCGGGCCGCCTTCAGCCCCAACATCAAGGAGCGGGCCGACTGCTCGGCCGCCCTGTTCGCGCCCGACGGCGAGCTGCTCGTGCAGGCCGAGCACATCCCCGTCCACCTCGGCTCGATGCCCGCGTCGGTGTTGGCCGCCATCGACGCCTTCGGCGACCGCCTCGGACCGGACGACCAGGTCGTCCTGAACGACCCCTTCCGGGGCGGCACCCATCTCAACGACCTGACCCTCGTGGCTCCGTGCTTTGCCTCTGGCGCCGGCGGGCGCGGCTTCCCGCCCGGCGGCGAACGCCTGATCGGATGGGCCGCCAACCGGGCCCACCACGCCGACGTGGGTGGGATGGCGCCCGGGTCGATCCCCGCCGACGCCGTCGAGGTCCACCAGGAAGGCCTGCGGATCCCACCGCTCCTCCTCACCGACGAGGTGGAGGCCCTGCTGTGCTCGAACTCCCGGACGCCCGACGAGCGCAGGGGCGACCTCGACGCCCAGCGGGGCGCCAACGTGGTGGGGGTCGAGCGCCTCGCCGCCTTCGCCGACGCCCCTTTGGCCGAGGTGACCGACTACGGCGAGCGGCGGATGCGGGCCGCGCTCGCCGACGCGCCCGACGGGACGTGGACGTTCGAGGACCAGCTCGACTCCTTCGGCCCCGGCGACGAGCAGCAGCACCCGTCGCGGATCCGCCTGGCCCTCACCATCGACGATGACACCGTCACCTTCGACTTCTCCGGCACCGACGAACAGCGCCCGGGGAACGTCAACGCCGTCGAGGCGGTGACGGTCAGCGCCGTCTCCTTCGCCCTCCGCTCGGCCGTCGACCCCACCATCCCGGCCAACGGCGGGGCCATGCGGCCCGTGAAGGTGCTCGCCCCCGAGGGCACCGTGGTCAACGCCCGCCCGCCGGTGGCGGTGGGGGCCGGCAACGTCGAGGCGAGCACGCGGATCGCCGACGTGTGCCTGGGCGCCCTCGCCCAGGCCCTGCCCGAGCGGGTGGGGGCGGCGAGCCAGGGGACGATGAACAACACCCTCGTGGGCGGCGAAGGCTGGGTGTACTACGAGACAGTGGCGGGGGGCCAGGGAGGGCGGCCGCACAAGGCGGGCATGAGCGGCGTGCACACGGGCATGACGAACTCGAAGAACACGCCGATCGAGGCGCTGGAGCGGGCGTTCCCCCTGCGGGTCCGCCGCTACCGCCTTCGGCGGGGCAGCGGAGGTGCGGGGAGGTACCCGGGCGGAGAGGGCATCCACCGCGACCTCGAGGTGCTGGAGGACTGCACCCTCAGCCTCATCACCGAGCGGCGCTCGTCGCGCCCGTGGGGGCTCGCCGGTGGCGAGGACGGCGCCCCGGGCGAGAACTGGCTGCTGCGGCGGGGCGACGAGGACGGGGCCGAACGCCTGGCCGACAAGTGCACCGTCCGCCTCCGGGCCGGCGACGTCCTCCGCATGCTGACCCCGGGCGGCGGCGGCTACGGGCGCGAGTGACGGAACGCCCTAGCCGCGACGGGCTCGGGCCCGGCGCTTGCCCTCGTGCATCGCTTGCACCCGAGCCACCGGAATGGCGTGGCCCTCGGCGACGAGGTCTGAGCTCAACCGCTGCGGAGCGGGCATCTGAGCGGCCCAAGGGTTGCCATCGCCGAGGTGGTCGATCGCCGTGTGCACGGTGAAGTGCGACGGCGAGACGTCATCGAGCTCGTCCCATCCGACCGGGAAGGACACGGGTACACCGGGTCGCACTCGAGGGCTGTAGGCCGCGATCACGGTCGCGCCGCCGACCCGCGTCGAGTCGACGAAGACCTTCCCGCCGCGGTCCTCCTTGATGAACACCGTGGTTGCGACGTCAGGGTCGAGGCGCGCCGCCCGGGCGGCAATGGCTCGGGTGGCGGCAGCCGAGTCCTCCAGCGGCACGTCGTCGTCGATCGGGACGAACACGTGCACGCCTGTGGCTCCGCTGGTCTTGACCGCACCTTCGAGCCCGACGTCGGCCAACGCCTGGCGGACGAGGCGGGCCGCCCGGACCGCCATCGGGAAGGCGGCGACATCGGGCGGGTCGAGGTCGAGGACGAGATGGGTCGTGCGGTCGGGGCGGTCCGCCCGTACGAGGGTCGGGTGGTACTCCACGGCGCGCTGGTTGGCGAACCACAGCAGAGTGCGGCGGTCGTTGCACAGCGCGTACGACACGTCGCGCTTGGAGGTCTCGGCCCACAGACGGACGGTGCGCACCCACGACGGCGTGTACTTGGGGACGTTCTTCTGCATGAAGGCGTCCTGACCGCGGTGGACGCGGATCACGGACAGCGGCCGGTCTTCCAGCTCCGGGATGATCCGGTCGCGAACCGCGTCGAGGTACTCCACCAGGTCCCGCTTGGTCGCACCGGCGCCGTCGAACAGCTGCTGGTCGAGGTTGGTCAGCAACACCCCGTCCCGCGACTCTTCGCTGCCCCTCCCACTCATCCGCGTGAGAAGTTAGCGACGACGCCATGTTGCCGTCGGTTGCCGCATTCACCCGGGGACCGCAGAAGGGAGGAGGCTCAGCATGGCCAAGCTGATCCGAGCTCCTCGAGGTCGGCGCCTGATGCTCGAGGCGGTGATCTTCGACTGGGGCGGGACGCTGTCGGAGTTCGTCCAGTCAGAGCTGGTGGACGCCTGGCGGTTGGCGGCCCGCCACCTCGCCCCCGAGCGGGAGGACGAGCTGACCGAACGGCTCGTCGCCGTGGAGGCGGCTTTCTGGGCGACGACGTCGAGCCACCAGCGCAGCGCCACGCTGGCCGACCTGCTGGCCGCCGCCACCTGCGAGCTGGGGCTGGACGTGGCCGAGGCCCTGCTGGAGGAGGCCGCCGTCCGCCACCTCGACGCCTGGACCGAGCACATCCGCCACGACCCCGACGCTGCCCCCACGCTCGGCGCCCTGCGGGAGCGGGGGCTGCGCACCGGGCTGCTGTCGAACACCCACTGGCCCCGGGCGTTCCACGAGCGCTTCCTCGAGCGGGACGGGCTGGTCGAGCTGATCGACGCCCGCCTCTACACCAGCGAGATGCCGTACCAGAAGCCCCACGCCGATGCCTTCGCCGCCGCCCTGCAAGCGCTCGACGTCAGCGACCCCGCGCGGGCCGTCTTCGTCGGCGACCGCCCGTGGGACGACGTCCACGGCGCCAAGGGCGCCGGCCTGCGGGCCGTCCTCCGCCCCAATCCCTTCGTCGAGCCCCACGACGTGGAGCCCGACGCGGTCATCGAGCGCCTCCCCGACCTGGTCGACCTGGTCGACGCCTGGAGCTAGCGCACTGTCACCAGGCCACGCATGCCGTAGTCCCAGTGGCCCGGCAGGTGGCAGCCGAACAGCGCGCGCCCGGGGCGGGAGAACGTGTAGGTCGTGGTGGCGGTGGCCCCCGCCGCCACCGAGACCTCGCCGGGGACGTCCCCGTGGTGCGGCTCGGTGCCCCGCTCGTGGCGGTCCTGCACGCCCTGGTCGCCGACGATGAGCTCGTGGGCGATGGGGTCGGCGTTGCGGACCACGAACCGCACGGTTGTGCCCGGCTCCACCTCGAGCTCGGCCGGCGAGAACCGCGAGTGGCGCACGTCGAGGGTGATCGTGCGGTCCGGCGCCGGCGTGCCCTGGGAGGCACCCGCCGCGCACGCGGTCGTCAGCACCGCCACCGCCGCCGCAAGGGACGCCGCCCGCCTCACGCCGCGTCCCCGCCGCTCGTGCGCAGGAGGACGACCGCGGCGGCGCCGATCATCAGCACCCCGGCCCCGGCCAGCGCAAGCCCCAGGGCCAGACCCGAGCCACCGCCGTCGCCTTCGCCGCCGTCCTCGCCCGGAGCCACCGCCTCCTCGGCCAGGCCCGCCGCCACCCGTGACGGGCGGTCGGCGCCGGAGACGTCGACGGCCAGGTCGTAGGTCAGGTCGTCGGGCGACGCCGCCACCTTCAGGTACGAGAGCCACATGCCGCCGGGGACCCATCCCATCCCGTCGTCCGAGCGCAGGTCGCGCAGGAGCTCGTCCGACGCCCGCTCCTGGCGGGCCAGTGACAGCCCGGGCGCGTCGTCGCCGGGGAGCAGCGCCGGCCGCCGGTCGGTGAGGAGGAAGACGTCGGCGTCGACCCGCTCGTTCTCCTGACGGCCGAGCCCCAGGATCCGCAGGGGCACCCACGGGTTCGACGTGGGGATCGTCAGGTGGATGGGGATGCCGTCACCCAGGGTCAGCCCCCGCTCGCGGGCGCTGTCGGCGTCGAAGCGGGCGGCCAGGAAGATGGGGCTGCGGCTGGCGTAGAAGTCGAGCACCTCGGGGGCGTCGGGCGAGAGGTTGAAGCCGTTCTGGGCCGCCCACTCGCCGACCGACGCGCCACCGCCCTTGAGCACGGTCAGGTCGAGGGCGTCGACCCTTGTCTCGAGCAGGACCTCGGCCGGTGCGGCGGCGTCGGCGGCCAGCTCGACGACCCCCCTCGGGCGGGCCGGCTTGGGGGCCACCTCCCGCACCAGCCGCTGCAGCGTCCACTTCCCGCCCCGCTCGACCGCGGTGGGCACTCCTGGCAGAGGGACGATCGACCCGAAGGCGCCGCCCGGCCCGGCGAAGCGGAACGACGTCACGTAGTGCTCGACCCCGTCGTGGTAGGCGGCCAACGTCGTCGTCTTGACCAGGGTGACCGTGCCGTTGCGGCCGATCAACCCGCCGCACGCCAGCGCCGGCCCCGCCCCCAGCACGACCGCCGCCACCACCACCACCACCGGAACCAGGACCTTCCGCATCGACCGAACCTCCCTGCCGGCGGGCGCTCGTCGCCCGACCGCAGGCTTGGACGACCGTCAGGGGCAGGCGGTTCCCGGCTCCCTCCCCGTTCTGGGCGCGTCGCGGGTCACAGGAGGACCCCGAGCGCGCCCAGTTCGGACTTGGTCGGCTCAGACCCGCCGCGGCCCGATGGTGTCCATCCACACCGGGTCGTAACCGGCCCGGCGTACCGCCGCCGCCACCTCCGCCGGTGGACGGGTGTCGCTGACCTCGAACTGGGGCTCGGCGTCGCTGTCGCCGGCGTACCCACCCGGCTCGGTGTGGGAACCGGCCGACGTCTGGGTGACGCCCAACCGCAGGAGGCCGTCGCGCATCGCCGGCGACTCGCGGGTGGAGAGCGTGAGGCCCACGTCGGGCAGCACCAGCCGCAGCGCGCACACCAGCTGGACGAGCTCGCGGTCGGCCACCGGGCGGGCCGGCTCGAAGCCGCCGGCCGCCGGGCGCAGGCGGGGCAGCGAGACCGCCACCTGGCACCGCCACCACCGGCGCACCAGGGCCTGGGCGTGCGCGCCCACCGCAAGGGCGTCGGCCCGCCAGTCCTCGTGCAGCCCGAGCAGGGCGCCGACGCCCAAGAGGCGCATGCCTGCCGCCGCCCCGCGGTCGAGGGCGGCCAGGCGCCAGTCGTAGTTGCGCTTCTTGCCCCGGAGGTGGGTGGCGGCGTAGGTGCCGCGGTCGTAGGTCTCCTGGTAGACGACCAACCCCTCGCACCCCGCCGCGACCAGGCGGCGATAGGTCGGGGTGTCCCAGACCTGCACCTCGACCGACACCGACGGCAGCTCGGCCGCCACCTCCCGGACGCAGTCGACCAGGTATTCCTTCGACACGATGCGGGCGTGCTCGCCGGACACCAGCAGCACGTGGCGGAACCCCTGACGGGACAGGGCGCGGGCCTCGGCCCCGACCTCGTCCACCGACAACGTGCGGCGGGCGATGTCGTTCTCCGCCGAGAAGCCGCAGTAGGTGCACGTGGAGGCGCACACGTTGGACAGGTAGAGAGGCGCGAAGAGACGCACGATCCGGCCGAAGCGGCGCACCGTCACCTCGTGGGCGGCGGCGGCCAGGTCGTCCAGGCGGCCGGCGGCGGCAGGAGAGAGCAGCACGGCCAGGTCGTCGAGCCCCCGGCGCCGGGAAGCCAGGGCGCGGGCCACGTCGGCGTCGGTGGCGCCGGCCGCTCGCTCGAGGAGCGGCTCGAGGTCGTTCCCGAGGAACGCCACCACGTCGGCGGCGGCCGACTCGGGCGGGACCCCCTCGGCCCGGGACTCGAGCGTGACAGGGACGGTGGTCACGGCGCCCGCTAGGAGAGGAAGCCGGTCAGGGGGGAGGAGGCCGCCGCCGCCCGGGCCTGGGCGGGCAGCCCGGCCACGAAGCCGCGGCGCCCGGCCTCCACCGCCAGGCGGAAGGCGGCGGCCATGGCCGCCGGGTCGCCGGCCGTGCCGATGGCGGTGTTGACGAGCACCGCGTCGGCGCCCAGCTCCATGGCCTCGGCCGCCTGCGAGGGCGCCCCGATGCCGGCGTCGACCACGACCGGCACCAGCGACTGCTCGATGATGATCTCGAGGGCGGCCCGGGTGCGCAGGCCCTGGTTCGAGCCGATCCACGACCCCAGCGGCATCACCGTGGCGCACCCCACCTCCTCGAGCCGCTTGCACAGGACCGGGTCGGCGTTGACGTAGGGCAGGACGGTGAACCCCTCGGCGCACAGCACCTCGGCCGCCTTGAGCGTCTCGACGGGGTCAGGGAGCAGGTACCGGGGCTCGGGCGTGATCTCCAGCTTGATCCACGTGGGCAGGCCCGCGGCCCGGGCCAGGCGGGCCAGGCGCACCGCCTCGTCGGCGTCGTCGGCGCCGCTGGTGTTGGTGAGCAGCAGCACCCCCTCCGACGGGAGCGCGTCGAGGATGTCCTCGCTGGCAGTGGGGTCGACCCGGCGCAGCGCCACCGTCACCATCTCGGTGCCGGAGGCGGCGATTGCGGCCGCCAGCGAGGCGTTGGAGGGGAACTTCCCGGTGCCGAGGAACAGGCGTGAGCGGAACCGCCGCCCGGCGATCACCAAGTGGTCGTGGTCGGCGTCAGCCGGCTGTCGCATCCAACGCTCCCTTCGCCCGCATTACCGGGCCGGTCGTCCAGAGGGTCGCGGACCGGTCGTGTCCGCCTCTCAGCCCGGCGCCCCGAGCTCCCCTGCGTCACCTTCACCATACCTCCGCCCTACGGTTGTCCCGTGCGCTACTGGACGGTCGAGGAGGCCCGGGCCTACCTGCCCCGGCTCCGGGAGCTGGTGGAGGTCATCCGCCACGCCGCCCTGGTGCGGGCGGGATCGGCGCCGTCCCCGAACGGTCAGCGGTCGCCCATCATCGACGCCCAGGAGGCCTACGAGGAGCTGACCGCCGGCGACATCATCCTGCGCGACGCCACGACCGGCCTCGTCGACTTCCACGCCAGGGCCAGCGACGGCGTCGTCTATTACCTCTGCTGGCGCCTGGGCGAGGACGACCTGGCCTGGTGGCACCGCCCCGAGGACGGCATCGCCGGCCGCCAGCCCCTCCCCCGGGAGCCCGAGTGAGCACCCGCAAGCTGATCGTGGCCGCCCTCGTGTGCGGGCTGGTGATCCTGGTGGCGTTCGCAATCCAGGTGACGCTGGCCACCCGTTGAGCCTGTACCGGTCCGGCCCTCAGTAGTCTTGGCCCGTGGAGACGGCCGACGAGTTCGACCTGGTGGTGATCGGCGGGGGCCCCGGCGGGTACGCCGCCGCCCTCTACGCCGGGGCGGCGGGCATGTCGGTGGCGGTGGTCGAGCGGGACAAGGTCGGGGGCACGTGCCTGCACCGCGGCTGCATCCCCGCCAAGCAGTTCCTGGAGACGGCCACCGTCTTCCGCACCGTCGCCGCCGCCCGCGAGTTCGGCGTGCAGGTCGACCAGCCGTCGGTCGACTTCGCCACCTCCCAGCAGCGCAAGCAGCGGGTGGTCGACCAGCTGTGGAAGGGCCTGCAGTCCCTGCTCAAGCAGCGCAAGGTGAAGGTCCTCAAGGGCACCGGCGTCCTCCGTCCCGACCGCAAGGTGCTGGTCGACGACGGCACCGAGCTCATCGGGAGGAACGTGGTGCTGGCCAGCGGCTCGGTCCCCCGCACCCTTCCCGGCTTCGACGTGGACGGGCGCTTCGTCCTCACGTCCGACGAGGTGCTCGACCTCGAGCGCCTGCCTGAGTCGGCGGCGGTGATCGGCGGCGGCGCCATCGGGTGCGAGTTCGCCTCGATGATGAGCGACCTGGGCACCCGGGTGACGATCCTCGAGGCCCTTCCCAAGCTCCTCCCCGGCTGCGACCGCGACGTGGTGAAGGTGCTCTCCCGCTCGTTCGAGAAGCGGGGGATCGACGTGCGCACCGACGTCTCCGTGAAGTCACATACACCCGACGGTGACCGCACCACCGTCCACTTCGGCGACGGCGAGTCGCTCACCGTCGAGATGATCGTGATGTCGGTGGGCCGGCGCCCGCTCTCCGACACCCTCGGGCTGGAGGGCACCGACGTGGCCCTCGACGAGCGGGGCTACGTCGTGGTCGACGACCACCAGCGCACCGGCGAGCAGGGCGTCTACGCCGTAGGCGACCTGGTCAACACACCGCAGCTGGCCCACGTGGGCTTCGCCGAGGCCATCGTGGCGGTGAAGGACATGCTCGGCGAGGACCCCGTGCCGGTCGACAACCAGAAGGTGCCCTGGTGCATCTACTGCTCCCCCGAGGTCGCCTTCGCCGGCCTGTCCGAGGAGGCCGCTGGCGACGCCGGGCTCGACGTCGTCGTGTCCAAGCACCGCTTCTCCGGCAACAGCCGCGCCCTCATCGTCGGCGAGCCCGAGGGCCTGGTGAAGGTCGTGGCCGAGAAGGAGGCCGAGGGAAAGGTCGGGCGGCTCCTCGGCGTCCACATGGTGGGGCCGGCGGTCACCGAGCAGATCGCCGAGGGGTGGCTGTCGGTCAACTGGGAGGCGACGCCCGAGGACATCTCCCAGTACATCCACCCCCACCCGACCCTGTCCGAGACGTTCGGCGAGACCGTCCTGTCGCTCACCGGAAGGGGGCTCCACGGCTGATGGCGGACATCACCATGCCGCAGCTCGGCGAGACCGTCACCGAGGGCACGATCATCAAGTGGTTCAAGAAGGTCGGCGACCAGGTCTCCGAGGACGAGACGCTCTTCGAGGTGTCGACCGACAAGGTCGACTCCGAGGTCCCGTCGACCAGCTCGGGGTACCTGGCCGAGATCCTCGTCGAGGAGGGTGAGACCGTCGACGTGGGCGCCAAGCTGGCCGTCATCACCGAGCAGCCCCCGGGCGAGGGCGACGGCAAGGCCGAGGACGAGGGCCCCGAGGACGAGGGCCCCGAGGACAAGGGCGCCGAGGCCGAGGCCGAGGCCGAGGCCGAGGAGGAGGACGCCGAGGCCGAGGAGGAGGACGCCGAGGCCGACGACGAGGCGGCCGAGGCCGCCACCGCCGACCGAGACGAGGACAAGGCCGAGCCGCCCGACAGCTCGGCCGACGCCGACCAGGCCGAGCTGGAGGGTGACGAGGGCAACCGACCGGCGCATGCCGACGCCGAGGCCCGCAGCTCCGAGGAGCCCGAGGACGGCGACAGGTCGTCGGCCGCGGCCCACCAGCCGGATCGGTCGCCCGACGGCGAGGGCGAGGCGGAGGCCGCCCCCCGCAGCGCCAGCCGCCTCCTCTCTCCGGTCGTTCGCCGGCTGATCCGAGAGCACGACCTCGACCCGAGCGAGATCGAGGGCACCGGGCAGCAGGGCCGCATCACGCGGGCCGACGTGCTCGCCTTCATCGACAAGGGGGCGGCGGAGGGCAAGCGGGCACCCGCGCCCAAGCGGGCGCCCGAGCCCGAGCCCGAGAAGGGGGAGCGGCCGGCGGCCCGGTCGAAGCCGGTGGCGGCGGGGGCACCCCGGTCCCAGGCCGACGACGAGGTGGTCCCCTTCTCCAACATCCGCCGGCGTACGGCCGAGCACATGGTCCGTTCGCAGGCGACGTCGGCCCATGTCCTCACCGCCACCGAGGTGGACTTCGAGGCGGTCGAGCGGGTGCGCCAGGCCGAGAAGGAGGCGTTCAAGGCACGGGAGGGGTTCTCGCTCACCTACCTGCCGTTCGTGGCCCGGGCCGTCGTCGACGCCATCGAGGACTTCCCCCACGTCAACGCGTCGGTGGGCGACAACGAGCTGATCGTGCACCGCCCCGTCCACCTCGGCATCGCCGTCGACCTGAACTTCGAGGGTCTGATCGTCCCCGTCATCCACGACGCCGACAGCCGGCGCCTCGTCGCCCTCGCCCGGGCCATCGCCGACCTGGCCCGCCGGGCCCGGTCCCGGGAGCTGACGGCCGACGACATCTCCGGCGGCACGTTCACCATCACCAACCCGGGGCCGTTCGGGACGTTCATCACCGCCCCTGTCATCAACCAGCCCCAGGTGGCGATCCTGTCCACCGACGGCGTGCGCAAGCGGCCGGTGGCGGTCGAGCTGCCCGACGGCTCCGACGCGGTGGCCATCCACCATGTCGGCAACCTGGCCCTGTCCTTCGACCACCGGGCCTTCGACGGCGCCTACGCGGCCGCGTTCCTCGGCCGGTGCAAGGAGATCCTCGAGACCCGCGACTGGTCCCAGGAGCTCTAGCCGTGCTGCGGGTCCGGTGGCTCGGCCGGGTCCGGTTCCAGGACGCCCACGCCGTCCAGCAGGCGCTGTTCGAGCGAGGGCCGGGCGGGGGCGACCACCTGCTCCTGCTCGAGCACCCGCACGTCTACACGATGGGGCTGCGGGCCTCGCCCGAGCACCTGCTGGTGCCGCCGGCGTCGGTAGGGGCCGAGCTCGTGGCCACCAACCGGGGCGGCGACGTCACCTACCACGGGCCCGGCCAGCTGGTCGGCTACCCGATCCTGTCCGTGCCCAACCGGCCCGGCGCCACGCCGGCGTACGTCCACTCCGTCGAGCAGCTGGTGATCGACGTCTGCAGGGACCTGGGGTTGGCCGACGTCGGCCGCCTGGACGGGTACCCGGGCGTGTGGGTGGCGCCGGGCGGCGGCGATCCCTGCAAGGTGTGCGCCATCGGCGTGCGCCGCAGCCGCGGCCGCACCATGCACGGGTTCGCGTTGAACGTCGACCCCGACCTGTCGTTCTTCGACCACATCGTGCCGTGCGGCATCCCCGACAAGGGGGTGACGTCGCTGGCCGCCGAGGGGGTGCGGGTGTCGATGCGGGAGGTGGTCGACGCCGTCGTGGCCCGTGCGGCCGAGTCTTGGGGCGGGGGCTCCGTCGAGCGGCAGGACGTGGCCTGGCACCTGCGGCCCGAGGACCTTTCGGCATTCTCCCGAGGGGACGGCTCGATGCCCGTGCGCCTGCTGGGGCGGCTGACCGAGGCGGGGGTCGACCCGGCCGGCGGGCTGGCCGTCGACGAGCGCAAGCCGCCGTGGCTGCGAGTGAAGGCCGACCTCGGCCCCCGCTACCGACAGGTTCGCTCGACCATGCGCTCGCTCGACCTGGTGACGGTCTGCGAGGAGGCCGGGTGCCCCAACATCTTCGAGTGCTGGGCCGACGGCACGGCCACCTTCATGATCAACGGCGAGCGCTGCACCCGCGCCTGCGGCTTCTGCCTGGTCGACACCCGCCGCCCTTCGGCGCCCGATCCGGGCGAGCCCGAGCACGTGGCCGAGGCGGTGGCCCGGATGGGGCTGGCGCACGCGGTCGTGACCGCGGTCGCTCGGGACGACCTCCCCGACGGTGGCGCAGCCGCGTTCGCCGCCACCATCGGCGCGGTGCGGGCTCGTAACCCGGGCACGGCCGTGGAGGTGCTCGTCCCAGACTTCCGGGGCGAGCCCGAAGCACTGACCACGGTGTTCGACGCCCGACCCGACGTCCTCAACCACAACCTGGAGACGGTGGCCCGGCTCCAGCGGGCGGTGCGGCCCCAGGCGTCCTACGCCCGCAGCCTGGCCGTCCTCGCCCGGGCCCGGGCGGCCGGGCTCACCACCAAGTCGGGGATCATCCTGGGCATGGGCGAGACGGAGGACGAGGTCGTCGGGGCCATGGCCGACCTGCGGGCGGTGGGCGTCGAGATCGTCACCCTGGGCCAGTACCTGCGCCCCACCGCCCGCCACCTGCCGGTGGCCCGCTGGTGGCGCCCCGACGAGTTCGACCGGCTGGCCGCCACCGGCCGGGCCATGGGCTTCGCCCACGTCCAGTCGTCACCGTTGACCCGCTCGAGCTACCACGCCCGCGAGGCGGCCGCCGTCGCTAGCGGCGGCGGATCAGGGTGACGCCGTCCCGGATGGTCAGCATGACCGCGACCACCCGGGGGTCGGAGACCACGAAGTCGTTGAAGGCGGCGATGGCCTTGGTGTCGTCCCGCGGGTCGTCCGGGTCGAGCACCCGGCCGCCCCACAGGACGTTGTCGACGGCGATGACCCCCCGCTCGGAGAGCAGCGGCAGCACCGCCTCGTAGTAATCGCGGTACTCGACCTTCTCGGCGTCGATGAAGACGAGGTCGAAGGGGCCCTCGAGCTCGGCCAGCGTGGCGAGCGCCGGTCCCTGCCGGAGCTCGATGCGGTCGGCCCAGGGACTGGCCTCGAAGTGGGCCCGGGCCAGCGCGGCCGCCTTGGGGTCGACCTCGCAGGTGACGATGCGTCCGCCGGGGGGCAGGGCGGGGGCCATGGAGAGGGCCGAGTAGCCGCTGAACGTCCCGATCTCGAGCACCCGGCGGGGTTGCGAGAGGTACACCAGCATCTCGAGGAACCGGCCCTCCAGAGGGCCGACCATCATGCCGGGCGCGTCGAGGGACTCCCGGGTTGCGGCCGCGACCCGCTGGAGGAGGTCGGGCTCCGGAGTGGAGTGCTCGGTGGCGTAGCGGTCGAGGTCGGGATCGACGGCGGGGCTCACGGGCGGCCGCCCGGTCCGCCCGGGCCTCGGGGGGTCAGCGGCCAGGCTTCGACGGTCGAGACTGGGTCGGTAGGGGGACCGGATCGCACAAGCAGCAGTCGGTGGGAAGGTCGCAGCCGTCGCAGGCGACCCGGCCGGCCTCCCAGTGCACGCCTCGAGAGCACATCACGCAGACCGCTCCGGCCAACAGATCCATGTCCACCCCTCCTTTCGGAGCGGCACCATGATACGGACCGCTGCGGCCACCGTATCCTCGCCAGCGATGCCGGCCGCCGCCGTCCCCGTGTCCGCCGGGCGCTGGGACCGGGTGCGCGCCCGGATGGCGGAGCTCGAGGTCGATGCCCTCCTCCTCTCGTTGGGCGCCGACCTGCCCTGGCTCAGCGGCTACACCGCCATGCCCCTCGAGCGGCTGACCTGCCTGGTGGTCCCCGCCGAGGGCGAGCCCACCTTGGTGGTGCCCCGTTTGGAGGAGCCGCGGGTGGATCGCCGGCCGGAGCTGTTCGCAGTGGTCTCGTGGGAGGAGACCGACGATCCCGTCGGCATCGTGGCCGACCTGGTGGGGCGGCGGCGGTCCCTGGCGGTGTCCGACCGCATGTGGGCGACGTCGCTCCTCGCCCTCCAGGCCCGGCTGCCGGACGCCCGCTGGCAGCCGGCGTCGCTGGTGACCGCCCCCCTGCGGGCGGTGAAGGACCCGTCGGAGGTGGCCGCACTGCGGCGGGCGGCGGCGGCCGCCGACCGGGTGGCAGCCGCCCTGGTGGGCGGGGACATCTCCCTGGTCGGGCGCACCGAGGCGGCGGTGTCGCACGAGTTGGGCGAGCGCCTGCTCGCCGAGGGCCACGAGAAGGTGAACTTCGCCATCGTCGGCAGCGGCCCCAACTCGTCCAGCCCCCACCACGAGCCAGGCGACCGGGTGATCGGGCGTGGCGAGGCGGTGGTGTGCGACTTCGGCGGGAGCCTCGGCGGCTACTGCTCCGACATCACCCGCACCGTGTTCACCGGGCCGCCCCCGGCCGAGTTCAGGGACCTGTACGCCGTGTTGCAAGCGGCCCAGGCCGCCGCCGTCGAGGCGGCCGTGGTGGGGACGCCCTGCGAGGACGTCGACGGCGTGGCCCGGCGACTCATCGCCGAGGGCGGGTACGGCCCGTGGTTCGTCCACCGCACCGGCCACGGCATCGGCCTGGAGGAGCACGAGGACCCGTACCTGGTCGGCGGGAACTGCCAGCCGCTGGCACCCGGTCACGCCTTCTCGGTCGAGCCGGGGATCTACCTCCCCGACCGGTGGGGCGCCCGCATCGAGGACATCGTGGTCGCGACCGACAGCGGCCCCGAGCCCCTCAACCACGTCGACCACGGGCTGGCCGTGGTCGAGCGCTGAGCTGCGTCAGATCGTGTCGTAGGGCTCCCGGCGGCCGCCGCTGAGATCCTGCTGCCAGGTGGCCAGCACGTCGTCGATACGGTGCAGGCCCCGGCGCAGCCGCAGCACCACGACCTGCCGGCGCACGAAGGGGCCCAACAGCACGGACAGGATCATGAGGACGCCGCCCGCTGCGACCACGAACGCTGCAATTCCCAGGAAGTCCTGCATGGCCCCCTCCTCGTGTCGGCGAGACCGGCGTCTATCTACTCGTTGGTTGTCGACCCTCCGGTGTCACGCCTTGAGCGCGGGCGGGCGCAGGGGCCATGGGAGACTCGGCCGGTGATCCGCCTCGACGCCGCCACCGTGCTCCTGCAGTGGGCGACCGGCGGGCTGCTCTTCCTCTGGGTCACGACCCGCCGCCGCCAGGTGGGCGTCGGGTACGGCTGGCTGCTGCGGTCGGTGTTCGGGGTCGTCGCGGCGGGGGCGGTGGTCGCGGGCCAGCTGACCGAGCCGGTGCCGGTGCGGGACGTGTGCGCCGCCTTGGTCGCGGTGGCGGCGGCGGTGGCGCTGGTGGTGTCGATCGTCCGCCGCAAGGCGGGCGTGGCGGGCGAGCGGGAACGGCGCGAGCGCCGGTCCGCCCGGGTGGCGGCGATGGTGTCCGGCCGCGCCGATGGCCCCCAGCGGGAGTCGGAGACCACCGCGAGCCCGCCCGTGGGTCCCGAGTTCCCGCCCGCCCTCGACCTCGTGGCCCCGGTGGCGGGCGCCGTGGGCCTGGTGGCGGCCGCCGTCGACGCCGGGGGCCCCGGCGTGCTGGCCGTCGTGCGCACTCTGGCCGGCACGGCATTCCTCGGGGCGGTGACAGACGCCATGCTCCTCGGCCACTGGTACCTGGTGCAGCCGGGGCTGGGTCGGGAACCCCTTCGTGAGCTCAACCGCTGGCTCGCGGTCGTCTGGCCGGTCGAAGTGGGCGCCCTCTTGTGGCCAACCGGGATGCTGTCGGTGCTGTCGGGCTCCGTGGACGACGGCTGGAACGGCACCCTCGGGTGGTTCTGGGTCGCGTGCGCGGTCACCACCCTGGTTCTCACTGTCGTGACCAGAGCAGCCCTCAAGGAGCGGTCCTACTCCGCCGTCATGGCCGCCACCGGCCTCCTCTACCTCGCCATCCTGACCGCCTTCGGCACCGACCTGGTGGCGAGGGCCGTTCTGGCCACCTAGGACCGGCACGGAAGTTGGCTCCTCCTACGTCGTCACGCGCCGTGGCGGCGGACGAGCAGGGCGCCTAGCTCGGCCATTCGAGCGCGTACGTCGGCGGGGGTGAGCACCTCGAGGGCGTCGGCGTAACCGCAGAGCTCGCGAGCGGGGTCGTCGTACGTCGAGGGAAACCCGATCTCGACGTGGACGCGACCGTCGTCGTGCGTGTCGCCCAAGGTCAGCCGGGCGGCGAAGTGGGCTCGAAGCCACCGCACGATGCCAGGGTCGACGAGGGCGGTGACGTACCGCAGCCCCCGGCGCTCGTCGAGGGTGGCGACGATCTCCTGCCACGCCCGCTGGAGGTCGAAGTCGGGCGGCCTGTTCGCCGGCTCGTCGGTCAGCTCCGCCGAGTGGACACGCCACACGCGGAACGTGCGCCGCCCGGCGTCGGTGTCGGCCACCAAGTACCAAGTCGTCCCCTTGGAGACGAGCCCCAGAGGGTGCACCATGCGCTCGGTGACCGCGCCCTTGGCGTCGGTGTAGCCGAGGCGCACCTGCACTCCCTCGATCACGGCGTGCTGCAGCGTCTCCAGGTGGGGCGGCGTCGAGGGGGCGCGGCGGCCCCACGCCGCGGGGTCGAGCACGATGGCCGATGCCGCCTTCTCCGCCTCCGCCCGGAATGTCTCGGGCAGGGCGTGCACGAGCTTGCGCAGGGCCGCCTTCGCCTCCGGGGTGATCGCCGACGACGGGCCGGCCACGAGGAACAGGGTGCGGGCCTCGGCCGCGGTGAGCCCGCTCAGGTCGGTACGTGCCCCGCCGACCAGGGACCAACCGCCGCCACGGCCGGGCTGGGAGTACACGGGTATGCCGGCGATCGAGAGGGCTTCCAGGTCGCGCCGGGCGGTCTTGACCGACACTTCGAGCTCGGCGGCGACCTCGGCGGCAGTGACCCGGCCCCTGGCCTGGAGGAACAGCAGGGTCGCCACGAGGCGGTCGGCGCGCACGGCTTCACCATCTCACAGAAACTGGCCAAAGGGTGACCACTTTGCTCGCGGAGAATGCATCCGAGCGGAAAGGGAGGTCCCCATGGACTGGAAGTTGGAGCTGATCGCCGTCCCCGTCTCCGACGTGGATCGGGCCAAGGCGTTCTACACGGAACAGGTCGGGTTCGTGGCCGACCACGACCACCGGGTCAACGAGGACGTGCGGTTCGTCCAGCTCACGCCGCCGGGCTCGGCCTGCTCGATCGCCATCGGCCAGGGCATCACGTCGGCGGCGCCGGGGTCGGTCGAGGGGCTGCAGCTGGTCGTCGCCGACATCGGGCGGGCCCGCGAGGAGCTGCTCGGGCGGGGCGTCGAGGTGAGCGAGGTGAAGGAGTTCCCGTGGGGCTCGTTCGTCTGGTTCAGCGACCCCGACGGCAACGGCTGGGCGGTGCAGCAGCTCCCTGCCAGGGGCGACCGATGAGTGGCGCCCCTGCGGTTCGTCTGAAGGAACGCCAGCCCAACCAAAGGATCACGACGCCATCGGGGTCAGAGCATGCCGCCGTCCACGCCGAAGGCCTTGAGCGCCGGTTCAACGGGACCACCGCCGTCGAGAACCTCGACCTCGAGGTCGCCCGGGGTGAGATCTACGGGTTCCTCGGTCCCAACGGGGCTGGGAAGTCCACCACGGTCAGGATGCTGTGCACGCTGTTGGCGCCCACCGGCGGGCGGGCGGTCGTCGCCGGCCACGACGTGGTCGCCGCACCAGCATCGGTTCGGCTGCGCATCGGTGCCGCCCTGCAGGACGTCGCCCTCGACCCGAAGCAGACGGGCGCCGAGCTCCTCCGTCTCCAGGGCCGGCTCTACGGCCTGCGCGGCAGAGCGCTCGACCGGCGGGTGGAGCAGCTGGGCGAGCTGATCGACCTGGGCGACGCCCTCGACCGCCGATCGCGACGTACTCCGGGGGGATGCGCCGGCGGCTGGACCTGGCGGCCGCGCTCGTCCACAACCCCGAGGTCCTGTTCCTCGACGAACCGACCACCGGGCTCGACCCGATCAGCCGGGCTCGGGTGTGGGCCGAGGTTCGCCGGCTCAACCGGGACCTCGGGATGACGATCTTCCTGACGACGCAGTACCTGGAGGAGGCCGACGAGCTGGCCGACCGGGTCGGCATCATCGACCGGGGTCGTATGGTTGCCGAAGGGAGGCCCGCCGACCTCAAGCGGTCCGTCGGCGCGGACGTCATCGTCGCTCGCCTGGAGGGCGATGCGGGTCACGCCGCCGGGTCACTGCAGGGCCTTCCCGGCGTCCGCAGCGTCGAGGCCCATGGCGGCGAGCTCGTGATCGCCATCGACAACGGCCCGGCCGCGATCAGCCCCGTGGCCGTCGCCCTGGCCGCCACCGAAGCGCCGGTGCGGGATCTCACCCTGCGCACGCCGACCCTTGACGACGTCTTCCTCGAGCTGACCGGCACCCGCATCGAACAGGACGACTCCCAGGAGGACGCGGCATGACCGCCATCACCGACAGCCTCAGCCTGCCCATCTCCACCGAGGACCTGCGGGCCCGGCCCGCCGGCTTCCTCCACGACGTCAGATCGATCGCCGGCCGGGCCGTGCGGGCGGTGCCCCGGGAGCCCGAAGCGGTGATCCCTCCGGTCTTCATCGCGCTGTTCTTCTTCATCGTGAACATCGCCACACTGACACGGCTGACCGACCAGATCCCGGGCTTCGACTTCACCGCCTTCCAGATGGCGACCGCCGTTCTGCTCGGAGTCACCGGGGTCTCCCGAGCGCCGGGGGTGGTGCTCGACGTGCACGACCACTACTTCGACCGGCTGCTCCTCACGCCGGTGCGCCGGACCGCCATCCTGATCGGCCACATGGCCGCCGACGTGGCGGTCGCCGCCTGCCTGACCGTCCCGATCATCGCTCTCGGTGCCATCCTCGGCGTGGGGTTCGACGGGGGCCTGCTGGGCGTGCTCGTGTTCATGGCCCTCGCGTCGCTGTGGAGCCTGGCGTTCGCGGGCTTCGGCTACGCCATCGCCCTCAAGACGGGCAACCCCGCCGCCGTGAACTCGAGCTTCCTGTTGTTCTTCCCGTTCCTCTTCCTCACGTCCTCCTACGTCCCGCGGGATCAGCTGTCGCCGTGGCTGGACACGATCGCCGGGTTCAACCCGGTCACGTACCTCCTCGACGGCATGCGGTCCGTGATCCTGGTGGACGGCTGGCAGTGGGAAGAGCTGGCGGAGGCGGTGGTCGCCATAGGACTGGTCGGCGGCATCAGCATGTCGCTCTGCTTCGCCGCCCTCCGAGGCCGCATCAAGCGGGGGTGAGGGCGCGTTCCCTTTGGCACGGCGCGCTCGTCGAGGCACCCTGCGGCTAACCGCCGCTCCCGTAGGGCCGGGTGATGATCTCGAGGAGGTGGCCGTCGGGGTCTTGGAAGTAGACGCCCCGCCCGCCGTCGTTGTGGTCGATACGGCCCGCCTGGGACCGGCCCGGGTCGGCCCAGTACTGGAGGCCGCGCTGGCGAACCCGCCCGAAGATCTCGTCGAAGTCCTCCTCGCTTGTGAGGAAGGCGTAGTGCTGAGGGGCGATCGTGCCGTCGGTGTCGTGGTAGTCGAGCGACACGCCGTTCGCCGCCTCGACGACGAGAAAGGGCCCGAAGCGACTGGGTGCCCCGAGGCCGAGGAGGTCGGCCAGGAAGGTCGCCGACACTGTCTTGTCGCGGCACCACACGATGGTGTGGTTGAGCTGCACGCTCACCCCGCACCTCTGTTCGGCCCGACTCTCATGTCGACCCGTTCGGGATAGAAGCAGACCAGCCCGGCGATCTGAGCAGCGCGAGGGATCGGGTGCTCGTAGCTCCACGCCACGTCGTCGTACACCTTCCCGCCCACCTCGACCGACCAGTACGACGCGTCGCCCTTGAAGGGGCATGTGCTCGTGCGGCTCGAGGATCGAAACACATCGGTGCGAACGTCGTCCTTGGGCAGGTAGTAGCGCACGGGCAAGCCGGTCTCCTCGAGGAGAACCGGTCGGTCGGACTCGGCCACCTTCTCACCGCCGACGACGACCTCCACGTGTACGGCCCTCCGGCTGATGGTGATCCGATGCCCCGGCGCCATGCCTCTGCCAACAGCGCCTGTTCGGGGCCCATTCCGCGGCCCGCGGACGCCGGCCGAGTTGGGGCCGAACCACGACGCCGGTAGCATCCGGCCGTGTCGGGCAGGCGGTCGTCACTGATGGTCGCCGGCGGCTGCGCTCTCCTCACGGCAGTCGCGGCGGTAGCGACCATTGGTGGGTACGCCGATGCCGTGAGCATCGGCGCCCGCGGCCAATTCGCTCTCGCCTTCGCCACCGCCTTCGGGTTGGCGATCGTGATGTGGTACCTCTGACTGTGGACGCCCGGGCCTCGAGGTCTCGAGGCGTCGTTGGGTCCGTCCTCCGAGAAGAGGCGTTCTCGGGGTGGCTACGTTGCCGGTGCGATCGGCGGGCTTTTGGCGAGCCTCTCCTCTTCCCGTCCTGCTCTGTCCACGTTGTTCCAGAGCGTCGGTGGCGGGTTTCTCACCGGTACCGCCCTTGTCATCGCTCTCACCTTGCTGCGGTGGTCCAACCTCCGCTGGCTACCGCGGCGACTGCGCAGCTGTCCTCTTCCTCGACAACGAACCGAGACGGTGACACCCGACTTGACCAGTCGACCGGAGATCAGCGCTCGGACCACGAGCGCCACCGCACCGCCGCGGTGAGCGATCCGTGTCAGTGGCGAAAACCACTCCGCGGATCACTGGGTCACACCTCGTGGCCAACGTCACCGAGCCGGGTGACATCGCCCTCTATGTCACAGCAGTCCTGGTCATCCTGGTCGTTGGCCTCGCTCTGCTGGGGATGGACACCGTCCTCGAACGTCTCGACAGACGGCGCCGGAGGAAGGCAGGAGCTCGGCGGTCGCTTTGGAGTAGCACCGACAGCGGGGGCGATCGACCAGCACAAGACGTCCATGGCTGACGGACGCGCGAACATCGGCTCGTGCAGCTACAGGACCTCCGCAGCGCCGTGGAGTGGCGGGACGGCTGCGTCGAGGTCATCGACCAGACCGCCCTCCCCCAGCGGGTGGAGGTCAGGCGCCTCGCCACCGTCGAGGACGTGGTCGACGCCATCCGGCGGCTCGTGGTCCGAGGAGCTCCGGCCATCGGCGTGTGCGCGGCCTTCGGGGTCGCGATCGGCCTCGACCAGGCCGAACCCGGCACGACCGAAGAGGCCCACGCCCAGCTCGACCGCCTGGTCGAGCAGATCGGCGGCGCCCGCCCCACGGCCGTGAACCTCAGCTGGGCGGTGACCAGGGTCGCCACCGCCGCCCGGCGGGGGACCACTCCCGAGGAGATCCGTCAGCTGGCCCTCGAGGAAGCCCTGCGCATCCAGCGGCAGGACCGGGAGGCGTGCCGGCGGATCGCCGAGGCGGGGCGTGCCGAGCTGGCCTCGGCTCGCCGCCTGATGACCCATTGCAACACCGGTCGGCTGGCCAGCGCCGGCATCGGCACCGCCCTGGGCATCGTCTATGCCAAGGCCGAGGCGGGCGAGCGCGTCGAGGTGCTGGCGTCGGAGACGCGCCCGCTGCTGCAGGGCGCCCGCCTGACCGCCTGGGAGCTCGGCGAGGCGGGCATCCCCGTGACGCTCCTGGCCGACACGGCCGCCGGAGCTGCCCTCGCCGGACGTCTGGCGGACTGCGTGGTCGTCGGCTGCGACCGCGTCGCGGCCAACGGCGACACCGCCAACAAGATCGGCACCTACAGCCTCGCCGTCCTCGCCAAGGCCAACGGCGTCCCGTTCTATGTCGCCGGCCCCATGACGTCGTTCGATCCCGGCGTCCCCGACGGGAGGCACATCGTCATCGAGCAGCGGGCCGCCGACGAGGTACGCACGATCGGCGACACCGTCGTCAACCCCGACGTCGACGTGTTCAACCCGGCCTTCGACGTCACCCCGGCGGAGCTGGTGACCGCCTTCATCACCGACTGCGGGGTCCTGCGACCGCCCTTCGACCGCTCCATCGCCCAGGCCCTCGAGGAAGCCGAGCGGCTCGATCTGCGATAGCGAGAGCGACCGCGAGATGCTCGAGCGCCAACGGGAGCAACTGGTCCACCACGCTCGGAGGCTGCGCGCCGACGGGCTCGTCGTGGGGATGTCGGGCAACCTGAGCGTGCGGTCGGGCGAGCTGGTGGCGGTGACGCCGAGCGCCGTCGACTACGACGCCTTGGAGCCCGGGCTCGTCTGCGTGGTCGGCCTCGACGGTTCCCCGGTGGAGGGCACGCTTGCTCCGACGACCGAGCTGCCGATGCACCTCGCGGTCTACCGCCGCACGAGCGCGGCCGCGGTGGTGCATACCCACTCGCCGTACGCCACCGTGCTGAGCACAGTGGTCGACGCCCTCCCGCCGATCCACTACCTGCTGGCCGCGTTGGGCGGGCCGGTGCGGGTGGCTCCCTACGCCACCCCGGGGACCAACAACCTGGCCGAGGCGATCCTCGGAGCCCTGGAGGGCCGATCCGGTGCGCTGCTGCAGAACCACGGGGCGCTCACCACCGGCGAGTCCCTCGAGGAGGCCTACGCCCGGAGTGTGACCCTCGAGTGGCTTTGTGCCCTCTACTACCGCGCCACCCTGTTCGGCGAGCCACGGGTCCTCCCGGACGAGGAGATGGACGAGGTTGCCAGGCTCATGCAGACCTACGGGCGCTCTTCCCGGGCCAGCGACTAGCGCGGCGCTTCCACCATCCGGTCGATCATCCGCAGGAACCTCTCCGGGTCGAGGCTGGCCCTGGTTGCGGGGACCGACTCAGCGCGCTCCAGCAACCCCTCCTGCATGGCGGAGAGCCGCTCCCGCGCCTCGTCGACGGTCGGGAACATCTTCCAGTTGGCGAGGAAGTACTTCAGGGGAGGACGGCGACCGGCTCGGGGCACACCCAGCGGCGCTCGACCGAAGCGATGCGCACCGCGTCGAAGAGGGCCTGGACGCGCAGCCCCTCCTCCAGCGAAGGATCGGCGGGAGCCCCCTCGCGGATCGCTGCCCAGAAGTTGCGGGCCAGGCGTTTGAAGGCCTCGGTCGAGCTGTTGTCCAGGGGACCTTCGCACTGGAGGTCCTCCCCGGCCCGGCCCCACCAGACCTTCTGGTCGGCGTCGAGGCGGACGGTGCCCTCGTCCCCGTGGAGCTCGATGACGTCGCCGCGGCCGTGGCGGGCGGTCGCCACCAGGCTGACGACGCCGAGGCCTCCGCCCCGGAACCGGAGGATGATGGCGTAGGCGTCCTCGGCGGTGACCGGCAGCATCTCGCCGTCGTCCCCCGACGTCCGCATGGGCACGCCGACCTCCATCGCCGCCGCTACCGCCTCGACCGGGGGGAGGATCTCCAGGAGCATGTCGAGGTCGTGCACACCGTAGCCCTGGAGCCGGCCGCCCCCCATGGTGGCGTCGTGGACCCAGGTGTACGGGCGGGAGTCGGGCGAGTCGTGGTCGGACTGGACCAGCGAGACGGCCACCATGCGGGGCCGCCCGAAGACCTCCCGGGCGTGCTCGACGAGGTGCTGGCGGGTCTCCTTGAGGCGCAGCTCGTAGCCCACCGATCCGACCACTCCGGCGTCCCGTATGGCGCGTTCGATCTGGCGGGCCTCGGCCATGTTGTCGCCCAGGGGCTTCTCGCACAGCACGTGCAGGCCCCGGCGCGCCGCGGCGACGGCAAACGGGAGGTGCTTGACCACTGGCGTGGCGACGTGGACCGCCTCGAGGCCGGGAAAGGAGATGAGCTCGTCGAAGTCGGTCGTCCCGAGCTCGAGACCGGCGTCCTCGGCCAGCTCCCTCGCCCGCTCGGGCCGTCGGGACCACACCGCCACCGGCTCGAACTCCTCGAGCTCCTGGTACGCGGGGAGGGCCACCTTCGACCCGTAGCCACCGCCTGCGATCGCGATCTTGACCGGGTTGGCCATGGGTTCAGTATCTCGTGAACTGGTCGGCGTCGGCCCGGAACCCGGCAGCCATGTCCTCGGTGACGGTGGGGCGGGTGGCGGCGATGGCGGCGAGGAAGTCGTCGGTGGTGGCCCGGTGGCCCGCCTCGTCGAAGTGCTCCCGCTCGAAGGCGGCGTGGGCGGCCTTGCGGGCGGCGAACTCGATGTCGGCGGGCGTGAAGCGGTCGGTAGCGGCCACGAGGGCGTCGACGTCGACATCCTCGTCGGTGATGTCCTCGACGTAGCTCCGCCAGATGGCGGCACGGGCGTCCTCGTCGGGGGGGCCGACGGGCAGGACGTACCCGAAGCGGCCCGGGCGCAGCACCGCCGGGTCGAGGGTGCCGATGGCATTGGTGGCGCAGATCAGCAGGTGATGCGGGCTCCCGCTCAGCCGGGGGATCTGCTTGAGGAACTCGTTGGTCACGCTGGGACCGACCTTGCGCTCGGTGTGGCGGACCGAGGCCAGGTCCTCCACCTCGTCGACGAACACCACCGCCGACGCCAACCCCAGCACCCGGTCGAAGGTCTGGGCCAGGCGTTGGGCCTGGCGGTCCTGGCCCTCGGCGGCCAGGTCGCCGGGCTGGATCTCGACGAAGGCCCACCCCAGGAGCGACGCCAGCCCCTTGGCGAAGGTGGTCTTGCCGGTGCCGGGCGGGCCGAAGAGCATGATGGCGTTGGGCGGCTCGACGGCGTGCCGCGACGCCAGATCGGGCTTGGCCAGCGGGAGCACGACCCGCCGCTCCACGACCTGCTTGGCGTTGTCCATCCCCTTGACCTTGTCCCAGAGCCCGGGCGGCACCAGCTGGCCGCCGACATCGGCTACGGCGGACGGGACCGGAGAGGCGGGAGCGAGCTCGCGTTCGACGTAGACGAGCTCCGACGAGGGCTCGAACCCCCGGCGACCCAGCGCCCGGTGTCCGTCGTCACCCTCGTGGACGAGGGTGGCGAGACGGCGGGCCCCCCGGTCGACCAGGGCGCCCTCCAGCTCGTCGAGCAGGCGGCCGGCGATCTCGCCGGCGGTGGCGCCGTCGCCGCACACGAGAAGCTTGTAGATCCAGCCCATCACCGCGGTGGGCTCCCCCATGGCCAGGCCGACGAGCTCTCCTCCGGCCTCCTCGGCGACGAAGGTGACCGCCGACGCCGAGTTGAGCAGCTCCACGGCCTGGTCGAGGGTCAGGCCGTCTCCGGCGGCGAGGGCCGCCGGCTCCTGCCACAGGCGCAGGACGCGGCCGAGGTCTTGGGCGATGTAGGGACGCACGGTGGCCTTCATGGGTCCCGGCCTACCGAACGGCCGCGCGCCGATGCAAGCCAATCCTCACTCATGGGCGGGCCGGCTTCTCGGCGTGGCCGCCGAACTCCTTGCGCATGGCGGACAGAACCCGTCCGGCGAACTCCCCCTCGCCTCGGGAGCTGAAGCGCTCGTACAGGGCGGCGGTCAGCACGTGGGCGGGGACGCCCTCCTCGACCGCCGCTTGGACCGTCCAGCGGCCCTCGCCCGAGTCGGACACCCGGCCGCTGAACCCCGACAGCTCGGGGTCGCGGACCAGGGCGGCGGCGGTCAGGTCGAGCAGCCACGAGCTCACGACGCTCCCGCGGCGCCAGAGCTCGGCCACCGCCGCGATGTCGAAGTCGTACTGGTAGTTCGCCGGGTCGCTGAGCGGCGCCGTCTCGGCGTCGCCGACCTGGGCTTCCTTGCCGATGTTGGCCCGGTGAAGGATGGCCAGCCCTTCGGCGAAGGCGGCCATCATCCCGTACTCGACTCCGTTGTGGACCATCTTCACGAAGTGGCCGGCCCCCGCCGGCCCGCAGTGCAACCATCCCAGCTCGGCGGGGTGGGGCTCACCGGTGCGGCCAGGGGTGCGCTCGGCGGCGTCGACGCCCGGCGCGATGGTCGAGAGCAGCGGGGCCAGATGCTCGACCACCTGACGCTCGCCCCCGACCATGAGGCAGAACCCCCGCTCGAGCCCGAACACCCCGCCGCTCGTGCCCACGTCGACGTAGTGGATGCCCCGCGGCGCAAGGACGAGGGCCCGGGAGAGGTCGTCTCGGTAGTAGGAGTTCCCGCCGTCGATGATGATGTCGCCCTCCTCCATCAGGGCGGCCAGGGCGTCGACGGTGGGGCCGGCGAAGGCGGCCGGGACCATCACCCACGCCGCTCGGGGCGAGGAGAGCTTGGCCACGAAGTCCTCAAGCGACGACGCCCCCACCGCCCCCTCCCCCTCGAGGACGGCGACCGCGTCGGGGCTCACGTCGAAGACCACGCACTCATGGCCGCCGCGCATCAGGCGGCGCACGAGGTTGGCGCCCATGCGGCCGAGCCCGACCATGCCCAGTTGCACCGTCGTACCCCTTTCAGTCGAGAAGGGACAGAAGATCGTCGAGCGAGACGCGGGCGGCCCGCAGGCCCCGGCGCCGCAGCGTCTGCAGGTCGCCGGCCGCCTGGGCGCGGATGAGCGTGCCGAACCCGAACGGCTGCCCGGGGATGGGCACGTCGACGTCGACGTCGTCGACGACCTGGACGAAGACACCGGTGGGCGGCCCGCCCTTGTGGAACTGCCCGGTGGAGTGGAGGAACCGAGGGCCGATCCCCAACGTGGTGGCCACCCTGAACCGGTCGCGCACCACCACCCGCACCTCCTGCAGGCGGCCCACCACCTCCGACCACGGGTCCATGTACGCGTGGATGGCGAAGTAGTCGCCCCGCCGCAGCTGGTCGAGCACGCCGGCCACCGGCTCCACCGCCAGCTCGGGGAGGCCCTCGGCCAGGACGCGCGCGGTCGCCGCCTTGGCCTCGGCCACGTTGGGTTGGTCGAAGGGGTTGATGCCGAGGACCGCTCCGGCCAGGCAGGTCGCCCACTCCCAGCGGAACACCTCGGCGCCGACGTCGAAGGGGTCGGTGTAGGGGAGCTCGACCACGGGATGGCCGGCGGCGGCCAGGGCGTCGAGCTGGGCCGAGAAGTCGGAGCCGATGGCCACGAACAGACGGTCGTCGCCGTAGCTCTCCGGAGGCCCCAGCGGCTCGCCCACCACCGGCAGGACGCCGGTCCCCTCCTTCCCGGTCGACTCGGCGATGAGCTGCTCGAGCCACAGGCCGAAGCTCTCGATCGCCGGCGGCAGGACGATGGTCAGCTTGTCCCGCCCGGCGCGCGCCGCCGCAGCCATGACCGCGCCCAGGCGCAGCGCCGGGTTGCGCTCCGCGGCCACGCAAGGGGCGGTGGCGGCCGCCATGTGCCCGGCCCGGTCGAGCAACTCGCAGACGTCGACGCCGAGGAGGGCGGCGGGCACCAGCCCGAAGTGCGAGAGGGCCGAGTAGCGCCCACCGATGTCGGGGCGGTTCTCGAACACCTTCCGGAACCGCCGCTCGCGGGCGAGGGCGCCGAGGTCGGAGGCCGGGTCGGTGACCGCCGCGAACTGCTCGGGGCGGCGGATGCGGTCCCAGAAGAGCTCGAGCTGGCTCCGCGTCTCGATGGTGCCGCCCGACTTGGACGCGGCGACGAACAATGTGCGGTCGAGCGGCAGCGTGTCGGCCACCCGGCCGATGGCAACCGGGTCGGTGGTGTCGAGGACGAGCATTCGGAGATGGCCCTCGGCGGGGCCGAAGGTCTCGACCATGACCTCGGGGAACAGGCTCGACCCGCCCATGCCCATGAGCACCGCGTCGGTCAGCCCGTCGGCGGCGCACTGCTTGGCGAAGTGCTCGAGCTCGTCGCCGGCGTGCTCCATCTGGGCGGGGCTGAAGATCCAACCGAGGCGGTCGGCCACCTCGGTGGGGTCGTCCTGCCACAAGGTGTGATCGCGCGCGTAGGCCCGCCGGACGGCGTCGCGGCGGGCCAGGTCGGCCACCACCTCGTCGGCCGCCGGGGCGAGGGCGCCCAGTCGCTCGGAGCCGGCCTGGGAGGCCGACAGGGGCCCGGAGACGCCCGCCGCGGTGGCGGCGTCGTCGCTGCGCAGCACCGCCGCCTTGCTCTCGAGCTGGGCGAGGAGCCGCTCGAACGACTCGGCGAAGCCGGCGACCCCCTTCTCCTGCAGCTCGGCGGCCAACGCGTCCAGGTCGAGGCCGGCGGCGGAGACGGGGGCCAGCGCCGCCTCGGCCGCCGCCCGATCACCGTCGAGGACAGGTCGGACCTCGCCGTGCTCGGCGAAGGCGAGCAGCGTCGCGTCCGGCACGGTGGCGACGGTGCCGGGGACGGCCAGGGCGGCCACGTAGTAGGTGTCGGGAAGCGTCGGGTCCTTGGGGCCGGTGCTGGCCCACAGCACCCGCTGCGGCGCCGCCCCGGCGGCCGTCAGCGCCGTCCAGCGGTCCGAGGCCAGGAGCTCCCGGTAGAGGGAGTAGGTCATGCGGGCACACGCCAACCCGGTCGTCCCGCGCAGCTCGTCGGGGAGGTTCGGGTCGGCGGCGGCATCCCAGCGGGAGACGAACACCGACGCCACCGACGCCCCACCGAGCCCCGCCCCGTCCTCAGCCCGCCTCTCCATGCCCCGGAGCCAGGCGTCGGCCGCCGCCGAGTACTGGGCGGTCGAGAAGAGCAGGGTGACGTTGACGTTGACGCCCGCGGCGACCAGCTCTTCGACCGCCACCAGGCCCTCGCTCGTGCCGGGGACGGTGATCATGACGTTCGGCCGTCCGACCCGGGCGAACAGGTCCTGGGCGGCCACGACCGTGCCCCCGGCGTCGTGGGCCAGGGCGGGGGACACGTCGAGCGCCACGTAGCCGTCGCGCCCCCCGGTCCGCTCGTACACCGAGTGCAGGAGGTCGGCGGCGGCGACGATGTCGTCGACGACCAGGGCGGTGTACAGCTCCTCCACGCTCGAGGCGACGGGGTCGGCGAAGCGGATCCCGTCGTCGTAGTCGGCGCTCGACGTGATGGCCCGCTCGAAGAGCGTCGGGTTCGAGGTCACCCCGGTGACCGCGTAGTCCTCCACGTACCGGGCCAGCTCGCCGCTCGCCAACAGGCCCCGGCGGATGTTGTCGTACCAGACGCTCTGCCCCGCCTGCTGCAGGCGGTGGAGGCCGTTCATCGGGCCGGTCCTTTCGTCCCGCAAGCGGTGGGGCCGATGCTATGCCCTTCCGCGCCGGAGGCGCCGTCCCGTCGCGCGCCGGAGCCGCCGTGGCCGCGGGCCACGGTGCGAGCGGAGGGCGGCCGTCGTCCCCCCCACCGGCCCGCCACCGGCCAGGTCGCCGTGGCGACGACAGCCACCCCCCTCGCACCCCCGCCGCCCGGGTCGCAGCCAGCAGTGTCTTGGACCGGCCGGGCCCCGTCAATAGGTGATCTGGTCACCTATGGTCGGCGTTTCCTCAGCGGGCGACGAAGTACTTCGCCCTGGGGTGGTGGCAGATGATGGCCGACGTCGTCTGCTCGGGGTGGTACTGGAAGTCCTCGCTCACCGTCACGCCGATGCGCTCCGCCTCCAGCAGCTCGGCGACCTTGGCGTTGTCCTCCAGGTCCGGGCACGCGGGGTAGCCCCACGAGTAGCGGCCGCCCCGGTAGTGCTGGCGCAGGAGCATGTTGACGAGGGTGCCGTCCTCGTCGGCGAACCCCCACTCCTCCCGGACGCGGCGGTGCCACATCTCGGCCAGGGCCTCGGCCATCTCCACGCCGAGGCCGTGCAGGAGCAGGTACTCCTGGTAGCGGTCCTCGGCGAACAGGCGAGCCGTGGCCTCCGAGACCGCCGACCCCATGGTGACGATGTGGAAGCAGGCGTAGTCCGTCTCCCCAGACGCCGCCGGACGGAAGAAGTCGGCGATGCACAGCCACGGCTCGGCCCGCTGGCGGGGGAAGGAGAAGCGGAGCCACTCGGCGGTGCGCGTCTCGTCCTTCCACAGGATGAGGGCGTTGCCCTCGCTGTTGGCCGGGTAGTAGCCGTAGACGACCTGGGGCACGAGGATCCCGGCCTCCTTGGCCTTGGCCAGCTCCTCCCGCAGGACCGGCCGGATCCGCCCCTTGAACTCCGGGTCGGACTCGCCTCCCTGGGGACGGAACTGCCACTGGTTCCGGAACAGGGCGGTCTCGTTGAGCCACCCGGCGATCTCGTCGACGGCGAGCCCCTTGACCACCCGCGAGCCGAGGAAGGGCGGGACGAAGATCGGGTTGTCGGTGGCCACCTCCGGGGAGCGGGCGGGCACGTCGTCGCCGCCCACGCCCTCGCCGGCCCGCAGGCGCGAGGGCACCGCGCTGGCCGACACCTCCCGGCCGAACGTCGGGTCGTCGACGCCCCTGCGCTTCATCTCCATCAGCCGGTCCATGGTGCGGAGGCCCTCGAACGCGTCCTTGCCGTAGAAGACGCGGCCCTCGTAGACCTGGCGCATGTCGCGCTCGACGTAGGACCGGGTGAGGGCGGCGCCGCCCAGGAGCACCGGGATCTCGGACAGGCCCCGGCGGTTCAGCTCCTCTAGGTTCTCCCGCATGATGAGCGTGCTCTTCACCAGCAACCCGCTCATCCCGATGGCGTCGGCGTTCACCTCGCCGGCCTTGGCCACCAGCTCCGACACCGGCACCTTGATGCCGAGGTTGTGGACCTCGTAGCCGTTGTTGGTGAGGATGATGTCGACGAGGTTCTTGCCGATGTCGTGCACGTCGCCCTTGACGGTCGCCAGCACGATCCGCCCCTTGCCCCCCTGGTCGGTCTTCTCCATGTGGGGCTCGAGGTAGGCGACCGCCGCCTTCATGGCCTCGGCCGACTGGAGCACGAACGGCAGCTGCATCTCCCCGGAGGCGAAGAGGTCGCCCACCACCTTCATGCCGGCCAGGAGGGTGTCGTTCACGATGGCCAGGGCGGGCGTGGTGGCCAGCGCCTCGTCGAGGTCGGCCTCCAGGCCGTCGCGGTCGCCGTCGATGATCCGCCGCTCGAGGCGCTGCTCGACCGGCCAGCCGCTGCGGTCCTCCTTCTCGACCGCCGCCGACGTCACCCCCTCGAACAGGGCGAGGAGCTCGGCCAGCGGGTCGTAGTCCGGGCGGCGACGGTCGTAGACGAGGTCGAGGCACACGTCCCGCTGGCGCTCGGGGATGCGGGACAGCGGCATGATGCGGGCGGCGTGCACGATGGCCGAGTCGAGGCCCGCCTCCACGCACTCGTGCAGGAACACCGAGTTGAGGACGTGGCGCGCCGCCGGCGTCAGCCCGAACGACACGTTGGACAGCCCGATCACCGTGTGCACGCCGGGGAGCTCGGCCTTGATCCGCCCGATGGCTTCGATGGTCTCGATGCCGTCGCGCCGGCTCTCCTCCATGCCCGTCGACAGCGGCAGGGCCAGTGGGTCGAAGATCAGGTCGCCGGGCTCGAGCCCGTAGCGGTGGACGGCCAGGTCGTGGATCGCCTTGGCCGCCCGCACCTTCCAGTCGGCCGTACGCGCCTGGCCCTCCTCGTCGATGCACGTGCAGATCACCGCCGCCCCGTACTCGCGGGCGAGGGAGAGGAACCGGTCGAGGCGCGTGCCCGGGGCGTCCCCGTCCTCCAGGTTCACCGAGTTCAGCACCGGCTTTCCGCCGATCCACTGGAGCCCGCACTCGATCACCGCCGGCTCGGTCGAGTCGAGGACGAGGGGGATGCTGACCTGGGTGGCGAAGCGGCTGGCGACCTCGTCCATGTCGGCGACGCCGTCCTCGCCCGTGTAGTCGACGCAGACGTCGAGGAGGTGGGCGCCCTCCTTCACCTGCTCGCGCCCCATGGCCACGCAGGTGTCCCAGTCGTCGGCCAGCATCGCCTCGCGGAACTTCTTGGACCCGTTGGCGTTGGTGCGCTCGCCGATGACCAGGAAGGAGGTCTCCTGGCGGAAGGGGACGTGGGTGTAGATGGAGGCCGCTCCCGGCTCGTGGACCGGGTGGCGCTCGGCCGGCTCGAGGTCCCGGCACCGCTCCACCACGGCGGTCAGGTGCTCGGTGGTGGTTCCGCAGCACCCTCCAACCACCCGCACGCCCAGCTCGGTGATGAAGCGGGCGTGGTAGTCGGCCAGCTGGTCGGGCGTGAGGTCGTAGTGCATCTTCCCCTCGACCACCGATGGGAGCCCGGCGTTGGGCAGGCAGGAGATCGGGACCCGGCAGTGGCGGGAGAGGTGGCGCAGGTGCTCGTGCATCTCCCCCGGGCCGGTGGCGCAGTTGAGGCCGATGACGTCGGGCCGGAGGGCCTCCAGCGCGGTGAGGGCGGCGCCGATCTCGGTGCCCGGCAGCATGCGGCCGGTGAGCTCCATGGTGACCTGGACCTGGATCGGCACCGGGCGACCGACGGCGGCGATCGCCCGCCGGCAGCCGATGATCGCCGCCTTGGCCTGCAGCAGGTCGAAGACGGTCTCGACGATGAACAGGTCGACCCCACCTTCGAGCAGGGCCCGGGCCTGCACCTCGTAGGCGTCCCGCAGCTCGGCGAAGCGGATCTGGCCGAGTGACGGGAACTTGGTCCCCGGCCCGATCGACCCGGCGACCCATCGAGGGCGCTCGGGGGTGCTGTAGGCGTCGGCCACCTCGCGGGCGATGCGGGCGGCCGCCAAGTTGAGCTCGGCGGCCCGGTCGGCGATCCCGTACTCCCCCAGGGGGACGGCGAAGGCCCCGAAGGTGTCGGTCTCCACGACGTCCACGCCGACCTCGAAGAACGACCGGTGCAGATCGGCGACCACGTCGGGACGGGTGACGGCCAGGATCTCGTTGCAACCCTCGAAGGCGGGGCCGCCGAAGTCGTCGGCGGCCAGCCCTCGGGCCTGGATGCTGGTCCCCGTCGCGCCGTCGTAGATCACGACGCGTTCACGCACGGCGTCGAGATAGCCGCTCACCCGCACGAGGGTACCGGCCGGACGGGCCCGACCCGTCGGGGTCTCACCTGGGGCCTTCTCTATGACCGCCGGAGCCCCCGCGTCACCAGAGAAGTGCAGGAATCCGCTCCCGATGCTAGAAGTGTGTTCCCTCAACATCCGCAACATCCGCTTGCCGACGCACGGGGGGTGACGTCGTCGTGACTGCGGTAGCACTTCTCGTGGTGCTCTGGCTCGCCGTCCTGGTCCCACAGGCGGTGAAGAGCCACAACGAGCGGCGGCAGGAGTTCCTGGACAGCTTCGAGCGCGGCCTGGGGGCGCTGGGCGCGGCGACGCCGGCGAGGGCGGCGGAGGTGGCCGAGGAGCGGGCCCGGCCGGCGAGGGCGCGCCGGCGGGCGTCGGCGGCCAAGCGCCGGCGGACGATCCTCGGGCTGCTGCTCGCCTCGATGGCGCTCTCGTTCGTCCCCGTCGTCGCGGTGGGGGGCAAGACGGCCCTCGTCGTGCACCTCGCCGTCGACAACTGCTTCCTCGTCTACCTCGCCCTCCTCGTGCGCTGGCGTGACAGCCGCTCCGGCCGCCCGGCGGGGCGAGCGGCGCACCCACCGCGGGCGTCGGTGTGGGATGACGAGGACGACGACGCCCTGGTCGTGACCGCGCCGCGCGTGCGGGCCGCCTTCCCGGTCGGCTGACGCCGGCGGCGCCGGCCGGCGCCCGCGGGGGCCCGG
>DATAAF010000136.1:0-19658 GCA_036260255.1 Acidimicrobiales bacterium | reverse complement strand
CCACCGGCGGGTCGCCGTCCTCGCCCTCCTCGCCCTCCTCGCCGTCGGCTGCAGCAGCGGCGGCGGCGACTCCGGCTCCGACGACGCCCTCGCCCCGCCCGGGGAACCCACGGCCGCCGCCGAGCGCCCCGTCCAGTTCGTGGGCGCGGGGAAGGTGAGGCTGTTCGGGACCTTCACCATGCCCGAGACGAGAGCCGGCGAGAGCGTTCCGGGCGTGCTCGTCCTGCCCAGCGCCGGCGCCGGCGACCGCAACGGGATCATCGGCACGACCGGCGTCGCCGACCCCCTGGGGCGGGACCTGGCCGCCGCCTTCACCAACGCCGGGCTGGCCACCTACCGCTACGACCAGCGGGGGACGGGAGAGAGCAGGATCGAGCCCGACGTCCGTCTGACCATGGACGACCTGGTGGCCGACGCCCGGGCCGCCCTCGACCTGCTCGAACAGCGCCGGGAGACGGCCGGCAAGGACCTGTCCGTGGTGGCCTACGACCAGGGCGGGCTGGTCGCCCTGCGCCTGGCCGCCGTCGACCAGCGGGTCAAGCGGCTGGTGCTCATCTCCACGCCCGGCCGCTCATTGGTGGACGTCCGCGCCGCCCAGCTCTCCGAGCGCTACGGGCAGGAGTCGACCGACGCCCTACGGGCGCTGGTCGCCGGCCTGCTCGCCACCCGCACCCTGCCGCCTATCGACGCCATGCGGACCGAGCTGCGGGGACTGTTCCCGCCGCAGGAGGCCGAGTTCCTCGCCGAGCTGTACGGGATGGACCCCGCGGCCGAGGCGGCCAAGGTCAAGGTCCCGGCCATGATCGTCGTGCCCGCCGACCCTGCCCCCTACGACCCCCAGCGCCTGGCCGCGGCCCTGCCCGGCTCCCAGGTGGTCAACTCGGTCGGCAGCGGGCCGACCCTCGTGATCTCGGGGGAGACGCCGGAGGACGAGTCCGACCCGGCGGGCGCCAGCCACGTCCACGGCGCCGGCCCGCCGGTAGCCGCCACGCAACGTGACAGGGCGGCCCTGGACCGCATGTCGCAGTTCCTGGCCGCGGCCGCCCGCCCCGCCTAGCGCGAGCTCGGGAGCCGTCCGAGCCGGGCCACCAGGACGGCCCGGAAGATGCGGAACTCCGTCTCCATCTCGTCGAGGACGGCCGTCGCTCCCGCGGTGTCGCCCTCCAGGCACAGCCGCTCCAGGGTGACGGTGAGGGCGCTCAGGCGCCGGGCGCCGAAAGCCCCGGCGCTCCCCCGGAGGGTGTGGGCGCCCCGGCCGGCGTCCTCGAACCGGCGCTCGGCCAGCGTGTCCCGGATGCCGGCGACGCGGGAGGGGACGCCGTCCAGGAACAGGTCGCAGGCCTCGACCAGGCCCTCCGAGCCGCCGTCGCCCATGACCAGGAAGAGCTCGTCGAGGATCTCCTCGTCGACCCGGTCGTCGGGGCCGCCGGACGGTCCTGTGCGAGGACCTCGACGCGCCCGGCGGGCCGTTCCTGCACTGGCTTCTCAGCGGGATCGATCCCACGACGACCTCGATCGCCGAAGGCCAGGCACCGCCGGAGGCCACCCCCTGGCCCAACGACTACGGCGACCTGGGCTACGGCGGGCCCCGACCACCGGTGGGCGACGACGCCCATCGGTACGTGTTCCGCCTGTTCGCCCTGGACGCGCCGTTGGCCCTTGAGCCCGGGGCCAGCCTCGACGAGGTGCGGGCCGCCCTGGACGACAAGCGCCTGGCCACCGGGACGCTCACCGGGCTCTTCGTCGGGTAGACCGCCCGCCGACGGGCGATCAGGGCTCCAGGAGCCGGCTGCCCGGGCCCCGCCACTCGAGCACCACGATCGTCGCGTCGTCCTGGAGCTCCCCCTCCTGGTGGTCGAGGATGGCGTGAAGGAGGCGGCGCATCGTCTCGGGCGCAGGTGTGGCCGCCGCCGAGGTGCGGGAGATCATGTCGACCAGGCGGTCCACGCCGAAGAACTCTCCCTCGGCCGAACGGGCCTCGACCACGCCGTCGGTGAAGAACAGCACCTGGTCGGCCGGCTCCAGCATCTCCTCGGAGACCACCACGGCGCCGCTGACGCCGAGCGGAGGCGTCACCTCGCCCAAGAGGGTCTTGACGATCCGGCCGTTGCGCAGGAGCAGGGGCGGTGGGTGGCCCGAGACGGACCATCGCAGGCGCCCCGACGCCAGGTCGAGCTCCGCCAGCACCGCGGTCACGAAGCGGTCGACGCCGAACTCGGCGCCCACGGCGTGGTCGATGGCGGCGGCCATGCCCGCGAGGTCGTTCCCCGCCCGCCGGCTGGTGCGGCAGGCGGCCATGGCCACGCTGGCCAGGAGCCCCGCCTCCAGGCCGTGGCCCATGGCGTCGAACATGGCGATCCTGGCGGTGTCGGCGTCGACGGCATAGTCGAAGGAGTCGCCCCCGAGCTGGTACGCCGGAGCGAGGACGCCGCTGATGACGAGCGCGTCGGTCCCGAAGGTGAGAGGTGGGAGCAGGCGCCAGGCCAGCTCGGCCGCGACCGACATGGGCTGGCGGCGCCGGACCCGCTCGAAGAGGTCACCGTAGGCCTGCTTCGTCATCACCACCTCGGCGACGAGCCCGGCGAGGACTCGGATCTCGTCGAGGTCCGGTTCCTCCGCCCCGAAGGCGAGCTCCAGCACCCCGACTCGCTCGACGCCGTCCAGCACGGGTGCCCATACCCGCACCCCCCCGTCCTCCCGGGTGGTCGTCTGCATCTCGAGGGTCCGGTAGCACCGCCCGGCCAGCGTGGTGTCGATGACCACCTCGTCCCGTTCGGCGCCGTTCGGGTTGGGCACCGGCACCAGGACGCGCTGCTCGTAGTCGACCAGGTACAGGGCAGCATCCTCGGCACCGAGGGCCTTCGCATGGTCCACGAGCAGGCCCGGCACGTCGTCGGGGACCAGCAGGTGCGAGCTCTCCACCATGCTGCTGAGCTCGTGGGCACCTCTGTCTCCGACGGTCATGTCGTCTCGACCCTACCGGCGCCGCCGCGGCCAGGACCACGGACGGATCCGATCGTCGGAGCAAGGGTGGGCGACCATCCCCGACGCACGCGTTCCGCGTCCGTAGCCTGTCAGTGCAAGAGTCCGAGGGACGGGTAGGTCGAGTGTTGGAGCTGGAGGACAACGAGCGTTTCGCCAGCGCGTGAGGCAGCGCCCGAGCGGGCGGGCTGGCTCATCATGGCCTTGGTCGTGGTCACCGCCGTGCTCGGCTTCTTCGGCAACCGGCCCTTGAGCCACCGGCGGCTCCGGTCGGACAACGCCACCGTGCGGTATCAGCGTTTCGGCCGCGTCGACGGTCGCACGAGCGTCCGGGTCGAGGCCACGCCGACGGCCGTGACCGGCGGGAACGTCGAGATCTGGGTCGCCCAGGACTTCCTGGAGGCCTACGACGTCGAAGACGTCACCCCCGAGCCCTCGTCGACCTCTACCCGGGCCGGAGGGGTGGCGTTCTCCGGTGTTTCCCGGCTCCTGCGCCTGGGGTAGGCCGCCACGACGGACCGACGCTCCCGGCGGAAGCACATGGCTGCAGATGCGAGCAACTTCGACGAACGGTGAACATGGACAACGAAAAGCTTCTCGAGAGAATCCACGCGCTGGAGACGGCCCAGGCCGCCCAGACGGCGACGACTGCGGGCATGGAAGCCACCCAGGGCGCCGTGCAGGCGGGGAACATGGCGACGACGACCGCCATGACCACCGGCACGATGACGACCATGGCCGCCGGCAGCCTCGGCCTCATCGTCGGCATCTTCCTGGGGCTCGCCATCCGGCGCTGACCGGGGGTCCCTCGGGCCCTGTGCTCGCCGGCCCTCCGGTTTCGGAGGTGGGAACCGGGGAAATGCTTAGCCGAACAAATCGACGCCATCGCTGCGACGCCGGACCGGCGGACGCGGCCGGAAGTGGAGGTCGCGCCATGCATGATGAGGCGAACGTGATCCAAGGCGTCCAGCTCCTGCACGTCGAGATGAACGGAGCCGAGGTCACCGCCGACCTCATCGGCGGCCGAGATCCGGTGATCATGGCCGAGATCGTCTTCCACATGGACGACTCGATGGAGCACCAGCGTCTGGTGCGCACCTTCGAGAAGTGGGAGGACCAGGCGACGCCCCTCACCCTGGTCCAGGGCGAGGACGGCGTGATCACGCTGGTCGACGAGGACGGCACCTTGGAATCCGTCTTCGAGTAGGTCTCGTACCGGTCAGAAGACCCCCCGGTACCAGGAGCAGCCCCGGCACACGTCGGGCGGCTCGTCGCTCAGCAGGCCCTCCCGGAAGCGACGGTAGGCGTCGTTCCCCCAGATGGCGTCGAGGCTGTCGCGGGCGGCGTCCCCCAGCACGGCGCGGTCGGTGCCCATGATCATGCAACAGGGCTGGACCTTGGCGTCGGCGGTGACGTAGGCGGCCCGCCAGGGCCAGTCGCAGCCCGGCGTCCCCGGTGCTCGCGGCCGTGCCGGCTCCTCGACGTCGGGCAGCCGCAGGCCGACGCCGAGCTCGTCGGCCAGCCGGGTGGACTCGTCGAAGACCCGTAGGGCGTCCTGGTGGGCGTCGCCCCACAGCGCCTCCGCCTCGGCGTAGTCGCGAATGTCGGCGTAGCTCCCGGCGGGGTCGGTGTCGCTGAAGTCGTGCGACAGGTTCTGCACCCGCAGCTCCGGCACGCCCCATCCGGCGACCAGGCGCACGACATCCGGCAGCTCACGGTAGTTCGACCGCTGGGCGACGAACACCACGCGCAGCAGGGGTCGCACCGCCCCCTTCCGCCTCATGACCTCGACCAGCCCGGCCACGTTCGCGGTGACCCGTTCGAAGCGCGCCCGGTCACGGATGGCCTCGTACGTGGCCGGCGTGGCCCCGTCTATGGAGACGTGCAGCCAGCCCAGCCCGGCGTCGACCAGCTCCTCGGCCCGGGCCCGGGTGAGCAGGGTGGCGTTGGTGTTGAAGCCGACGACCGCTCCCCGCGCCGTGGCCTCGGCGATCATGTCCATCAGGTCGGGGGCCATGAGCGGCTCGCCCAGGCCCTGCAACGTCACCCGCCCCACCTCGGGCAGGCCGTCGAGGAGCCGGCGGAAGGTCTCCAGCGACATCGACCCCGTGACCTTGTCGACGGGAGGTTGGTAGCGCACCAGGCACATCCGGCAGCGGAGGTTGCAGGCGGCCGTCACCTCCACCTGGAGCTCGCGGGGAAGGGCCGGAGTCGTGCTCAAGCGGCCGCCCCGCGTCGGGCCGGCCGGTCGGCGGCGACGAAGAGGTCGAGGGCGGAGTCCCGGACCTCCTCGAGAGGCACGTCGGCCACGAACGACTCGTCGTGCTCGCAGGAACCGGTGATGCAGTCCGTCCCGCACGCCGGGCAGGACCGGCGCCAGGAGATGGCCGGGCGGTGTCGGGTACGGGTGACCGGACCGGCGTTGATCATGTTCCCGCACCAGAAGATGCCGACCGTCGCCGCCCCCGTCGCCGCGGCCACGTGGAGGGGCCCGGAGTCGTTGGACACCACGACCGCGGCCCGGGAGAGCACGGCGGCCAGCCCGCCGGTCGACAGGGAGCCGGCCTGGCCCCGCGCCGGCTCCGCCATCCGGTCCACCACCTCCTCCACCAGCTCGGCCTCCTCGGCCGCCCCGGTGACCACGACCGTGGCGCCCGCCGCCGACAGGGCGTCGCCCACGGAGGCGAACCGCTCGGGCGGCCATCGGCGGCGACCGGCGGTGGCGCCGGGGTGCAGGACGGCGAGCGGCCCGTCGTCCCCGAGCCGCTCGGCCGCTTCGCCCCTGTCGGCCTCCAGGACGGTGAGCCGGGGCTCGATGCCCGTCGGCGGGGCACCGACCGCCGCCGCCACCTCGAGCATCCGGAACACCTCGGACTGGTAGTAGACGTACGGCACGCAGTGGTCGAGCGGCTCGGCGTCGGGTGTCCGCAGGCCGGCGGTGACCCGGGCCCCGAGGCCGCGGACGAAGGGATTGGAGTACCTGCCCCCGCCGTGGAGCTGGAGGGCGAGGTCGAAGCGCTCGGCGGCCATCGCCTCGAAGAACGGCTCGACCTCGCCAGGGTCGTCGGGGCGCCCGGGCGGCGACCAGATGCCCTGGGCCAGGGGGACGACGACCACCCGGTCGACGGAGGGTACCCGCCCGGGCACGAAGTCGGCGTGCCATGCCCGGGCCAGCAGCACGATCTCGGCCGACGGGTAGGCGGCTCGCAGCGCGTCCAGCGCCGGGACGGCGAACACGAGATCGCCGAGCCCGTTGGCCCGGAGCGCGGCGATCTTGCCGACCTCGGCCAGCGGCGCCCCGGTCACGAGCACGGGCGCCGGTGCTGCTGGACGATGGCGCGGCGGAGGAAGTCGACGAGGCCATCGGCGTGGAAGTCGAACGTGAACTCCTCCCGCTGCTGCCACACCCGCTCCCGGAGCCGGTCCATCCGCGGCTGGTCGCGCAGCTGCTGGCCCAGCTCGCCGAAGTCGGAGAAGAACAGGCCGAGGTCGCGCTCCCGCACGAGGGACTGGGTGGCGACGATCGAACCTTGGTTGTCGCGCTGCAACACCGGCAGCCCGGCCACGATCAGGGTGGCCAGGCGGGCCGGGTAGTTGAGGTCGTCCCAGTTGGCCCGGCGGAGCTCTCCCCGGTTCTCGCTCTCGAAGAAGTGCAGCCAGCCCGCGTCGTACTGCGAGAACTCCGACACCCAGGCACCCTGGTCCACCTGGGCATGGAGATGGAGGTGCCGGGGAGCGAGCGCACGGGACTTCTCGATCCACGCCCGCCACTGGCCGTGGGTGAAGTCGCCGTAGAAGTGGAGGTGGATCCCCTCCTCGGCCAACCGGGCCACGTCCGGGGGGTGCAGCCCGATCGGGCGGCCGGGGACGACGGTGTGCAGCTCGCCGTCCGTCTCCGACCGCCGGGGTGACCGATCGCCGATCAGCCAGTCACGCTTGGGCAGGTCGCCGTCGAGGACCAGCGCGGTCGACCGGTCGGCCAGCTCGGGGACGACGGTGGCGAACCACTCCTGCATCTCCGGGCTGGAGTACACCTGGCCGTCGCTGAGCCGGTAGAGGTCGACCAGCTGCGGCCACGTCCCCTTCTCGAGGCAGATGAACGGGCCCTCCTTGAAGTGCCAGACGAAGGGGACGTCGGGCAGGGCGGTCAGGACGGCATGGGCGAAGGGCACCACCTGCCAGTTGAGGAGGGCGTACACCACGTCGGGCTGCACCTCGGCCACCGCGTCGCGCCAGCCGTCGGCGGGGAGATCCCGGACGTGGCCGAAGGGCACCGGCCCCACCGTGTTGTACCAGTAGGGGTCGGGCATCCAGAGCCCGTACAGGCGGTGGCCCCGCTCCTCCAGGGCGAGGACCCGCTCGGCGTTGTACGCCAGCTCGCCCACCAGGAGGATCTTGAGCCCGTCCGCCGCGGGCGGGGTCTCCGGCCGCTCGCGGAAGGCGCGGTAGTGCTCCACCTCGTCGATGCGGTTGCCCATGGTGGAGTGGAAGCGCAATGGGTGGGGGACACCGAAGCGGGCCCGGTAGGGATTGATCCCGCCCTCCGGCTCCCGCAGCAGCTTGTGGCGCTGGGCCGGGTGGTCGACCCACTCGCACGTCACCTGCCCCGTACCCGTCGCGCTCCCCGAGCCGCCCAGCTTCCGCCAGAACATCCGGTCGAGGTCGTCGGTGACCAGCTCCTCGCGCTCGGTCCAACGCTCGTCGGTGCGCCGGTGCATGACCTGGACGAGCTGGAGCGGCTCGCCGGCCACCTGGCCCTCGGCCGTGCGGTTGTAGTGGTGGCGGACGCCGGAGAAGGCCAGGACGAAGCCGTCGGCACGATCGAGGAGGTCGGCGAGGCTCCGCAGGTGGTCGGCGTAGTACACGTCGTCGGACGGCAGGTAGGCGATGAACCGGCCCCGGGCCCGGCCCAGGGCGTGGTTGAGCGCGACCCCGAGCCCCCGGTTCACCGGCAGGCGCTCGTAGGTGACCCGCCGATCCTGGAGATAGCGCTTCACCACGTCGGCGGTGTCGTCGGGCGAGCCGTCGTCGACCACGAGGAGCTCCCAGTCCTCGAAGCCCTGGGCGAGGACGCTTTCGATGGCGCGGGCGATGAAGCGGGCGTGGCCGAAGGTCGGCATCAGCACCGACACGCGCGGCATCGAGAAGGGTTCCGTCGCGCCCACCCCGCTGCCCTACCCCGAGCCGGCAGTCTCAAGCCTGGCCGCCTCCTCCTCCTGTTTGGAGCGGACGGCGAGCGGGTAGCAGCGCGACGCCCGCCGGCGCGGGCCTCCACTGGGCGCGCCGTGCCGGAGGCGAGCGGGCAGGTGTGGATGCCGACGCGGGAGGGGACGACGATGCGGGACGAGGGGCCGGGGACCAGCCCCTTCGCCGCTCCACACGGTCCCGTCCCTCCCGGTTGGGAGGACGTGCGGCGGGTGGTCGCCGTGCGCCTCGACAACGTGGGCGACGTGATCATGCTCGGTCCTGCCCTGCGCGCCCTGCGCCGCACCCTCCCCGACGCCCACGTCACCCTGCTCGGCTCCAACGGCGGTAGCCGCGTCGCCCCCCTGCTCCCCTGGGTCGACGGCGTGATGGTCGAGCGCGTGGTGTGGCAGGACGCCGGCGGGCGCCTGCCCCTGGACCCCCGGCGGGAGATGGCGCTGGTGGAGCGCATCGCCGAGCGGCGCTTCGACGCCGCCTTGATCTTCACCAGCTTCTCGCAGTCGCCGTGGCCCCCCGCGTACGCCTGCTACCTGGCCGGGGTCCCGGTTCGCGCCGCCCAGGCCGCCGACTTCGGCGGGAGCGTGCTCACCCACGTCGTCCCCGCCCTGCCGCGCGAGGCACACCAGGTCGACCGCAACCTCCACCTGCTCCGGGGGTTGGGGTTCGAGGACGCCGGCCACCACCTCGAGGTCGACGTCCCGGCCCCCGCCCGGGCGTCGGCCGACCACCTCCTCGGCGAGGTCGGCCTCGCCCCCGACCGACCGTTCGTCGCCATGGCCGCCGGTGCCAGCTGCGCAGCCCGCCGCTACCCCCCCGGCCGGTTCGCCGAAGTCGGCCGGCTGCTGGCCGACGCCGGCTTCCCCGTCGTCGTGGTCGGCAGCGCCAACGAGGAGGAGCTGGCCCGGCCCATCCTCGAGGCCAACACCGCACGCACGGTACGGTCCCTCGTGGGACGGACCGACCTGGCCGAGCTGGCCGCCGTCCTGGCCCGCGCCGCGCTCGTCGTCACCAACGACTCCGGCCCCATGCACCTGGCCGACGCCGTGGCCCGCCCCCAGGTCGTGCTGTTCTCGGGTACCGACCTGGAGTCGCAGTGGCGACCGCGCCGCTCGCCGGTGCGCCTCCTGCGCCGGCCCACCGGCTGCGCCCCGTGCTACCGCTTCGAGTGCCCCTTCGACCTGGCCTGCCTGGACATCCCGGCCGAGGAGGTCGTCGAGCACTGCCTGGCCCTGCTCGAGCAGGTCCCCGACCGATCAGGAGGATTGTGCGTCGGCTCAGGATCCTGACGTGGCACGTCCACGGGAACTACCTCTGGTACCTCTCCCACGTCCCCCACGACCTCTTCCTCCCGGTCAAGCCTGGCCGCCCCCCCGGGTACGGGGGCCGGGGCGCCACCTTCCCCTGGCCGGCCAACGTCCACGAGGTGGCAGCCGAGGACGTGCCCGAGCTCGACCTCGACTGCGTGCTCACCCAGTCCCACGACAACTGGCTCCGGGACCGCCACGAGATCCTGTCCCCCGCCCAGCTGGCCCTCCCCACCGTCCACCTCGAGCACGACCCGCCCAGGAAGTCGCCGACGGACACCCGCCACCCCGTCGACGACCCCGAGGTGCTGCTCGTCCACGTCACCTCGTTCAACGATCTCATGTGGGACAGCGGGCGCACGCCGACGCTGGTGATCGAGCACGGGGTGGTCGTCCCCGAGGGCGTCCGCTACACGGGCGACCTAGACCGAGGGGTGGTCGTGGTGAACGGGCTGCGCCGGCGAGGCCGCCGCCTGGGCGCCGACGTGTTCGAGCGGGCCCGCCAGCAGGTCCCCCTCGACCTGGTCGGCATGTTCGCCGACGAGCTCGGGGGCCTGGGCGAGGTGCCGCCACCCGAGCTCCCGGCCTTCGTGGCCCGGTACCGGTTCTTCTTCCACCCCATCCGCTACACCAGCCTCGGGCTGGCCGCGTGCGAGGCCATGATGCTCGGGATGCCGGTCGTCGCCCTGGCCACGACCGAGATGTCGACGGTGGTGGAGAACGGTGTCTCGGGCTGGATCGACACCGACGTCGACCGGCTGATCGGCCACATGCGCGACCTCCTGGCCGACCCGGCCGAGGCCCGTCGGCTGGGCGAGGGCGCCCGCCGCACGGCCGAGGCCCGCTTCTCGATGCCCCGCTTCGCCGCCGACTGGGACCGCGCCTTCCGAACGGTCACGGGGGAGCGGAGCGACCAGGTGGCCTCGTGACCGGGCTCGCCGACCTGCTCGACCGCTTCTCCAACCTCTCGGTGGTCGTCCTCGGCGACGCCATGCTCGACGTCTACCTGGAGGGCGCCGCCGCCAGGCTCTGCCGCGAAGCCCCCGTCCCCGTCGTCCAGCTGCGCCGGCGGGCCGGCGTCCCGGGCGGCGCGGCCAACACGGCCGTCAACGTGAGCGAGCTGGGGGCCCGGGTCCGTCTCGTCTCGGTGGTCGGCCGGGACGCCGAGGGCGAGCGGCTGCGCTCGATGCTCGAGGAGCACGCGGTCCAGGGCGACTGCGTCCTCGTCGACCACGACCGGCGGACGCTGTCGCTGAACCGGGTCTTCGGCGGGACCCAGCTGCTCGTCCGGTACGACGACGGGAGCACGGACCCCGTGGGCGGGGAGGCCGAGGGCCGCCTCGTCGAGCGGCTGCACCATGCGGTCGCCGGCGCCGACGCCGTCATCCTGTCCGACTACGGGTACGGCGTCGTGACTCCCCGCCTGGCCCAGGTGCTGGCCGAGCACCAGGCCCGGCGGGGCGGCGTGCTCGTGGTCGACTCCAAGCACCCGGCCGCCTTCCGGCACCTGCGGCCCACGGCGGTGAAGCCCAACTGGGGTGAGGCCCTGCAGCTCCTGGGGGGCGGCGAGCTCGACGGGGTCTCGGAGCGGGGCGACGGCATCGCCGAGCAGGGCGACCGCATCCTCGAGCTCACCGGCGCCCAGATCGCGGCGGTGACCCTCGACTCCGAGGGGGCCATCGTCTTCGAGCGCGGCCGCCCGCCGCACCGGACCTACGCCGAGGTCCGCCCCGGCACGCCGGGCGCCACCGGCGCCGGCGACACGTTCGTCGCCGCCCTGGCCCTGGCCCTGGCCGCCGGTGCCCACACGCCGGCCGCAGCCGAGCTCGCCTCCGCGGCGTCGGCGATCGTGGTGGGCAAGGAGCGCACGGCGGCGTGCACGGCGACCGAGCTGCGGGAGCACCTCGTGGGCCGGGACAAGTGCGTGCCCGACCTCGAAGCCCTGGCCGCCCGCGTCGACCTCTACCGGAAGGAAGGCCGGCGCATCCTGTTCACCAACGGGTGCTTCGACATCCTCCACCGGGGCCACATCACCTACCTGAACCGGGCCAAGACCCTCGGTGACGTGCTCATCGTGGCCCTGAACGACGACGACAGCGTGCGCCGCCTCAAGGGCGACACCCGCCCCATCAACCCCTTGGAGGACCGGGCCCAGGTCCTCGCCGCGCTGAGCTGCGTGGACCACATCGTGCCCTTCGCCGGCGACAGCCCCACCGAGGCCTTGTGCGCCGTCCGCCCCGACCTCTACATCAAGGGCGGCGACTACACCTACGACTCGCTCCCCGAGGCGTCCCTCGTCGAGGAGCTGGGCGGGGGGGTTCGCATCCTCCCGTTCATGGAGGACCGGTCCACCACGGGGATCATCGATCGCATCCGGGCGAGCGACGAGCAGGCGGAGCTGGCCGGAAGGTGACCGTCGACGTCCTCGTCCCCACCTACCGGCGGCCGGCCGCCCTCGCCGCCACCCTGGCCACCGTCGCCGCCCAGACCGTCCCACGCCTGCGGGTGGTCGTGTCCGACCAGACCGAGGACGGGACCGGCGGAGTCGGCGCCGAGGCTCGCGCCGTCCTGCGTCTCCTGGCCGCTCGCGGCCACGAGGTCGAGGTCCACCGCCACCTGCCCCGGCGAGGCCTGGCCGAGCACCGTGCGTTCCTCCTGTCCACGGCGCGCGCCCCCTACGCCCTGTTCCTGGACGACGACGTGCTCGTCGAGCCGGACCTGGTCGAGCGCCTGCTCGGGGCCATGGCGGGACATAGCTGCGGGTTCGTCGGCTCGGCGGTCATCGGCCTGAGCTTCCTCGACGACGTCCGTCCCGACGAGCAGGACATCGAGCTGTGGGAGGGGCCCGTCGTCCCCGAGGAAATCCGCCCGGGTGGCCAGGGCTGGGAACGCCACCGCCTGCACAACGCGGCCAACCTCTGGCACGTGCAGCGGCGGCTCGGTCTCACCCGCGACCGGCAACGGGTCTACAAGGTGGCGTGGGCGGGCGGCTGCGTGCTGTACGACGTCGACAAGCTGCGCCGGGTCGGCGGCTACTCCTTCTGGAACGAGCTGCCCGACCACCACTGCGGCGAGGACGTGCTGGCCCAGCTCCGGGTCATGGCCCGCTTCGGCGGGTGCGGCCTCGTCCCCTCCGGCGCGTACCATCAGGAGCTGCCGACCACCGTCCCCCTCCGGGAGGCCGACGCCCCACTGCTGCTCCTGTGACCGTGAGGTCGCCCCCGCGCTCAGACGACCCAACGTCGCCGGCCCTCGACGTCGAGGACACGGCCGAACCGCAGTCCCGGGAAGTGCATGCCGGCAACCAGCGCCGCGAGGTCGCCGTCGAGGTCGCGCAGCACGTCCTCGCGTGTGCTCCGGGCCAGCACGGGGTCGACGTCGTAGGGGGTGTTCCACTCTCGCTCGAGGAGCTGGACGGGGCTGTGAGCGACGTCGCCGAGGACCACGACCCGGCGGTTCCCTTCCGAGAGGACCACCACTGCCGAACCGGGGGTGTGCCCGGGTGCGTGACGGACGTCGATCCCCGGGAACAGCACGCCTTCGTCCAGGCTCTCGAACCTTTCCATGCAGGGCCGCAGCCCCGGGAAGACCTCGCTGGCCGGCTGGCGGCCCTCGCCGTCCACGACGGGGTCGATCCGGTACCGCCCGATCCTCATCGCACGCCGTGATCCGCGCCTACCCGGAAGATCCGTCGGTGGTCCCGGGTGCCGACCTGGTGCTCCGCGTCTCGACGACGTCCCCGCGCTTCCGCGTCGACTTCTACCGGTTCGGAGCGGAGACGACCCTGGTCTCCCGTTCCGGCTGGGAGACCGGGAGGCACGTGCCCGACCACCTGCCGTACCAGGACTGGGGGCAGGACGACGTGGGGCTGGACGGCGAGCGCCTGGCCGCGTGGCCGGCGTACCGCTTCCCTGTCGAGGAGGGCTGGCGGCCGGGCGTCCACCTCGCCGTGCTGGTCGAGGACGGCCGGGTCGACGAGCAGCCGGGCGTCGACGCCCGGTCGGCGCGGGCCCTGTTCGTCGTCCGCAACGACGACCCCACCCCTCGGGCCCACGTCCTCTACAAGCTCCCGCTGCTCACCTACCACGCCTACAACTGCGTGTCGGCGGAGAGCACGGCGTGGTCGCTCTACAGCGTGCCTGCGGCCGAGAACCTTCCCGTCGCCGTTCCGCCCTGCGTCTCGTTCCGCCGCCCGGGCGGGGGTACCGGCGGCACACCGTGGGACATCCACAACTACGACCCGTTCGACCCGACGCCGCGCCAGACGTTCGTCCACTGGGACGCCCGGTTCCTCGCGTGGCTCGAGGGCAACGGCTACGACGTGGACGTCTGCACCGACCTCGACGTCCATGCCGACGACGGCCTCGAGCTGCTGGCCCGGTACCCGCTCCTGGTCAGTGCGGGCCACGACGAGTACTGGACCGACTCCATGCGGGCCAACGTCGCCTCCGCCGTCGCTCGGGGCCACAACGTGGCGTTCTTCGGGGGCAACACCTGCTGGTGGCGGGTGACGTTCGACGACGACTGCTCGTTCCGGCGCCTGGTCGAGTGGTCCGACCCAGCCTCGGGGCACGAACCGGAGAACAGCCTGACCGGCGTCAGCTTCCGGAACGGCGGCGAGCGGGACCGCGACGACCACCCCGTCCCCGTGGGCTACCGCGTCCAGCACGCCGACCACTGGGTCTTCGACGGGACCGGCCTGGCCGACGGCGCCACGTTCGGCGACGCTCCGGACGAGTACCTGGTGGGCTACGAGTGCGACGGGGCCCGGTTCGACCGGCGGGTGCTCGAGCGGCGCGGGACCGTGACCCCCACCGGCGAGGACGGCACCCCGCCCGGCTTCGTCATCCTCGGCGTGGGCGACGTGGCCGCCAGCGGCTGGGGCACGGGCAACCGGGCGGCGACGATGGGGCTGTACACGGACAACGGGACCGTCTTCAACGGGGCCACGACCGACTGGCCCCGCCTGCTCGGGCAGAACCCGGTGGTGGACCGGGTGACGCACAACGTGCTCGAGCGGCTCAGCGCCGGCTAGGCGTCCGCGCCCCGGGGGTCGACCCGCACCGTGCCCGGCAGCGGCGGCTCGTCGACCTTGGTGACCAGGTAGGGCGGCATCACGAGGGCGTGCATCCAGGTCGACGCCAGGCAGCGCACCGCCTCCTCGGGCGTCTCGACCAGCGGGTCACCCTTCTCGTTGAGCGAGGTGTTCAGGAGCACCGGGCAGCCGGTGCGCTCGGCGAAGCCGGCGAGGATGGCGTGCAGGAACGGCGTGTTGGCCGGCTCGACCGTCTGCAGGCGGGCCGAGCCGTCGACGTGGGTGATGGCGGGCAGCGCCGCCCGGTGCTCGGGGCGGACGTCCGCCGCGTACTGCATGAACGGCGCCGGCCGGGCGACGTCGAAGATGCGGGGGGCGTCCTCGGCCAGCACGAGGGGGGCCAGCGGGCGGAACCACTCCCGCCCCTTCACCTTGGCGTTGATGAAGTCCTGGACCGCGGGGTTCCTGGCGTCGGCGATGATGCTGCGGTGACCGAGGGCCCGGGGCCCCGACTCGCTCCGGCCCTCGCACACGGCGACGACCCGGCCGCTGTCGAGCAGGTCGGCCACCCGGCCGACGAGGTCCTCGGGCTTCTCCGCCTGCAACCCGGGCGGGAGCTCCGCCACCGCCGCCTCGACGTCGGCAGGGTCGAGCTCGGGCCCCAGGAAGTCGTTCACCCAGCGGAACCTGCTCTCCACGCCGAGGCACTCGATCAGCCCGTACAGCGCGCACCCGAGGGCGGTCCCGCCGTCGTGGGGGCTGGGAGGGATGAACACCTCGCGGAACGGCCCCTCGCGGATGATGCGCCCGTTGGCCGAGCAGTTGAGGGCGGTGCCGCCGACGAAGCAGAGGTTGTCCTCCCCCGTCTGCTCGTGCAGCCAGTCGGCGAGCTTGAGCACCGCGGTCTCGAAGGCGTGCTGGCCCTCGGCGGCGAGGTCGGCCGCGGCCTCGAACGCTCCGGGGGCGGGCGAGTAGAGGAACCGGTCGCGCTCCTCGAACAGCTTGAGCCACTCGTCGGGGATCAGCACCCGGTTCTCGTCGACGACGAGCTCGGGCAGGCCGAGCGACCCCACCCGGCCGAACGGGGCCAGGCCCATGACCTTGCCCTCGGCGCCCTCGCCCTCGGGGAAGATCATGCGCGTCAGCTTGTAGTAGAAGCAGCCGAGGCCGGCCGGGCGGTTCCAGTCGCCGTCCCACAGCTGCTTGCCCAGGCACTCGACCCGTCCGCGGTCGCACCGGTAGAAGGAAGCGACCTCGAGAAGGTCGGGCGCCACCGCCGCTCGCCCCGGGAAGGGCTCGGTGAAGTCGCGGGCGTAGCTCCCCTGGGCGTCGACCACCATCACCGCCGCCCGCTCGAACGGCGACGGGAAGAAGGCGCTGTAGAGGTGGGACAGGTGGTGGGAGATGCGCACCAGCTCGGGCTGGCCCCGGAACCGCAGGGTGCCCAGCAGCTCCTCCTGGTAGGAGTCCAGCTTGGCGAACTCGGAGTCCGACGAGTAGCACTCGACGACCAGGTCGACCGGCTGGCGCAGCTGCGGAAGGCGTGGGTGGTACAGGTTCGGGAGGTCACCGAGGCGGCCCCAGTGGTGCTTCCGGCGCGTCACCCGTTCCTTCTGGAGGCTGTAGACGTCGGAGTCCCCGACGGCCACGGCGACCGATCCGTCCTGGGTGCGGTTGAGGCCGACGACGCTCGGCGTGGTGGTCAAGAAGTCATCTCCCGAGGACCCGTTCGGGCGCGGACCCGCCCGCGCCCGGCCGCCGGACCCTACCCTCGGGGCCTCAGCCGATAACCCTCACGCGTCCTCGCGGCCGGGGTTCTCGAGCCGGAAGAAGTTGCTCTCCGACCCGTCGGCCTTGTGCTCCTGGTAGATGAAGTTCAGCCGGCGCTCGTGAAAGTGCGGAACCATTCGTCCCAGGAGATCCACCGCGGCCGCCTTCCTTCAAGGCCTGCACCAGGTCGGCCTTCTTCATCTTCCACACGCCGCCGATGCCCTTCGTCCTTGCCGTCTCGCGAAGCTCGGCAACGTTCATCGACTCATACCGGCTGGCTGCCATCGCCTCCTCCTCGTTGGCGGACGCACCGATGGACGTTCTGCCCATCGCCTCGGGACGCAAGCGAGCGAGCATCGCCCCTGCCCGCCGACCTGCAGCTCAGGTCTTGCCCTTCGGCACGGTCTCCCTCGTCGATCTGCTCTCACGCTCGCTGGGTCGCTCGTCGCGCTCCTGTGGGGGCGAAGCGGCGGACGCCCACTTCTGAGCTCGGGGTCCGACGACGGCTACCCGGTGTGCGACGTGGCGAAACGGGCCTGCCGGTACCACTGCATCTCGAGTGCGCCCCCAGGGACTCGAACCCTGAACCCGCGGATTAAGAGTCCGCTGCTCTGCCAGTTGAGCTAGAGGCGCTTGTGGAGGGTGACCGAGGGGACTTGAACCCCCGACCTCCAGGGCCACAACCTGGCGCTCTAACCACCTGAGCTACGGCCACCACGCGACGGTCCAGCATGACACACGCCGAGGCCTCACCGTTGGCGATTCAGATGAGGCGACGCTCGGCCGCCCACCGGGTGAGGTCGTGGCGGTTGGAGAGCTGGAGCTTGTGCAGGACCGACGACACGTGGGTCTCCACCGTGCGGGCGGAGATCACCAGCTCCCTGGCGATGGCCTTGTAGGGGTAGCCCCGGGCGATGAGGCGCAGCACCTCCTGCTCGCGGGCGGTGAGCTGGTCGAGGTCGGGGTCGGCCGAGGGGCCGGGGCTGGAGGCGAAGGCGTCGAGGACGAAGCCGGCCAGACGGCGGGAGAAGACGACGTCGCCGTCGGCCACTCGGCGGATGGCGTCGGCCAGCTCCCGGCCGGAGATGGTCTTGGTGACGTAGCCCCGGGCCCCGGCCCGGATGACGCCGATCACGTCTTCGGCCGCGTCCGACACGGACAGGGCGAGGAACCGCACCTCGGGCGCCTCGCGTACGACGCGCTGTACGACGGCGCGACCACCGCCCTCGGGCATGTGGACGTCGAGCAGGACGACCTCGGGCCGCCGCTCGAGGATCATCTCGACCGCGGCGTCGACCTCGGACGCCTCGCCCACCACGTCGACCACGTCGCCCAGCTCGGCCCGCACACCGGAGCGGAACAGCTCGTGGTCGTCGACCAGGAAGACGCGCGGGCGCGGGCTCATATCCGCAGCTCGACTTCGGTGCCCTCACCCGGCGTGCTCCGGACGGCCGCCTTGCCGCCGTGGCGGGCCATGCGGTCGAGGATCGACTCCCGCACCCCGTGGCGATCAGGAGCCACGGCGGCCACGTCGAAGCCCGCACCCCAGTCGCGGACGAACACCGACGCCTCGCCGTCCCGCACCTCGGCGTAGACGGAGACGGAGTCGTCGCCCGACCACTTGGCCGCGTTCACCATCGCCTCCCGTGTCGCGGCGACCAGGGCCTGCAGCCGGTCGTCGAGCGGCAGGTCGCCCACGGCGACCACGTCGATGGTCACCCCGTGCAGCCCCTCGACCTCCTCCCCCGCCCGGGTCAGCGCCGCAGCCAGGGTGTCGGCGGCCGGCTGGGCCTGGTCGTTCTCGAACAGCCAGCCCCGCAGCTCCCGCTCCTGGCGGCGGGCCATGGTGACGACGGCCCGGGGGTCGTCGGCGTTGCGCTGGATGAGGGCGAGGGTCTGGAGCACGGAGTCGTGCAGGTGGGCGGCCACCTCGGCCCGCTCCTCGGACCGGATGCGCTGGCGCCGCTCGGAGGCCAGGTCGCGTCCCATCCGCACCCAGAACGGGCCGGTGATGAGGGCCAGCCCGCCGACGATGGCCGCGGTGGCCAGCAGACCCTGGCGCACGGCGGAGAAGGCGTCGCTGGCGGCCAGGAAGGCGGCCACCCCGCTGACGACGAGGACCACGCCGACGCCCACCCGGGCCAGCGCCGCCCGGCGCGACCGGAGGTCCACGACCCGCAGGAGCGACGACCGCTCGTCGTCACCGGCCTGGCGCCAGATGACGGCGAGGCCGACGCCCGCCAGCAGCAGGGGCCAGACCACGGCGTCGTTGAACCACAGGCCGCTGGCCCGGGCCAGCAGGATCACGCCCAGCACGATGGACCCCACGGCCAACACCTCGCCCAGGTCCCGGCTCCGGTGGGTCGCCCGCCCCCGAGCGTCGCCGCCGGCCTCCTGGGGCAGGAGGAGCCACGCCGCGAGGTACACCACGACCCCGGTCCCGCCGGCGAACGTGAGGGCGAGGACCGCAACCCGCACGACCAGCGGGTCGAGCCCGGTGGCCCGGGCCACACCGCCGCACACGCCGCCGAGGATCCGGTCGGTCCGGCTCCTGGTGAGGCGGCGGGGCGCGCTCCTCGTCGGGCTGGTCACCGTCCCGATGATCCCATGAGCCGCCCATCCGGACCACGGGGCTGGTTCCGGACTCCGGTCTCCGTACCCCTACGGGATACACCCGGGACGTCCCGGATGGAAGATGCAGGGGGACGAGCGCACGATCACCCCATGGAAACCGTGAACGACACCCCCCCTCCCACCGACTCGGCGCCGCCGTACAAGACGCCGGGCAGCCGGCTCACCCGGGCCACCGACGACAAGGTCGTCGGCGGCCTGGCCGGCGGCCTCGGGCGCTACTTCGGCATCGATCCCGTCGTCTTCCGGATCGCCTTCGTCGTGCTCACCCTCGCCGGCGGCTCGGGGATCCTGCTCTACCTGGTGGGCTGGCTGATGATCCCCGACGACACCGGCAGCACCGTGGTGCGGTTCGGCTCGGAGCGCAGTTCGAAGCTGGCCGCCGCCGTGCTGGCCGGCCTCGGCGTGCTGATCCTGCTTGACAACGTCGCCGGGGGCGACGACGACATCCCCTTCGGTCTGCTGCTGATCGCCGGCGGCGCCCTCCTGCTGTGGTCCCGCCGGGACAGGGCCGACGGGAGCGGCCCGGCGGCCCCGCCGCCGCCACCGCCCCCGTCGACGGGTGACACCGGTCACGCCCTGGCCCCGGCGGATGTCTCCACGCCGCCGGTGGACGATGGGCCGGCGCCCCCGCCGCCGCCTCCTGCCGCCGAGCCCAGGCCCCGGTCCGCCCTCGTGCCCGTCACCCTCAGCCTGCTGGCCGTCCTGGCCGGCGGGCTGAGCCTCGTGGG
>DATAAF010000135.1:0-3754 GCA_036260255.1 Acidimicrobiales bacterium | reverse complement strand
ACGCCGGGCGAGGTGAGCTTGAGCAGCAGCTGGGCCAGCGACGTAACCCGCCCGGCCTCGACCAGCGGCCCGACGAAGGCGGCCAGGTCGGCGGCGAACTCGGCGTCGCCGACCACGGCCCGGACGAACTCGGCGAGAGCCTCGTCGTAGGCCGGCGCAGGGTCGATCCACGAGGTGTGCTGCTTGGCCTCCCGCGACGCCTTCTCCATGAAGGCCGCCGCCCGGTCGGCGTCGAGCGGGTGGGCGCCGACCAGCACCTGGTACAGCAGGTACTCGGCGTTGCCGTCGGGCATGCCGTCGCGCTTGTGGCGCTCGTTCATGGCCGCCCAGCGGCGTGCCGCCGCCGCCCACTCCTCGGGGATCTGGGAGAGGAGGCTGATCCGGGCCCGCACGTCCTCGCTGCGCTTGGTGTCGTGGGTCGAGGTGGCCAGCAGGGTCCCCGGCCAGTCCTTGGCCGCGTGGGCGTTCCCGGCGTGGAACTCCTCGACCGTGGTCCCCCACCGGCCCGGGTCCCCGCCCACCTCGTTCAGGGAGACCAGGCGGTTGTACTGGTAGAAGGACGTGTCCTCGATCCCCTTGGCCATGACCGGGCCGCTCAGCTGCTGGAACCGGAGGGCGAAGTCGTCCTCCCTGATCCCCTCCTGGCGCAGCAGGAGGAGGTCGGCGAGGAAGTCGAAGAGGTCGGGGTCGATCTCCGGCCGCCATTCGCAGGCCCGGCGCACCGCCTCCTCCACCCGGGCCACGTCCTCCGGCGACGGCTCGGCATTCGGGCGCACGTAGGTCCGGTACACGTCGAGGCCGGCCAGGGTCTCCCGTACCGCCCGGGACAGGTCCTGCCGGGTGTAGTCGCGGTGGCGGCGATGGCGCTCGCAGACCCAGACGAGGAGGTTGGTGAGGCGGTTGACGTCGGCGGCCAGGACCTCCCGCATGACGAGGTGCTTGTTCTCGTGGGCCAGGTCCCGGTACTCGACCCGGCCCCCGGCGAACTCGTCGTAGAGCTCGGTCAGCGGCGTCTCGCCGGCCGGGTCGACGAACAGCCCGCCCACCCCGGCGGCGAAGTCGTAGCCGGTGGTCCCCTGCACGGGCCAGCCCCCACGGAGGTGCTCGTCCCGCTCGAGGATCTTCTCGACCACCAGGTAGGTGTCGGGGCCCACCGCCTGGCGGAGGAGGTCGAGGTACGCCGCCGGATCCCGCAGGCCGTCCACGTGGTCCACCCGGAGCCCGGCCACCTTCCCGTCCCGGACCAGCTCGACCATCTTCTCGTGGGTGTCGGCGAAGACGAAGAGGTTCTCGCTGCGCAGGGCGATGAGCGTGGTGATGTCGAAGAAGCGCCGGTAGTCCAGCTCCTGGCCGGCCACCCGCCAGTAGGCCAGCCGGTAGTTCTGGCGCTCGAGCAGGGCGTCGAGGGCGTCCCCGTCGGCGTTGAGGGCCTCCACCGCCTCGTCGACCGCGGCCGCCACCTCGGGCTGCTCCTCGAACAGCTCGGCCAGGTTGGCCCGCAGCACCTCCTTGTCGCGGTGGCGCTCCTCCACGCTCTCCCGGTCGGTGGCCACCGACGGTGGGAGCCGGCCGAGAGCCACGGCGATGCTGGCGAGGGTGTCGTTGCCGACGCGCGCCGCCGCCTCGCCCAGGAGGTCGTCGAGCGACCGGGGCGACACGGGGGCGGCGTGGTCGAAGTACCGGAGCTCGAACGACCCTCCGTCGCGGACCAGCTTCAGCTCGCCGCGGTCGATGACCCGGCCCACGTGGTCGCCCAGGACCGGCATGAGCACCCGCAGCCGCAGCCGCTCCTCGGGCGGGTCCCAGTCGATGTCGAAGTACGAGGCGTACCGGCTCGAGGGCCCGTTCTCGAGCACGTCCCACCACCATCTGTTCTCCCGGCCGCTGATGGCCATGTGGTTGGGCACGATGTCGACCAGCTGCGTCATGCCCCGGGCCTCGAGGGCCCGGCAGAGGCGCTCGTAGGCCTCCTCGCCGCCCAGCTCCTCGTTGAGGCGGTGGTGGTCCACCACGTCGTAGCCGTGGGTGCTCCCTGGTGCGGCCTGGAGGAACGGGGAGCAGTAGAGGTGGCTGATCCCGAGGTCGGCCAGGTAGTCGACGATGGCCGCCGCGTCGTCGAAGGTGAACCCGGCGTGGAGCTGGACGCGATAGGTGGCTCGCGGAGTCGACATCGCGCTCCGCACGCTACCGGTGCGATCATTGCGCCCGTGCAGCTGCCGGTCATGCCCCCCGTCAAGCCCATGCTGGCCAAGCTCTCGCGGGAGCTGCCGGCCCCGGACGGGATCCTGTACGAGCCGAAGTGGGACGGCTTCCGCTGCATCGTCTTCCGCGACGGCGACGAGGTCGAGCTGGGCAGCCGCAACGAGAAGCCCCTCACCCGGTACTTCCCCGAGCTCCCTCCCGCACTGAAGGCGAACCTCCCGGCACGGTGCGTGGTCGACGGGGAGATCGTGATCACCGGCGAGAAGGGGCTCGACTTCGAGGCCCTCCTCCAGCGCATCCATCCCGCGGTGTCCCGGATCAACATGCTGGCCCGCACCACCCCCGCCTCGTTCGTGGCCTTCGACCTCCTGGCCCTCGACGACGAGGACCTGCGGGGCCGGCCCTTCTCCGAGCGCCGTGCCGTGCTGGAACGGGCGCTGGCCGGGGCCGGGCCTCCCGTCCACCTCACGCCGGCCACCGCCGACGCCGAGGTGGCCGCCGAGTGGTTCGACCGCTTCGAGGGCGCCGGGCTCGACGGCGTGGTGGCCAAGCCGCTCTCCCTGCCCTACAAGGAGGACGAGCGGGTCATGCTCAAGGTCAAGCACGCCCGCACGGCCGACTGCGTGGTGGCCGGCTACCGGGTCCACAAGGACGGCGCGGGCGTGGGGTCGCTGCTCCTCGGCCTGTACGACGACGAGGGCACGCTGCACCACGTGGGCGTGGCCTCGTCGTTCAGCGTCGCCCGCCGCAAGGAGCTGGCCGAGGAGATCGCGCCCTACAAGGACCGGGCGCTCGACGACCATCCCTGGCGTGACTGGGCCGAGGCCGAGGCCCAGGCGACGGGGCGGATGCCGGGCGGCCAGAGCCGGTGGAACGCGGGCCGGAACATGGAGTGGGAGCCACTCCGGCCGGAGCTGGTGGCCGAGGTCGCTTTCGACCACCTCCAGGGCGACCGGTTCCGCCACGCCACCCAGTTCGTGCGCTGGCGGCCGGAGCGCGACCCGCGGTCGTGCACCTACAGCCAGCTCGACGTCGCCGTTCCCGAGGAGCTGGAGGCCGTTTTCCGGGCCTGAGGACGTTGCCTCGGCGCCCTTCCTGGGCAGAACAGGAAAAGAGATGATCGCCGCTTCCCTCACCCGTCCCGTGGAGCTGTCCGACCAGCCCGCCGCCGCCCGCCGGCAGCTGGCCCGGCTGCTCGCCGACGCGGGGTGGGAGGGCGACACCGACGCCGTGGTCCTCGCCGTGCACGAGGCGATGGTGAACTCGCAGCGCCACGCCGGGGGCGTGACCTGCGCCACCGCCAACCTCGACCACGGGGCTCTGGTGGTCGAGGTGGTCGACGCGGGCGGCGGCTTCGGAATTCCCGAGTCGCCCGACATGCCCGACGCCGCGGCCGAGACCGGCCGCGGCCTCTACCTCATCCGTCGCCTCGCCGCCGACGCACGGGTCGTGCGATCCGACGGAGAGGTCCGTCTCGTACTCCGATTCGAGAGGTGACCGCCTAGGCCACTGACCCCTGGGCTATTGGGGGGCGCCTCTGCTAGCTTCGCTG
>DATAAF010000134.1:0-20280 GCA_036260255.1 Acidimicrobiales bacterium | reverse complement strand
GCGCCCACCACGACGGTTGCACCCACGACCACGGTGGCGCCGACGACCACGGTGGCGCCGACGACCACGGTGGCGCCGACGACCACGGTGGCGCCGACCACCACGGTGGCGCCGACCACCACGGTGGCGCCGACCACCACGGTGGCGCCGACCACGACGGTCGCGCCCACGACCACGGTGGCGCCCACCACGACCACCCGGCCCCCGACCACGACGACGACCACGGCACCCGCTCCGCCGGGCACCTGTGGCGGCCGGACGCCGACGATCGTCGGCACGTCCGGGAACGACGTGATCTTCGGCACCGCCGGCGCCGACGTCATCCAGGGCGGCGGCGGCACCGACCTGATCCGGGGCCTCGGCGGTGACGACGTGATCTGCGGCGGCGACGGCACCGACCGGGTCTTCGGCGGCGACGGGAACGACGTCCTCCTCGGCGACGCCGGCAACGACCTCCTGTCGGGCGACAACGGGAACGACGCCCTCTCCGGCGGCACGGGCAACGACCGGCTGGCGGGCGGCGCCGGCGACGACAGCCTCGACGGCGGCGCCAACATCGACCAGTGCCTCGGCGGCACCGGCCTCGACAGCGGGGTGGCCTGCGAAGGGCTCTTCCAGGTCCCCTGAGCCGCCGCCGGTCGGGGAATGTCGACCTCCGGACTAGGGTTTTTGAGAAGGAGCAGCCCTACGCCGAGGACGTGATCGCATGCCCACCTTCCGAGACCTGCTGGCCGCGGCCAAGGCCGAGATCCGTGAGGTCGACACCGAGGCGGCCCAGCGCCTCCTCGCCCAGAAGCCCGACACCATGGTCCTCGACGTCCGGGAGGCCGACGAGTACGAGCAGGGCGCCCTTCCCGGTGCGGTCCACATCCCCCGGGGGTTCCTGGAGAGCCAGATCGAGAACAAGGCGCCCGACCGCAACGCCCCCGTTCTCATCTACTGCGCCGGCGGCACCCGCTCGGCGTTCGCCGCCCGCACGCTCGGCGAGCTGGGCTACACCGACGTGGTCTCCATGGCCGGCGGCTTCAACAAGTGGAAGAACGAAGACCGGGCCTGGAGCACGCCGCGCACGCTGACGCCCGACCAGCGCAACCGCTACCACCGTCACCTCCTCCTCCCCGAGGTGGGCGACGATGGCCAGCAGAAGCTCCTCGACGCCAAGGCGCTCCTGCTCGGCGCCGGGGGCCTCGGCTCGCCCGCCGCCCTGTACCTGGCGGCGGCGGGGGTGGGCACGATCGGCGTCATCGACATGGACGTGGTCGACGAGTCCAACCTGCAGCGCCAGATCCTGCACAACCTCGACCGGGTGGGCGAGCGCAAGGTCGACTCGGCCAAGAAGACCCTCACCGCCCTCAACCCCGACGTCGACGTCGTCACCTACGACGTGCGGCTGGGGGCCGACAACGTCCTCGACATCATCGACGGCTACGACGTGATCGTCGACGGCACCGACAACTTCCCCACCCGCTACCTGGTCAACGACGCGTCGCTCCTCAAGCGCATCCCCGTCGTCCACGGCTCGATCTTCCGCTTCGAGGGCCAGGTCACCGTCTTCCACCCCTACGTGGGCCCGTGCTACCGGTGCCTGGTGCCCGAGCCGCCGCCGGCCGAGCTGGCCCCGTCCTGCGCCGAGGCCGGCGTCCTCGGCGTGCTCCCGGGCATCGTCGGCTCGATCCAGGCGATGGAGGCGATCAAGCTGGTGCTCGGGCTCGGCGACCCCCTCGTCGGCCGGCTGCTGGCCTACGACGCCCTCGAGGAGTCGTTCCGCACCTTCAGGGTGAGCCGGGACCCGGAGTGCCCGGCCTGCGGACCGGACGCTGGCGAGATCGTCATCGCCGAGTACGACGAGCTCTGCATGCCCCACCCCCGCACCGCCTGAGCGGCCCCGACCGCCGCGGGCGCCGCCCGCCCGGACAGCGAACTGCAGGTGCGGTACCTTCGGCGCCATGCGCGCCGCTCGGCTGGGGCTCCTCGGAATCGTCACCACCGCCCTTCTCGTCGCCGGAGGCGTCACCTCCGTCGCGTCGGCCCAGCCCACGTGGGCCCCGGCATCGAGCGCCACCATCCATCCCGGTGTGCAGACCGTCACTGGTGGCGGCCAGTGCACGGCGAACTTCGTCTTCACCTCGGGGTCCACCGTCTATCTCGGCCAGGCCGCCCACTGCGCCGGCACGGGAGGCGCCGTCAACGCCGACGGCTGCGAATCGCCGTCCCTCCCGCTGGGCACGCCGGTCGACGTGGAAGGCGCCACCCGCCCGGGCGTGCTGGCCTACAGCTCCTGGCTGACCATGCAGCAGCTCGACGAGGACGACCCCGACACCTGCGCGTTCAACGACTTCGCCCTGGTGCGACTAGATCCCGCCGACGTGGGCCGGGTGAACCCGTCCGTCCCCCACTGGGGCGGCCCCATAGGCGCCGGTGGCACCTCGTCGCTGGGGAGCCAGGTGTACGGCTTCGGCAACTCCAGCCTGCGCCTCGGTCTCGACGTCCTCGCTCCCAAGAGGGGGATCAGCCTGGGCACGGACGGCGGCGGGTGGAGCCACACCGTCCTCACCCTGACACCGGGGTTGCCGGGTGACTCGGGGAGCGCCTTCCTCGACTCGAGAGGGCGGGCGCTGGGAATCCTCGTCACCCTCGGCCTCCTGCCCCTTCCCGCCACCAACGGCGTCACCGACCTCGACATGGCGCTGGCCTACCTGAACGCCAACGGTCCCTTTGACGCCCAGCTGGCCGTGGGCACCGTCCCCTTCTCGGGCAACCGCCTCCCGCTGGGGATCTAGCCGGAGGAGCACCCCGGCCGCGGTGACCGACGGGGAGGTACGCACCGGGTCGGGCATCGGTGTCCGGCCCTTCTACGGCCCCGACCCGCCCGGGCGGCCGCCGTACACGAGGGGCATCCACCCACGGATGTACCGCGACCGTCTGTGGACGATGCGGCAGTACTCGGGGTTCGGCAGCCCCGACGCCGCCAACGCCCGGTTCCGCTACCTGCTGGCCGCCGGCCAGACCGGGCTCTCGTGCGCCTTCGACCTCCCCACCCAGATGGGCTACGACTCCGACCACCGCCGGGCCGAGGGAGAGGTCGGGAGGGTCGGCGTTGCCGTCGACACGCTGGACGACATGCGCCGCCTGCTCGACGGGGTGCCCCTCGAGCGGGTGACGATGTCCATGACGATCAACGCCACCGCCGCCGTCCTCCTGCTGCTGTACCGGCTGGTCGCCGAGGAGCGGGGGGTGCCACCGGGCGCGCTGGGCGGGACCGTCCAGAACGACCCGCTCAAGGAGTACGTGGCCCGGGGCACGTGGATCCATCCACCCGCCCCCTCCCTGCGCCTGGTCACCGACCTCATCGCCTGGAGCCAGCGCCACATGCCCCGCTGGAACCCCATCTCCGTCTCCGGCTACCACCTGCGGGAGGCGGGGGCGACGGCCACCCAGGAGCTGGCCTTCACCCTCGCCCACGGCGCGGCCTACGTGCGGGCCGCCGTCGACGCCGGTCTGGACGCCGACCGTGTCGGCGCCCGCATCTCGTTCTTCTTCGGCGCCCACAGCGAGCTGTTCGAAGAGGTGGCCAAGTTCCGGGCGGCGCGCCGCATGTGGCACCGGCTCATGACCGAGCGCTTCGGCGCCACCGACCCTCGGGCCACCACCCTCCGCTTCCACGCCCAGACGTGCGGCTCGACCCTCACCGCCCAGCAGCCCGAGCTCAACGTCGTCAGGGTGACCCTCCAGGCGCTGGCGGCGGTACTCGGGGGCACCCAGAGCCTGCACACCAACGCCTACGACGAGGCGCTGGGCCTCCCGTCGGAGCGCTCCGCCCGCATCGCCCTGCGGACCCAACAGGTGCTCGCCCACGAGTCGGGCGTCACCGCCACCGCCGACCCTCTGGGCGGCTCGTGGTTCGTCGAGTCGTTGACCGACGCGGTCGAGGCCGAGGCGTGGCGCCAACTCGAGGCCATCGACGCCCTCGGCGGAGCGGTGGCCGCCATCGAGGCGGGCTACCAGCAGGCGGAGATCGAGGCGGCCGCCTACACCCACGCCCGGGCCGTCGAGGCGGGCCAGAGGGTCGTGGTCGGCGTGAACCGCTTCGTCGACGGCGCCGAGCCGGCAATCGTTCCCGAGCCGTTCCCGGTCGACCCCTCCCTCGCCCACGACCGGGCCGCCCGGCTCTCGGCGTGGCGGGCCGGCCGCGACAACGGCGCCGTCGTCGCCGCCCTGGCCGACGTGGAGGCGGCCGCCCGGGGCACCGCCAACGTGCTCGAGCCCATGGGAGAGGCCCTCCGCCGGGGGGCGACGCTGGGCGAGGTGAGCGACTCCCTGCGGCGCGTGTTCGGCGAGCACCGCCCCGGGTGAGGGCGGGCCGTTCCGAGACCTAGAAGTCCCCGCTCTCGGGCTCGGCGGTGAGGTCGCCGATGTCCCTGCCCAGGTCGGCGGCCATGGCCGAGATGAAGGCGGCGCTCTCGGTGGCGAAGGGGAGCCACTCGCAGTACCGGCGGTAGGCCTCGTCCGGATCGGGCTTCTCGTCGACGTCGGCGATGTCGCGCATGAAGCCGTCGAGCGCGATGAACTCGGCCAGCCGCTCGTCGCCTCCGGCGTCGCCACCCTTGCCCAAGGCGGCCCGGAAGCGCTCGAACGGCACGGGGTCCTGGTCGCCCCGCTCCATGTGGGGGACGAAGTGGTGCCCGACCTCGCGCATCACGTCCGTGTACCCGGTGGCCAGCGAGGGGAGCCAGGGGTCGCCGGCGGCGTCGTGGCCGGTGGGGAGACCCCACCGCAGGGCGGCGACGACACCGCCGATCATGTGGAAGATGTACGGGATCGACCGGTAGGCCCGGCCGCTCTTGAAGTAGTAGACGATCGGGTAGCGCCGCAGCCCCTCGGCCTCGTCGACCAGGCTGCGGTGGAACTCCCGGAGGTGGGTCGACAGGCCCTGGGGCCGACCGTCGACGAAGTGGGGCGCCAGGATCGTGCGGGGATCGGAGCCGTCCTCGGCCTGGTTGTGGAGGGCGGCGGCCAGGGCGTTCTGGCTCTGTAGCACCTGGTACACGTTGAGGATGTAGCTGATCGTGAGCGTGATGATCAGCAGGCCGATCAGGGTCTCGGCCGCAGCGAGCGCCTGGTAGGCGAGCGTGCGGGGGGACACGCCGTCCAGGCTGAGGCTGGCGAGGGTCGCGGCCGAGTAGGTGTAGGCCGCGCCGAACGTCCGGCGCACCCCCTCGACGACGAAGGCGCCGTCGTCCTTGACGCCCGGGTAGTAGACGAGGGCGAACCCGAGAGCCTGGGTCCCCAGCCATACCAGCAGCGTGAGCAGGACCATCGACGGAGCGGCGAGGGCCCGGAGCACGGTCGCCAGCTTCGAGGGGAGCGGCCCGGTGAGCGTGCGGGTGGCGACCCAGGCCCAGCGGTACAGCCTCGGCGTCAGGAAGCTGACGGCGTCGTGGTGGAGGACGGCCAGGAACATGTCCACCAGGCCGACGAGGATGAGGGCGATGCCCAGAGCGACCAGCAGCGCATCCACCGCCGCTTCCTACCCCCTGCCGCCGCTCGGTGCGCACGACACCTAGTTCGGCGATCACCGTCATGGGAAAGAAAGGCGAGGTACCCCTGACGGCTCGATCCCAGGAGGGACGCACACATGAAGAAGCTCGTCGCCGCGCTGTTCCTGTCGAGCGGACTGGCGGTGGCCGCCGCCCCCGCCGCGCTGGCCCAACCGCCCGCCGCCGCCTGCCACGGGCTCTCGACCGCTCACGCCTCCGTGCCGGAGGGCAACCCGGCGCACGGCGCCATCCCGCACCCCCACTGCCACTGAGCGCATGCCGGGTGCGTTGACACATCCGGCCGCCCGCCTGTAGCGCCACTGGCCCCCCGTCGGTACGATCCGGCGCCATGACGAGGGGGCAGCTACCGAAGGCGCTGCGCCTCGCCGCCGCGGTGGTGATCTTCGCCATCGTCGCGGCGGGCTGCGGCGACGACGACGATGAGTCGACGACCGGCGGGACGACGGGTGCGACGACGGCGCCGGCCGGGGTCCAGACGATCAGGAGCGGCACCCTGACGGTGTGCTCCGACCTGCCCTACCCGCCCTTCGAGTTCGAGGAGGGCGGGAGGCAGGTGGGGATCGACCTCGAGCTGATGGCGGCCGTCGCCCAGGACCTGGGCCTTCAGACGGCCGTGCAGGACACCGACTTCGACGGGATCTTCGCCGCCCTGGCCGCCGGGCAGTGCGACGTCATCGCGTCGTCCGTCTCCATCACCGACGAGCGCAGGCAGAGCAACGAGTTCACCCAGGGCTACTACGAGATCCAGCAGTCGCTGCTCGTGCGCAAGGCCGACGCCGAGAGGTACCGGACGATCGACAGCCTCAGAGGGCGCACGATCGGTGCGCAGTCCGAGACCACCGGCGAGGAGTACGCCCAGAGCCAGGCCTCGCGCGTCGGGTTCACGGTGAGGTCGTTCACCGGAGCCGACGAGGCGGTCACCGCCCTGAAAGCCGGGCAGGTGGACGGCGTCCTGCAGGACTTCCCGGTGAACGCCTACAACGCCCAGAAGGACGCCGACCTGGCGGTGGCCACCCGGTACCAGACGGAGCCCGAGCAGTACGGGTTCGTCGTGAAGAAGGGGAACACCGCCCTGCGCGACGCCATCGACGGCTCGTTGACGAGGCTCAAGAACAGCGGTCGCCACAGGGAGATCCTGCAGAGGTACCTGGGAGAGGGCGCCGGCTAGCTTCGGGCCCGGCCTCCCGTGGAGGGCTTCCTCGAGGAGTTCTTCAACCTCGAGATCATGCGCGAGATGTTCCCCGGCATCCTCACCGAGGGTGCCAAGAACACGCTCGTGTTCACCCTCTTCAGCTTCGCCGGCGGCCTGTTCCTCGGGCTCGTCGTGGCCCTGATGCGCATCAGCCGGTCGCGGGCGCTGCGGTGGCCGGCGGCCGTCTACACCGACGTGCTGCGGGGGCTTCCCGCCCTGCTGACCATCGTGTTCATCGGCTTCGGCATCCCGATCGCAACTGGGTGGCAGTTCCCGTTCCCGAAGTACTTCCCGGGCTGCCTGGCGCTGTCGCTGGTGGCCGGCGCCTACATCGCCGAGACTATCCGGGCCGGCATCGAGGCCGTGCCCAAGGGGCAGATGGAGGCGGCCCGCGCCGTGGGCATGGACTACCGGACGGCCATGCGGCTCATCATCCTGCCCCAGGCCTTCCGGCTCGTCGTGCCCCCCCTCACCAACGAGCTGGTCCTGCTGTTCAAGGACACCTCTCTCCTTGCCGTGCTCGGCACCGTCGCCGGGGGCAAGGAGATCCTCAAGTTCGGGCGCGACTTCGCCAACGTGTCCAGCAACAGCACGCCGCTCGTGGTCGCCGGTCTGGCCTACCTGGTGATCACCCTCCCCATGATCCAGGTCGTCAGCTTCCTCGAGCGGCGGTACCGGGCCTCCCGCTGACCACCCTCAAGGGCGGTGCCCGCCCCGTCGATAGTGGTCCGGTGGCCCGGGAAGCGTGCCGGTCGCGCCGGCGATGATCGACGTCGACGCCCTCGAGGACCAGCTCGAACGGGCCCTCGCCGCCAACCTCGGCTTCCTGCCCGTCGCCGAGCCTCCCCCGTCGTTCCGGGCGCGCTCGAGGTCACCACAGAGCCCTCAGCGCGCCCAGAAGGAGGAGGTCGGCCCGCCGACCTACCGGTGGGACGCATCGGCGTCGCCGATCGGGGGGGCCCTGTTCGAGGGCAGGGTCGACGACGCCCGGGCGGGCCTCGCCGACGCCCTCCGGCGGAGGCGGCAGGACGGCGATCCCGAGGCCGAGGCCCGCCTCTTCGCCCAGCGGTTCTGGCTGGTCCTCGAGTGGGGCGACGAGGACGAGCAGTACGGGCTCCTCGACGAGTGCCGCCGCCGGGCCTACACCCACGGCGAGGTGGTGTGGCGGGGCGCGCTCACCGTGCTCCTCGCCCACCTCGGGCGCCGTGACGAGGCGGTCCGGGACCTGGAGGCGACGGTTGCCGAGTGCGAGGCGCTCGCCCCGACCGCCTGCTGGCTCGACGTGGTCACCAACCTGGCCGAGGCCGCCTTCCTGCTCGGCGACGTCGAGCGGGCGAGGACCTTGCACAAGTGGCTGGCCAACCTCCCCGACCAGCTCGTCGTCGTCGGACCGGGCGACGTGTGCAAGGGGTCGCTCCGGCGGTTCCAGGCGCACGTGGCCGCGGTGGTCGGCGCGTCGGCCGACGCCGACGAGGGCTTTCGGTCGGCCGCCGACGCCCACCGCGCCCTGGGCGCCAGGCCCCTGCTGGCCCGCACGCTGCACCAGTGGGGTCGCAGCCTGGCCGGCCGCGACGACCTGCTGGCCCGCCGGTGCCTCCAGGAAGCCGAGGACCTGACCGACGAGCTCGGCCTCCCCGGCCGCGCCGGCACCGCCGGGCCCCGAGGCGACTGCCCCGTCTCCACGCCTGCCTAGCCTGGGCCCCCGACGACCCAGGGGGCCCGATGACGCCGGTCGAGAGCGAAGGCACCACCGCCGCCGAGCTGGAGCGCTGGGTGCGCGAGGAGCTGCAGCTGAGCGAGGGCGCCGGGGTAGAGATCAGCCAGGCCCCCGGCACCGACCCCCGGTGCTCCGACATCGTGACCGTGGTCGAGATCACCGACCCGCCGGCGTCGACCTACTCCTTCCACATCGAGCAGGCCCTGCCCGAGCTCACCCGGATGGACCTCGTCGCCGCCCTCGCCTTCGGCGGCGGCCACTGACGCCGGTAGCCGACGGTCCCGTCCGTCAGACGAGGAACGTGGTGAACTGCCAGACGTCCTCTTGGGGGGGCCTCGGGCGCCCGTAGCCGGCGAACGGATCGACCCAGCGGTCGAGCGGCGTCCAGTCGACCGGCGCGGAGAGGAACGGGCCGAGGTAAGGCTGGGCCACGTCGAGGATGGACGAGTGGGGCAGGTCGTCGGGGAGGCGGACCCCTTCGTTGGGATTGTCCATCATCCACTTCACGGCGGCGAGGATCGACGCCGCCACCTGCAGGGTGGTGGCGTTCTGGTGGGGGACGAGCCGACGGGACTCGTGGATGTCGAGCAGCGAGCCGATCCACCAGCTCTTGAACGGGTGGCCCATGAGCAGGCAGCCCAGCTCGTCGCGGCCCTCGACGATGTCGTCGGTCATGATGCGACGGCGGTCCTGCAGCTCGTACCGCCGCATGTGCAGCTCGTGCAGGCTGGCGATGGCGGCGTCGGCCGGGCAGTAGGCGTAGTGGACCGTGGGCCGGTAGACGGGAGTGCCGTCCTCGTCGCGGACGGTCAGCCGGTCGGAGATTGAGAAGGCCTCGCCGTGGCGGATGACCATGCCCACGATCTCGCCGCACGGCACCCACGACCTCACCCACGTCTGGCACCCGGGACGGGCCAGGCAGATCTGGTTCATCGGGCCGGCGCGGTGGACGTGGGCGCCAGGAGGCAGCGTCTTCTCGTGCGTCCCCCAGCCCATCTCGGCGGGGGCGATGCCCTCCTCGTGGAAGCCCTCGACCGACCACGTGTTGACGAACTCGTTCTCCTCCTTGGGCCGGTTGGAGATCTGGGTGTCGCGCTCGCTGATGTGGACGACCTTCACGCCGAGCAGGTGGGCCAGCTCGGCGAACGCCCGGCGACGGCGGGCGTCACCCACCCGCTCGCGCACCTCGCCGTCCCCGCGGGCGTCACCGGCCAGCCAGGCGTCGGCGATGTCCTCCAGCGCCGCCTTGGTGAAGTGGGACACCAGGCCCGGGTTGGCACCGTGGTCGAGCACCGCGGTGGGGCCGTCGTTGTCGCCCCAGCGGGCGATCATCCTCCGCAGCGCCATGTGGCGGACGTACAGGGTGCGGTCCTGGGGAGGCTCGCTGCCGAACCCCTCGTAGGGGTCCCAGAGCTCGATCGACGCGTTGACGAACCGGACGTCGTGAGCCCGGCACCACTCGAGCATCGACGCGGTGTCGATGTTCCACGCCAGGTCGACGACGATGCTGCCGGGCCCCACCAGACGCCCCATCATCTCGCCGAGGTTGTCCGGCGTGATGCGCCCGTGCTCGAAGGTGGCGCCCTGAGCCTGGACCCAGCGGGCGTGCTCCCCCACGCCGGCGAAGTCGAGGACGGTGAAGCGCGACGGCTCGACGCCGAGCTCCGCGAACAGCAACGGCAACGTGCACTGGCTGACACCGCCGAGGCCGATCACGAGCACCCGCCCGTCGAAGCTCATGGTTCCCTCCCTCCTCCGAGACCCGCGTCCGGCGCCCTCCCGGGCAGCTCGGCCAGCTCCGACAGCCGCACCCGCTTGGCCCGCTGTATCCGTCGACCGATCTCGGGGACGTTCCGCGCCAGATCGTTGAGGCTGGCCCCTGGCAGCACCAACAGCCGCATCGGCGTCTCCGCCACCACCGTCGCCAGCCGCGGGTACCCGAAGCTGGCACCCCAGTCGAGGGCGGCCAGCTCGCCGAAGAAGTCCCCGGCGCCGAGCTCGGCCACCCGGGTGCCGTCGGCGTGGACGCTGGCCGTGCCCTCGACGATCACGTAGAACTCCCGTGCGCAGTCCCACTGCTGGACGATCGTCTCGCCGGGCGCGGCCTGCTGCGTGCGGGCCACCGCCGTCACCGCCGTCACCGCGGCCTCGTCGAGGGCGTGGAAAAGGGGGACCGACGCCACCACGCCCCGCTCGACCGCCGACCGAGCCAGCCATCCCTCGCCGACCTGGGGGTGGCGCTCGTGCTGCACGGCGGGGCGCCTCGCCGAACGGGTGTCGGTCGTGATCGACGCCCGTTCGATCCAGCCGAGCACCCGGTCGACGTCCTCCTTGCGGCTGGTGTGGTTGAGCACGCACATCCGGAGCGCGTACCGGCCCTGCAACCGGGTGGAGGAGATGAGGCCGATCCCCGTGCGGGCCAGGTCGGCGACGATGCGGGCGTTGGCGCTCTCGAGCCGGTGCTCGTCCTCCACGGCGGGAGGCCGGCGCCGGAAGCAGACCACCGACAGGTTGGCGGGGAGGAGCAGCTCGAGCTCGGGGCTCGACTCGATGCGCTGCTGGGCGTAGGCGGCGAGGTCGAGCGACCGGTCGACGGCGGCCCGGAACGCGTCGACGCCGAAGTACCGCAGCGACATCCAGAGCTTGAACGCCCGAGCCATGCGGGACAGCTGGATCCCGAGGTCGGAGAAGTTGACCTCCCGCTCCTTCGTCTCGGCGTCGTGGAGGTAGTCGGGCGTGATCTCGAAGGCCTCCCGGAGCAGGCGCCCCTCCCGCACCAGGAGGCAGCCGCACTCGAACGGCTGGTAGAGCCACTTGTGGGGGTCGAGGGTGACCGAGTCGGCCTCCTCGATGCCGCCGAGCCACCGCCGCCCCCGCTCGGTGAGGGCGGCGAATCCGCCGTAGGCCCCGTCCACGTGGAACCAGACGCGCCGGCGGCGGCAGAGCCGGGCCAGGTCGCCCAGCGCGTCGACCGCCCCCGTGTTGGTCCCCCCGGCGCTGGCGGAGACGAGCAGGGGCTGGCGCCCGGCGGCCAGGTCGGCGTCCATGGCCGCCTCCACCCGTTCGGCGCGCAGCCGGTAGTCCGCGTCCACGGGGAGCACGCGCACCTGGTCGGGCCGGAAGCCGAGCACCCGGGCCCCGCGCGCCACCGACGAATGGGCCTGGTCGGAGCAGTAGACGACGACCTTGTCCGACATGGGGCCGAGGAGAGCCTCGCGGGCGCAGGCCAGGGCCGTCATGTTGGCGGCCGACCCGCCGCTCACGAGGACGCCGGCGGCGGTTCGGGGGTAGCCGATCCACTCCTTGAACCAGTCGAGGAGGGTGAGCTCGAGCTGGCTCGGCCCGGGCGACTCCATCCACGACCCGGCGAAGACGTTGACGGCGCTGGCGATCAGGTCGCCCAGGGCGCCGGGCCAGGTGCCGCACGAGGGGATGAAGGCGAAGTAGGCGGGGTGGTCGCCCCTGCTCGTGTACGGGATGACGTCGCGTGCGAGCTGCGCGAGGAGGTGCTCGAAGTCCTCGCCCTGCTCGGGCGGCGGGCCGGCCAGCCGCCCCTCCATCTCCGCTCTTGTCGCCCGGCGCAGGGCGGGTGCCGAGGTGTCGGTGAGCACGTCGACGAGGAAGTCGACGGTGCGGTAGCCGAGCGTGCGCATCGTCTCGGCGTCGAGCCCGAGAGGGTCATCCATGGCCGCCTCCCCCCAAGGGCCCAATCCTGGCACGCCCGTCTGCGCCGAGGCCGCGCTCGGCGGTGCGGGGATGGGTGGCGACGGCGGTGAGGAAGCGATGGCGATCGAGCGCGAACAAGCGGGCGCCCGACACCGCCCGCACCGTCGCCGTGCGACGCACGTCGTCGAGGAGGGCGACCTCGCCGAACCAGTCGCCCGGCCCCAATTCGGCCGCCGCCCGGCCGTCGTCGGTGATCACCTCGAGCGTCCCTTCCTCGACCATGTAGAAGCGGTCGCCCGGCTCGCCCCGGGTCACCACCGCCTGGCCGGGGGCGACGGTCACCGGGACCAGCTCCAAGGCCAGGCGCTCCAGGGCGAGTGGCGGCTGGGCGGCGAAGAGGGGCACGCCCGCGAGGGCGGCCAGCTGTGCCTCCGGCGCCCGGGCCCGGGCGTCGACCGAGCCGAGAGTGGCGCCGCCGAGCAGCGACACGACGGCGAGCAGACCCGCGGTGAGGGCCAGGCCGGGACGGACGCCGACCGTCTCGACGAGGGGGGCCACCGCCAGCGACCCGAGGCCGAACATCGCCCACCAGCTCCCCTCGACCACGCCGAGGACGCGGGCGAGCAGGCGCTCGGGGACGATGCGCTGCAGCACGTTGAGGGCGCACACGTCGACGACCGCGGTGCAGCCGCCGACGAGGACGAGCGCAGCGGCGGCGGCGGGCACGCGCGGGACGAGGGCAACCACCGCCAGCGCGGCGGCCCAGGCCACCAGGGCGAGCCTGAACGGCCGGGTCAACCGCTGATGGCCGACCAGGCCGAGGGCGGCGACGGAGCCGGCGATGCCGCCGGCGCCGAGGGCGGCGCCGAGGAAGCCAACGCCCGAGTCGTCGAGACCCAGCAGCTCGATGGCGGTCACGACGACGAGGACGCTCAGCGCGCCGATGCACAGCGTGTGCACGAGGTACAGCAGGGCGACGAGCCGCGGGGCGGGATCGGCGAGCAGCAGGCGGAAGCCGCCGAGCAGCGTGTCCCCGGCCGACTCCGGCTCCACCGGGGCGAACCTGCGGGTCGCCGTGATCCTCGTGGCCAGCAGGGCGGCGACGGCCGTGAGCGCGGCGCTGGCGCCGAAGACGACGCCGGGCCCGGAGACGGCGAGCAGCACCCCGGCGAGGCCCGGCCCGACGAGCGCGCCCACGTTCTCGAGGAGGGTGGCGGCGGCGTTGGCGGCGGTGAGCTCCTCGGCGGTGCGGGCCAGCTCGGGGAGGAGGGCGCTCTGGGCCGGCCAGTACAGCGTGTACACGCAGGAGTCGACGGCGGCTACGACGTAGACGACGGCCAGAGGCGCTTCGGCGGCAACGGCCCAGGCGAGGACCGCCAGCAGTGCCGAGCGCACGAGCAGCACCGCCGCAAGCACGCGCTGGCGGGGATGGCGGTCGGCCACGCCGGCGGCGAGCGGCCCTACGACGGCTGCGGGCAGCGAGCGGAGCAGCCCCATGACGCCGACGCCACCTACGCCGCCGAGGTCGAAGGCGTGGACGGCGAGCGCCACGTCCTGGGCCAGGTCGGCGGTGGCACAGCCCGCCCAGGCCAACTGCAGCCGGCGGACGCCGGGGTTGACGAGAGCGGCGGCCACGGCGGCGCGCGCCTCGCGCACCCGGCGCCGCCGCTCACCCATCGGTCAGGCCGTCGGCTCGGGAGGGCGGCGCCGCTTGGCGATGCCCGACAGAGCCTCGAGCACGACCCGGTTGGCCAGAAAGGCGGTGACCTCGCCGGGGCCGTCGTAGGGCGGGGACAGCTCGACGACGTCCATGCCGACGATGGGCAGCTCGACGGCGCAGCGCCGCACCGCGTCGAGGAGCTGGCGGGACGTCAACCCGCCGGGTTCGGGCGTGCCCGTGCCGGGCGCCATCCCGGGGTCGACCACGTCGACGTCGACGGACAGGAACACGCCGTCACAGTCGTCGGTGGCGATGGTGAAGGCCTCGTCGAGGCAGGCGTCGAGCCCCCGGCGCACGACCTCGCTCATCTCGAAGCTGCGCATGCCCTGGGTCGCCATCCACTCGAGCACCGGCGGCTCGGGCCAGTAGCCCCGCAGGCCGATCTGCAGGAACCGGTCCCCTCGTGCCGCGCCCGACTCGATGAGCCGCCGCATCGGGGTGCCGTGGCCGTAGAGGGAGCCGAACTGGGTGTCGCCGGTGTCGGCGTGGGCGTCGAAGTGCACGACCGCCACCCGCCCGAACCCCAGGTGGCGGGCGACGCCTCGGACGTCGGGCAGGGCGATGCTGTGGTCGCCGCCGAGCACGACGGGGATCGCTCCGGCGGCGGCGACCCTGGCGACCTCCGCCTCCAGACGGTCGAGCGCCGTCTCGATCTCCCCGGGGAGCATGAGCACGTCGCCGGCGTCGACGACGCCGAGGTCCTGGAGCGGGTCGACGTGCAAGGCGAGGTGGGGCCGGCTGGCGTCGTGGTCCAGGTAGTCGGTCGTGCGGATGGCCCGGGGGCCGAACCGCGTCCCCGGGCGGTGGGACGTGCCGCCGTCGAAAGGCGCACCGAGGACGACGACGTCGGCGGCACCCAGAGCGGCCTCGTCGTCCAGGTCGAGCTTGGGGACGCCGAGAAAGGTGACATCCGGCCCGTACATGGGGCGCATCGCCATGCCGCCATCATCGCCGTTGTGGTGGGTGCGGTGCGCCGGGCGGTCGGGCGCGGCGCTCGATCGAGGGACGACGGGATATGTCTCGAGCACGGTAGAATTTCCTGTTGGTCGGGTCAGCACTGCCTTGAGCGCCGCTCCTGAGACGTCCCGGCTCGGGGGCTGCTCCGGACGCCGCCGCGAATCACCTACCCGGGGGGGCCCGGGACCGGGCGCCGGCAGAGAGGGCGGGGGTTGACGTTGACGGCGAGCGACGGCGTGCGCAGCGAGGAGAGGGCCACCCGTCAGCGCCAAGCTCGCGCCTTGGGCGACCCCACCCGCTTCGCCATCTTCTGCTTCGTGCTCGACGCGTCGGAGCCTGTCCGGATCGCCGTCCTCACCGACCACTTCGGGCTCAATCACAACGCCATCCGCCAACACGTGGCCAAGCTGGTCGACGCCGGGCTCCTCGAAGAGGGCCTCGCTCCGAGGGACGGGCCCGGACGGCCCGCCCTCCAGTACCGGGTCTCCCCGGAGGTCGCCGCCGCGTGGGAAGCGGACAGCCCCTACCGGCAGCTGGCCCTTCTTCTCGTCGAGGTGGCGAGGGGCGACGGGTCACCGGCCGAGGTCGGTGCCGCCGCCGGACGCAGGATCGCGGTGTCCGGCGACGATCAGGAGCCATTGGCCCGACTCACCGAGGAGATGGCCCGCCGGGGCTTCCAGCCCCGCGCCGTGCCGCGGGCCCGAGGCATCGACGTGGTGTTGGACAACTGCCCCTTCGAGGCGGCGGCGGCCGCCGCCCCGGAGATCGTCTGCACGCTGCACCGTGGTCTGGCCGAGGGGATGCTCGAGGTCCTCGGCAACGAGTACATGGTCGAGAGCCTGGTGGCACGCGCCCCGACGCGCGCCGGTTGTCGGATCCGCGTACGGCCGGCGGCGGACCGCACGAGCACCCCCTAGAGACAGCTGCCGCTTGGAGCGGGGCACCTCGGCATGCCCTGGGCCACGTCTTGGTCGTCGCCTAGACCGCCCACCACCTGGGGCGGCCGGCGCCGACGGCGGCAGCCACGCCAGGCCCTCGAGGTGAGCGGCTCGCCGGTGGGGCGCTCTTGACGTCCTGGGCACCGGTCCTAGGCTCGCGTCCACGACATACCGGGCGGGACCGTCGGGATCGCGGGCAGGACCGGTCGGCGGCGCGCCACGGGTCCGCTCGGAAAGGAGTGACCGATGGCGACCCTGCGAACCGAGCCCGGAGGCGCACCGCCCGTCGGCGTGATCGCCGCCCGCACCCAGGACGCGGTGAAGATCTACGGGCGGGGCGCGACCGAGGTGCGGGCCCTCGACGGCGTCACCGTCGACTTCCCACAGGGAGAGTTCGGCGCCATCATGGGGCCCTCCGGCTCGGGCAAGTCCACCCTCATGCACTGCATGGCCGGCCTCGACACGCTCACGTCGGGCCGAGCGTTCATCGGGGACGCCGAGCTGGGCACACTCGACGACCGGGAGCTCACCCTCCTGCGGCGCGAGCGGGTGGGTTTCGTCTTCCAGGCCTTCAACCTCGTCCCCACGTTGACCGCGCTCGAGAACATCACCCTGCCGATGGCGCTGGCGGGGGGGAAGGGGGATCCCGCCTGGATCGACACCGTCGTCGACACCGTGCGTCTGGGCGACCGTCTCTCCCACCGTCCGAGCGAGCTGTCCGGGGGACAGCAGCAGCGGGTGGCCATCGCCCGGGCGCTGGCCAGTCGGCCGCAGATCATCTTCGCCGACGAGCCCACGGGCAACCTCGACTCGAGGGCCGGGGCCGAGATCCTGGGCTTCGCCCGCCGGGCGGTCGACGAGATGGACCAGACGGTCGTGATGGTCACCCACGACCCGGTGGCCGCCGGCTACGCCGACCGGGTGCTGTTCCTCGCCGACGGCCGGGTCGTCGACGAGATGCGCGAGCCCACCGCCGAGCGGGTGCTCGACCGCATGAAGCAGTTCGGCGACTGAGCCGTGTTCCGGGTCACCGTCAAGGGGCTCCTGGCCCACAAGGTCCGCCTCGCCGCCACCGCCCTGGCGGTCATGCTCGGCGTGGCGTTCATGGCGGGGACGCTCGTCCTCACCGACACCATCAGCAGGACCTTCGACGACCTCTTCGGCGACGTGTTCCGGGACACCGACGCGGTGGTCCGCCAGCAGGAGGCGTTCACCGCGCCGGAGGGCGAAGGCGCCCAGCGGGGACGGGTCGACGCCTCGCTCGTCGACACGGTCGCCGCCGTGGACGGCGTCGCCCGGGCGGAAGGGACCATCCAGGGCTACGCCCGGCTCGTCGGCAAGGACGGCGAGCCGATCGGCGACCCCGAGATGGGCGCTCCCACCTTCGGCGCCAGCTGGAGCGACTCCGACGAGCTCAACCCGTTCACCCTTGTCGAGGGGAGGGCGCCCAGAGCGGACGACGAGGTCGTCGTGGACAAGAAGAGCGCCGACGACGGGAAGCTGCGCGTCGGCGACGCGACAACCGTCCTCGTCCGGGGCCCACCGCAGCGGGTGAGGATCGTGGGCATCGTGAAGTTCGGCGAGGCCGACAGCCCCGGTGGCGCGTCGTTCGTGCTCTTCACCACTCCCGCCGCCCAGCGCCTCGTCGCCCAGCCGGGTCGGTTCGACAGCGTGTCGGTCGTCGCCGAGGAGGGGGTGTCCCAGCGGGAGGTGGTCGGCCGGATCGCCCCCGTCCTGCCCGCCGGGGTGGAGGTGGTCACGGGCGAGCAGATCACCAAGGAGAACCAGGACGAGATCAAGGAGGGCCTGTCGTTCTTCAGCGTCTTCATGCTCGTCTTCGCCGTCGTCGCCCTGTTGGTGGGCTCGTTCATGATCTTCAACACCTTCTCGATCACCGTTGCCCAACGGACGCGGGAGAACGCGCTCCTGCGGGCGATCGGGGCGAGCAGGCGGCAGGTCCTGGCCTCGGTCCTGGTGGAGGCGGTGCTCGTCGGCGTGCTCGCCTCGTTGATCGGGCTGGCGGTGGGGGTGGCCGTCGCCGTCGGCCTCAAGGCGCTGCTCGCCGGGTTCGGGTTGGACATCCCCGCCGGCGGCGTCGTCTTCGCGCCCCGAACCGCCATCGTCTCCCTCGTCGTCGGGGTGACGGTCACGCTCCTCGCCGCCCTGTCCCCCGCCCGGAAGGCCGGGCGCATCCCGCCGGTGGCCGCCATGCGCGACGTCGCCGTTGGCAGCGCCGGATACGGCTCGAAGCTCCGGATAGTGGTGGGCGGCGGGATCCTGGGGCTCGGCGTGCTCTCGCTGTTCAGCGGCCTGTTCGGCGGTGGTGACAACGCCCTCGCGATGGTCGGCCTGGGAGTGCTGCTGGTGTTCTTCGGCGTCTCGGTGCTGGGGCGCACGGTGGCCCTGCCCCTCAGCCGGATGATCGGATCGCCCCTCCCGCGCCTCCGCGGCATCACCGGAGCGCTGGCCCGCCAGAACGCCATGCGCAACCCCAAGCGGACGGCGACCACCGCGTCGGCGCTCATGATCGGCGTGGGCCTCGTCGGCTTCATCACCATCCTCGCCGCGTCCACGCGCACCTCGATCAACGCCACCATCGACCGCGCGTTCACCGGGGACTTCGTGATCGCCTCGGGGACCTTCGGCACCGGTGGGCTCGATCCCGCGCTGGTCGGGAGGATCGCCGCCCTGCCCGAGGTCGAGACGGCCACCGGGTTGCGCGTGGGAGCCGCCGAGGTCGACGGCCACGTCGAGCAGATCCAGGGCGTCGACGCCGCCACCGCCTTCGAGATCGTCGACGTCCAGCCGCTCCAGGGCGATCCCGCCGACCTGGGGCCCGACTCCATCGCCGTCTTCCAAGACGTCGCCGAGGCCGAGGGGCTGGCGTTGGGCGACAAGGTCCCGCTCCGCTTCAAGGACACCGGCACCAAGGAGCTGACCGTGGCGCTGATCTACGGGGAGAACCAGCCGGTCGGCGACTACCTCCTCGGCCTACCGGCGTACGAGGCCAACTTCGCCGACCAGTTCGACTCCCTGATCCTGATCGACAAGGCGGACGGGGTGAGCGCCGAGGCGGCCCGGGCGGCCATCCAGCGGGTCGCCGACGACTTCCCCGGCGCCGACGTGAAGGACCGCACCGGGTTCAAGGAGGAGCAGACCGGCTTCGTGAACCAGATGCTCGGCTTGGTCTACGCCCTGCTGGCGCTGGCCATCATCATCGCCCTGCTGGGCATCGGCAACACCCTCGCCCTCTCCATCCTCGAGCGCACGCGAGAGCTGGGGCTCCTCCGCAGCGTCGGCATGACCCGGTCACAGCTCCGGTCCACGGTGAGATGGGAGTCGGTCATCATCGCCCTGCAGGGCACCTTCCTCGGGCTCCTCATCGGCGTCTTCTTCGGGTGGGCGCTGGTCGAGGCGCTGGACAGCGAGGGCATCGACCGCCTGTCCATCCCGTTGGGGCAGCTGGTGACGATCGTCGTCCTCGCCGGCGTGGCCGGCGTGATCGCCGCCATCGCACCCGCCCGCCGAGCGGCCAAGCTCGACGTCCTGCGGGCCATCGCCACCGAGTAGGGCGGGCGCTGCCGACCCTTGAGGGCCGGTGGAGTGCCGCCCTCGATCGTCCGATCGTCAGCCGATCAGCCAGTAAATCGGTCGCCCGTCCGCCGGTGCGCGCTACACGCTTGCGGGGCCAGGCGGCCGGGAACAGGGGAGACGATGCGGACGACGAGCGAGTCGTGATGCTTGTGCGCCGAGGACGCCAGGCGTTGGGCGCGGATCGAGGCGCCTTGTCGGAAAGGCTGCTGCGTCGCCCCCTCCTGCCTGTCGGGCTCGGCGTCGTGCTGTTCAGCACCGGACCCGTGGTGATCGCCGGCTCGTCGGTGGCGGGACCTGTGCTCTCCTTCTGGCGCCTCGTGATCGGCGCAGCCGTGATGGGATCGCTCACCCTGTGGTGGACGCGGGCATCAGGCCGGAGTCGCGACATGGTCGGGTGGTCTTGGGCGGCACGGTGCGGCGTGGCCTTCGGCCTGCACCAGTTGTTCCTGGTCGTCGCCATCAAGGCCACGTCGGTCGTGGACGTGACGCTGATGCAGGTCCTCCTGCCGATCATCGTGGGCTTCCTGGCCGCCCTCCTCTTCGCCGAGCGCCCCGGCCTCCGCTTCCGGCTCTGGTCGTTGGTCGCCATCCTCGGCGCCGCCATGGTCGTCTTGGGGGGCGCCACCGGACCTGACGGCGACCCCGTGGGTATCGGACTGGCGATCGCGAACGTCGCGTTCTACGCCCTGTACTTCGTGTGGTCGAAGCAGGCCCGCGACCACATCGACACCCTCCCCTTCCTCTTCGGAGCGGTGGTCGCCGCGGGTGCCGTCGTCTCCGTGGTCGTGCTGGTGGCGGGCCAGGATGTCGGCGCGATCAGCGCTGACGACCTGCTGATCGCCGCGTACATCGCGATCGTGCCCGGCGCCGTCGGTCACTTCGTCACCACGTGGCCGCTGCACCGGGTGCCCGCCAACGTCCCGCCGGTCATGCAGCTC
>DATAAF010000133.1:0-22270 GCA_036260255.1 Acidimicrobiales bacterium | reverse complement strand
CCGGCCGGAGCCGGCGCCGAGCCGCGGGGGACGACCCCCGGGCGCCCGGAGGCTCCGGTGGGCGGCGGCGCGCCGGCGCCTCCGCCCGGGCCCGACGCCGACGTGGTGGCCGCCTTCATGGCTCAGGCGGAGGCGCAGCGGGCCGCCGGCGCCTGAGCGGAGGATAGGAGGACCGCCCCGGGCTCGATCGGGACGAGAGTGTTTGGTTAGCCTCTCGGCGCCCAGATGCGCGTCCGTTCCGCCCCCACCGCGTTCGCGCTGGTTTCGGTTCTGGCCCTGGCGTCGGCCGGCCCTCTCCCCGCGCCCGCGTCGGGCGCCGAGGAGCGCGGCTGGGTCGTCGACAAGGTCCGCTTCGAGCCGGCGGGCGAGGGCGCGGCGACGGTCACCGCCGAGGGCGTCGGTACCTATCGGGGCGCCATCGAGGTGGCGCCCGGAGGTGGGGGACTCGCCGTCATCAACGACGTCGGCGTCGAGGACTACGTGAAGGGCGTCGCCGAGGTCCCCCCCCAGTGGCCGGCGGCCGCCCAGCGGGCCCAGGCCATAGCCGCCCGGACGTACGCCCTCCACCAGAAGGCCAACGCGGTGGACAGCCCCTGGCGGGCGGCGGGGGCCGATATCTGCCCCACCCAGGACTGCCAGGTCTACATCGGCGTGGCCAGCGAGCAGCGCCCCGGCGGAGCGAACTGGGTGGCCGCTGTCAACGCCACCGCCCGCCAGGTCCTCCTCTCGGGCGGGAAGCCCATCCTCGCCCTGTACTCGTCCTCCAACGGGGGCCGCTCGGCGAGCGGCGGCAAACCGTACCTCCGCGCCGTGAACGACCCCGACGACGCCCGCAGTGGGCTCAACCGCTGGAGCCACGCCGTCCCCCTCGCCGCTCTTGTTCCCCTGCTGGGCGTCGCCCCGCCCTTCACGTTGGTGAACGTGGGCCGGGACACCGGCGCGGTGATGTTCACGGTGAAGGACCCGGCCGGCGCCCTGAGCCAGCGCAGCATGGCGCCGGAGGACTTCCGGGCACGGGCCAACGGGGCCCTGGGGGCGCCGGGCGGGCTGCCCTCGGCGCTGCCGTCGCCCCGCTTCACGTTGAAGACGTCCGCCGACAAGGTGGTGTTCGAGGGCGGCGGCTGGGGCCACGGCGTCGGCATGAGCCAGCACGGCGCCTACGGCAAGGCGGTGCGGGGGATGTCGGCGTCGGACATCCTGGCCGCCTACTACGGCGGGATCCGTCCCGCCACGCTCGGTCCCGACCAGCTGCCGCCCACCATCCGGGTGGCGGTGGCCCTCGGGCGGGGAGGCGTCACCGTCGCGCCCGAGCGCCATTTCCGGGTGGTCACCGGCTCGGGAGAGACGCTCGGGCACCTGGAGGTCGGGCGGTGGCGGGTGGTGCCGGCCAAGGGAGGCGTGCGCGTCGTCCCGCCCGAGGGCCGCGACCGCCCGCTGGCCGCCGAGGCGGCGGTGGTCGAGCCGCCCCCGCCCGGGCTCGACACGCCGCTCCTGCGCTTCGACCTCAGCGCCCCCGCGGTCGTGACCGTCCGCTACGTCACCCCCACCGGTCTGCCCGGGGCCCTCCCGCCCAAGGTGGTCGATGCCGGGGAGGTGGTCGAGCGGCTGCCCCGGCCGTCGACGAGGGGCGACTACAACGTGATGATCGAGGCCGACGGCGGCCCCGGCCGCTTCCTGTCCGTCCCTCTCACGCTGCGGGTGGACGGGCCCGATCGAATGCAGGTCCGCATGGCCGGTGCCGGACCGCCCGAGCCGGCGCGGTCGAGCCGTGCCCCCGTCGTCGCCCTCGCCGTCCTCCTCCTGGCGACGACGACGTTCGGGCAGGCCCGGGCCCGGCGGCGCAGGAAGGCGTGACCGCGCCTCCGGGCGACATCGCCGAAGTCGTCGCCCGCATGGGACGTCTCCTGGCGCCGCTCGAGGAGCGCGCCGACCCCAACCGCTTCTTCCTCGCCACCTACATGCGCACGACGGTCGCGGTCGGCGAGGAGGTCCGGCGGGGGGGCTTCCAGGACGCCGAATGGGTCGAGCGATGGGACGTCACCTTCGCCAACCTCTACCTCGACGCCCTCGAGCAGTGGACCGCCGGTGAAGGGGCGCCCGGCCCGTGGGCGGTCGCCTTCCAGGCCGCGGCGGCGCGTGACGAGCACCTTCCGCCCCTGCGCCACGTGCTGTTGGGGATGAACGCCGACATCAACTACGACCTGCCCCAGGCCCTGTTGGCCGCCATCACCGACGACGAGTTCGACGACGAGGCGCTCGTCTCGCGACGGCGGCAGGACCACGCCCACATCGACGAGGTCCTCGCCTCACGCGTCGACGCCGAGGACAAGGAGCTCATCAAGGTGGAGCAGCCCGGCGATCGGACGTGGCTCGACCGGTTGATGACACCGTTCAACCAGGCGGGGACCAAGCGGTTCCTCAAGGAGGCCCGCCGCAAGGTGTGGGCGAACGCCCGCCTCATGTCGGCGGCGCGCCGGCAAGGCCCCGAGGCGCTCTCGGCCCGCCGGCGCGAGCTCGAGGAGCTGTCCCGCCGGCGGGTGGCCGACCTCAAGGTCCCGGGCCAGGTCCTCGTCAAGCTGGCGGTGAAGGGCTTCGGCGTCAAGCTGTCACCCTGACGAGAGCAGGTGCGGCCCGGCGCCCCGGCGTAGGGTCTCCGATCGTGCAGGCTCGTGCCCTCCTGGCGTCGGCGGCGCGGGCTGTCCTCGACGAGCGCCGGCCGCTCAACGCCGCCGAGCTGGCAGCGTTGGCCCGGCTGCCCGACGAGTCGGTCCCGGCGCTGGCGGCGCTGGCCCACGAGGTCCGGCTCGCCCGGTGCGGTCCGACGGTCGAGGTGGAAGGAATCCTGTCCGCCCGCACCGGCGGCTGCCCCGAGGACTGCCACTTCTGCAGCCAGTCCGCCCGCTTCCCGACACCGGTGAAGGCGACGCCGACGCTGCCGCTGGACGAGGTGGTCGCCGCCGCCGAGGAGACGGCCCGCGTGGGGGCGTCGGAGTTCTGCATCGTCGCCGCCGTGCGCGGGCCCGACGAGCGCCTGTTGGAGCGGGTGCTGGAGGCGGTGCGCGAGGTGCGGGCTCGCACGGGCCTCAACGTGGCCGTGAGCCTGGGCATCCTGACCGCCGAGCAGGCCCGCAGGCTGGCCGACGGTGGGGTCCATCGTTACAACCACAACCTCGAGACCGCCCGCTCGTTCTTCCCTCGCATCGTGACGACCCACACGTGGGAGGAACGGATGGAGACGTGCCTGCTGGTACGTGAGGTGGGCATGGAGCTCTGCTGCGGCGCCATCGTCGGCATGGGCGAGAGCGCCGAGCAGCGCATCGAGCTCCTCGAGGACCTCCGCCGGGCAGACCCCGCTGAGGTGCCGGTCAACTTTCTCAATCCGCGCCCGGGCACGCCGCTCAGCGATCGTCCTCTGGTCGAGCCGCTCGACGCCATCCGCTGGATCGCCCTGTTCCGCCTCGCCCTGCCCGAGGTGATCCTGCGCTACGCCGGCGGCCGGGAGGTCACCCTCCGGGAGCTGCAGGCGCTCGGGATGACCGCGGGCATCAACGCCCTCATCGTGGGCAACTACCTGACCACCCTGGGGCGCTCGGCGGAGGACGACCTGCGCATGCTGGACGACCTGCGCATGCCCGTGGGGGTGCTGTCGAAGGTCCTGTGAGCACCGGCCCGGCGCGCTGGTGCGCCGGTTGCGGCCGGCCGTCCGCGGAGTGTGGCGGCTGCCGGGGCGAGCTCGATCCGCCGCGCTACTGCCCGTGGTGCGGCCGCCGTCTGGCCGTGCAGGTCACCCCGACGCGCTGGACCGCCCGCTGCCCCGAGCACGGGGTCCTCGCACCAGGCAGCCAGGCCATCCCGGGCTAAACACCCCCTGCCTACGGGACGATTACTTCTCTGGTGCCGCCGAGTCTCCAATCCGCCGTGGGGACGAGGCGGCACCGTCCTCCCGTCCGGACGCGCCGCCGTGACGCTGGCATGATGGGCCTGCGGATGGAGGGAGCAGAGCATGATCGGCTTCATCGTCTTCGGACTGGTCGTGGGTGTCCTCGCCCGACTGATCGTGCCCGGTCGGCAGCACCTCAGCCTCGGGATGACGGTGTTGCTCGGGCTGATCGGCTCGGTGGTGGGCGGCGTGGTCGCCAACGCCCTCGGGACCGGTGACATCCTCGAGCTGAACTTCATCGGCTCCGTCGTGGCGATCGGGGCCGCCGTCCTGTTGATCATCGTCGGGGACCGGGTGGGCGTCCTGGCCAAACGACCACGCGAATAGGACCGAGTCTCCAGCCGAGCCGGGAAGAACCGTCCTCGGACGGCGGCGGGTAGTGGAACTCGGTCAGGTACCGAGCCAGGTGCTCCCGACTGACGTGGCGCGTCCCCTCGATGCTGCACCGCCGTCTCGTGGCCAGAGCTATGGACTCTGGAACGTCTCCTGGGTCTGGGGGTTCATGTAGTGCCAGTTGCGGGTGTTCAGCCGCCGTTCCCCGAACTGGACGGTGAAGACGTCCAACCCCCGATTGCCGGTCGGGCCGCGCCGGTTCAGGCCGCCGTTGGCGTAGACGTAGTCGTTGTACCAGTAGGTCGACCAGGAGTCCGCCAGGCCGACGGCGTCCTCGGGGTCGCTGTACGCCACCTCGGTCGGGTTGGCCACGTCGGTGAAGTCCACCAGCGTGTTGCCGCCCTGGTAGTACGCCGCGCTCATCAGGTAGCGGCCCCGGACGGGGAGCACGTTGGCGTTGTGGGAGACGCAGATCTGGCTGGCCTGGGGCCGGGGGATCATGAACCGCGAGAGCAAGGGCGGAGCGGGCGCGCCTGGCCGCACCATCGGGTAGAAGTAGTAGAACCCGTGCTCGGTGGCGCCCCCGTCCTCGGGCGGCGGGCCGTCGCATTCGGCCGTGACACCCCCGCCGGTCTCGTCCATCACCGCGAAGTACTTGCCGTCCCACGTGACGATCCCGGAGTGGACGAACTCGAAGGCGTCGGCGGCCGATGGGCTGTAGATGTGGGTGTGAGGCTCGCCGTTGGCCGAGGTCGGGTTGCCCGGGTCGGAGATGTCCCAGATCTGGGCGTCCCCGGCGCAGGAGGCCACCGCGATGTCGTCCTTCGTGAAGGCCTGGATGTCGTGGCACGCCTGGAAGGGAGGGTTCAGGGCCGGCCCGGCTCCCGGATAGGGAGCGGTGTCGTCGCTCAGAGGCTTCTCGGTGACCGTCCAGCCGAGCGGGTTGCCGAACGGCACGTGCACGATCGAGATCTTCTTGTGAGGTGACTCGCAGCGCGGTCCGGCGTCGGCCGGCGTGTCGGCCGGGGTGATGCTGCTGCCCAACGGATACGACGACACGTACAGGTGCAGGCGCTGGCGGCGCAGGTCGGGGACGAGGGTGTGGGTGTGCGAGCCGCACGCGGTGGGCACCCCGTCGAGGAACACGGGCGCCCCGGGATTGGTGACGTCGAAGATGCGGATGCCTTCGAACCCGAACACGGCCTGGCCGGGGAACGTCGTCGAGATGGGCGTGTCCTGGCTCGAGCCCGCCTGCGTCCCGTCGCAGCTCTCCTTCGTCTGCGGACGGTCGATGGACTGGAACAGCAGGAGGCGGTTGCGCACGCGGTAGACGGACACGTCGTTCTGCGGACCTCGGCAGAAGTAGTCGACGAGCAGCCTGGGGTTCGAGGGCGTGGAGATGTCGAAGATGCGGAAGCCGTCGTAGTTCCCGGCGAAGGCGAGTTTGCCCCAGAACGCGAGGTCGGAGTTGACGGTGCCGTCCTTGTCGGAGTTGCCCACCAACGTCATGTTGCTGAACGCCGGCCCGGTGAAGAGCGGCAGTTGCGGAGGGCCGCTGTGCGTCGCGCCCCCGTGGTCCTCACCGGGATCCCCACCTGCGGGGCCGGCCGAGGCGAGTGCCCCGACCAGCAAGGCTCCTACGGTCAGCAGTCGCACGACGACGCGCACAGCTCCGGCCGATCGATCGACGTTCATCATCCGCGCTCCTCGCCGGTCGCCCTCGCCCTGGGAGCGCCGGTCACGCCGAGAGTATGGGCGCGACGCCTGCGGCGGACAAGGGTGGTGCGCGGAGGGATCTATTGCGTTCGGCGCAGTCCGCCGGAGAGACCACGGCGCCCGGCGGTAACCTCGGGTGGCCGACAGCGGGGAGGGCGGAATGGACGCGCACGAGATTGGTGGGCTCTGGCTGCTCCGAGAGATGTGGGGATTCCCGGCGGGTGTTCCCGAGGACGAGCGGCTCGACTACCTCAAGGCGATCATGGCCTGCGCCCGCGCCAAGGGCGATCTGACAGACGGAGAGAAGAGCTGGGTCATCGGGTATGGAGCGGCCTGCGGCGCGCACCAAGAGACGGTCGAAGCGCTGGAGGCCTACGAACCCGACGAGGACATCGACGAGATCCTTGGGCGGAACATGCCGAGCGCCGAGACGTGGGGACGCGTTGCCATCTTCGACGCGATCCGCGCTGCCTCGGCCGATCACCAGTACGGCGACGACGAGAGGAAGGCCATTCGCCGCCTCGCCAAGAGGATCGACGTTTCCGAGGAGGTCGTCGCCGACATCGAGGAGCTGTACCAAGAGGAGGTCGCGCTGAAGCAGAGGCGAATAGCCCTCGTGTTCGGCGACCAGGTCCCGTACCAGGACCGAGGTGAGCTACCGCAACGTGGCTGACTCGCTGCCCGAGGCGCCCGCACCCCTCTGCACCCCCGACGAGTCGGGCCCCAGCGAGTATCCTGAGACCCAGCAGCATGGTCCCCCATGGGAGGTTGAGCATGGCGAAGGTACTGATGCTGACCGGCGATGGGGCTGAGGCACTCGAGGTCCTGTACCCCTACCAGCGTCTGCTGGAGGAGGGCTACGAGGTCGACATCGCCGCACCCAGCAAGAAGAAGCTGCAGTTCGTCGTCCACGATTTCGTCGAGGGCTTCGACACGTACACGGAGAAGCCCGGTTACGCCTGGCCCGCCGATCTGGCGTTCGCCGACGTCGATCCGGCCGAGTACGTCGCCCTCGTGGTACCGGGCGGGCGGGCTCCCGAGTACATCCGCAACGACCCTGACTTCCAGCGCCTCGTCCGTCACTTCTTCGGCGAGGAGAAGCCCGTCGCCCAGATATGCCACGCCGCCCTCGGGCTGGCTGCCAGCGGGGTGCTGAACGGTCGCCGCACTGCGGCGTACCCGGCGCTGGCTCCCGACGTGACCGCCGCCGGGGCCGAGTTCGTCGACGGCGGAGGTGTCGTCGACGGGGTGATGGTCTCGGCCCGGGCCTGGCCCGACCACCCGACATGGATGCGGGAGTTCATGTCCATCCTGCGCAGCAAGGCACCCGTGTGACGCGCAGACGGGTAGGGAGCCTCGGCGGCGGTGGCTCGGGGGGTGGGGGTAGATGAAACGGCTCGTGCTGTCACTCCTGGCGATCGTCGCAATGTCCACCGTTTCGGTAGCGCCGGCTACGGCCGTTGACGAGTGCGTCCGCAACGACGACGTCTGTCTTGCCATCGACGGCGACACAGCCGCGGCCACCGTGGACGTCGGCGCCGTCGACGCCGAGGCGAACGCCGGTCCCTCCGGGGGCGGTGCCACCGCCGATGCCGGCGCCGTCGACGTTCAGGCCGGCACCGACCGCGAAGAGTGCGCCGATGCCGGCGCGATCAATGTTCCGCCCGATCAGGCCGAGTGCCCACCGTCTGGCTGACAGGGCTGATGCTCATCTCGTAGGTACGGCAGACGCCGCGCTCGTCGGAGTACAGCTGGCAGAACGTCCCGTTGGCCGCATCGCAGCCGATGATGGAGACGGTGTCTGGTGCCTCGGGTAGCTCGGCCGTCGTCCGTTGGATGAGGTGTGCCCGCGACGGGTGCCACTCGAAGGTGGCTCCTCCGCCGCCCGGCCACGGCACTCCGTCGGGCCACGTGGCCTCGATGGTCCACTCGCCGACCAGTGGCTCGAGCTTCCGACGCGCTTCCTCCGCGGTTGGCTGATCCATGGATGCTCCTCACCTCCTGTTGTCGCTCGCAGCCACACGCGCCGCGAGCAATTCGTTGCTTGCCTCACCGGACCTTGCGACGCCGGATGCTTCGACCGGCGCGTCACCGGCCGCGACCACTGCGGTCAGTCTTGTCCGAAGGCGAGTGCGCTAGGGCCACGAGTTCGCCGCCGAACCGCTGTGCCCCGGGTCGGCGACAGTCCTACGTTCGGGTCCAGATGCGGCCGTAGTTGCTGGGGACCGTCAGCCACCGCTCCTGTCCGGCGGCGACGTCAGTGAGGTCGTGGCCGTGCAGCTCCTCCCGGTACTTGCCGCCGAGCTCGAAGGTGAGAGGCACCGTCTGGTCGTGGTCGCCGAAGTTGAGGGCGACGAGCGTGAGGTCGTCGCCGATGCGGCGTGAGAAGAGGAGCACGTTCCTGCTCTGGTAGCGGCCCGAGTCGTTGTAGAAGAAGTGCTCGCCCCGCTGGAGCTGGGGCAGCTGGCGGCGCAACCCGACGAGCCGGCGCACCAGGTTGATCGTCGACTGCCCGATCTCGTCGTAGAAGTAGTCCCACCGCACCGGCCTGAGGAGGGCCACCCGGCCGAAGCCGCTCTCGGGCACGTAGTAGTTCTCGCCGAGCTCCTGCCCCTGCCAGAGCATGGGGATGCCCCGGCCGGTGAACAGGGCGATGAGGTAGGGCTGGACCTTGAACCAGCGGTCGCGCAGGCCCTCGCGGAGCAGGTCGTTGTCGGCCACCGTGGTGCCGAAGTTGCAGACGAACCGCGAGTGGTCGTGGTTCTCGATGTACTGGAGGGCGGTCTTCGGGATCGTGTCCTCGTTGACCGTTCTCACCGCCGGGTAGCCCATGAGGCCGAGGCGGAACCCCAGGTTGGTCAGCTGGTCGGACGAGCCGCCGGCCGCCCCCTTGGCCGCTCCGAGCGTCTCGTTCTGCCACGTGCAGTTGCTGTAGGTGCTCTCCAGGATCTCGACCGGGCCCTCGAGCTGCTCGGCGCACTGGATGAGGTTCACTGACCCGTCGTCGGAGAAGAAGCGCTGCCAGTGGTCGCCCGATGCCGGGTCGCGCTTCCCCTTGACGGAGCGGTAGGTCGAGAAGGTGAGGTTGGCGTACCCGTCGCCTATGGCGCCGTCCCAGTAGTTGGGGACGCAGTCGTAGCGGAAGCCGTCGGCGTGGTAGGCGGCGAGCCAGTGGTGGTTCACCGTGAAGAAGTAGTCCCTGGTGAGCTTCCGCCGGAAGTCGGTGCTCTCGCCGAAGTAGTCCTTGGCGAAGGACCCCATGAAGGGGTTCTCCCGGTAGTTCAGCTTCCGGTACAGGTACGAGTAGGCGAAGGCGTCGGCGGTGTGGCCGTAGACGACGTCGAGGATGACGGCGATGCCCCGTTCGTGGGCGGCCTCGACCAGGCGCTGGAGGTCCTTGCGGTTGCCGAGGCGCTCGTCCACGCCGAAGTACCCGATGGGCAGGAAGCCCCAGTCGATGGTGTGCGACACGTTCGACACCGGCATGACCTCGATGCAGTTGACGCCGAGGTCGGCCAGGTAGTCGAGGCGGTCGATGGTGCCGTCGACGCTCCCGCCGAACTCGTTGACCATGAGCTCGTACATCACCAACTGGTCGAGGGCGGGAACCTTCCAGATGCTCTCCGACGGTGCCCACCCGTGCGGCTGGTAGCCGACGGTGATGGCCGAGAGCTTCCCCACCCCGAACTCCCGCGCATAGGGGTCGATGACCCAGTCGATCTCACCCGGCGCCGACTGGCGCTCCAGGGCGAACCGGTACACGTACCGGCCGGGCTGGCCCCAGCTCGACCCGCGGGTCCCACCGCGGCCGGGGCCGCCCGGGCCGCCGGGGCCGGCGGGGCCGCCGGCAGAGGCCCCGAGGTCGACCCGGGTGCTCCAGTAGTCCCCGTACACGGGGTCGACGCTGTGCTCCAGCTCGAAGCGGGAGGGAGCGACGTCCTCGAGGAACTGGTCGTTCTCGTGGATGATCTTCAGCCACAGACGGTTGCCGTCGGCGGCCGAGACCCACGGGAGATAGAGCCCGAACTCGAGCTGTCCGTCGGCCACCTCTCGGGCACCGAGGCGCTCCAGAGGCAGAAGATCCATGTCGCCCTCCCTTGCCGCCGCGGGCGGGCCGCTCGCCACCCGCGCCCGCAGTCTCCCACCTGCGGGCCGGTAGTCTCCGCCGCATGGCCGAGGTGCGGCTCGCCGAAGCGGTCGCCGCCCTTTCCCTGGCCATCGACATCGGGATGGGACAGCCCCTCGAGCAGGGTCTGCGCACCTGTCTGGTGGCCACCGGTCTGGCTCGCAAGGTCGGCGTCGACGAGGACGACACCCGCCGGGTTTTCTATCTCGCCCTGCTCCGTCACGTGGGCTGCACGGCCGAGTCGGACCTGGCCGCCGACCTCCTGGGCGACGAGATCGCCTTCCGCCGGGGAGCGGTCGTCCTCGACTTCACCAAGCCCTCGCAGATGTTCCCCTACATGGTCCGCAACGTGGGTGCGGGGAAGTCCGTTGCCGGGCGGGCCCGCCACGTGGGGAAGACGCTCGCCAACTCGAAGCGGTTCCTCGCATCGATGGACTCGGTGTGCGAGACGGCGCAGCTCCTCGCCACACGTCTGGGCTTCGACGCGGTGGTGCAGCAGGGGCTCTGGCAGATCTTCGAGCGCTGGGACGGCAAGGGACTGCCCGGCCGGGTGGGCGGCGAGGAGATCGTGCTGCCGGCCCGCTTCATCGCCATCGCCGAGCTCTTCGAGGGACTGTGCCGGCTGGAGGGCCCGGACCGCGCGGTCGCAGTCGTGGGAGACCGTCGGGGGACGGCGTTCGCGCCCGAGGTCGCCGACTGCCTGTGTCGCGAGGCGGGCACCTTCCTGCCCTTCTTCGAGCAGGCGTCGGTCTGGGACGACGTCCTTGCCGCCGAGCCGTCGCCCCGTCGGGCCCTGGCGCTGAGCGACGAGCAGCTGGAAGACGTCCTCGCCGCGGTCGCCGACTTCACCGACCTGAAGTCGACCTACACCCTCGGGCACTCGCGCGGTGTAGCCGATCTGGCCGCGGCGGCCGCCCCTGCCGCCGGCCTTTCGAGTGCCGACGCCACGAACCTTCGGCGAGCCGGGCTCGTGCACGACATCGGGCGGGTGGGAATCTCGGCGGCGGTGTGGGGGAAGCGCGGGGCCCTGTCCCGTGACGAGTGGGAGAAGGTGCGGCTGCACCCCTATTACACCGAGCGGGTGCTCACCCGACCGCCTGCGCTGGCCCGCCTGGGCGAGTTGGCGTCCACGCACCACGAGCGCCTGGACGGCGGCGGGTACCACCGCGCTCTCCCTGCCTCCGTCCTGCCCCGGCCCGCCCGCGTCCTGGCGGCGGCGGACGGTTACCGGGCCCGGATCGAGGAGCGTCCCCACCGGCCGGCGATGGCGCCCGAGGCGGCGGCCGCGTCATTGCGGGACGACGTCCGGGAGGGGCGGCTCGACGCCGACGCGGTGGACGCGGTGTTGCAGGCGTCCGGGCAGGGCGGTGGACGCCGCCGCCGCACCCAGGTTGCCGGCCTCACCGACCGGGAGATCGAGGTCCTGGCCCTCGTCGCCGCCGGTCAGTCCATCAAGGAGATCGCCCGTACGCTGACCATCTCGCCCAAGACGGCGGACGCCCACATCCAGCACATCTACACCAAGCTCGGGGTGTCGACCCGGGCCGGGGCCACCCTCTTCGCCGTCGAGCACGGCCTCGTCGACCGGGCCAGAGATCGGGAGACCTCCCGATGACGACCGCCGCCGGACGGCTCATGCTCGGAGCCGTACCGACAGCTGAAGGAGGACCTTCCATGGCACGTCCCGAGGAGCTGGCCAGGCGGATGCTCGAGCTCACCGACCGGCAGGACTGGGCCGGCCGGGAGGCGCTGCTGGCACCGGATTGCGACGTCCTGACGCCCACGGGGGCGCTGCGCGGGCCCGCCGCGACCACCGCCTACAGCAAGCCGCTGGTGGCTGCGTTCACCGACGCCTACCACCGGGTCGACCTGGTCGTTGCCTCCGGCGAAGCGGTCGCCGTCGAGGGAGCGTGGCTCGGCACCCACACCGGACCGCTGCTCACGCCCGACGGCGAGGTCCCCCCCACGGGGAGGTCGATCGAGCTGCCGTTCGCGGCGACCTTGCGGGTGAGCGGCGACGTCGTCATGTCGATGCACGTCTACTTCGACCAGCTGTCGTTGATGGCCCAGCTGGGCCTTGTCCCCCAAGCCCAAGCAGCCGCCTGAAGGAGCGAGCCATGCCCGACAACAAGGAGACCGTCCGTCGAATCTTCGACGACGTCATCAACCACCAGAAGATCGAGCTGATCGACGAGCTGTTCGACCCGCAATTCCAGACGGTGACCGGCCAGGGCACCTTCGACCGTGACGGGTTCAAGGACTACGTCCGCATGTGGCTCACCGGCTTCCCCGACGCCCACTGCGAGGTCGACGACCTGGTCGCCGAGGGCGACAAGGTGGCGTGGTCGGTCCGGGCGACGGGGACCCACACCGGCGAGTTCATGGGCATCCCGCCCACGGGCAGGTCGATCGACTTCGAGAGCCTCAACATCGGCGAGTTCCGCAACGGCCTGGCGTACCGCCACAAGGTCGTCCAGGACACGGTCACGATGCTCGCCCAGTTGGGCGTCATGCCGCCCCCGGCCCCGCCGGCGTAGGGCTCCGGCGCCCGTTCTGGCGCGCTCAGAGCGCGAGGAGCAACCACTTTCGTCACCCAATTGGGCAGAGGGCGGGCGCCAGTCGGCGGGGAGACGCTCCCCCGGCCGACCCCTCAGTGCGCCACGCCGATATTGCTCCGCTGCAACGTCTGCGCTAGGAACGCGCGCACGCTTACCCAGGAGAAGCTCGCCGCATCGGAGGTGCCAAGGCAGTGAGCAGCTTGCGTCGCGTCGTCGCCACCGCATCGGGTATCGGGCTGCTGCTCGGCCTCGTCGTCGCCGCCCCCGCGGCGGCCAACCACTTGACCTGCGGGCAGGTCGTCACCGCCAGCACCAGCCTCCACTCCGACCTCGTCTGCCCCGACGGGAACGGGCTCGTCCTCCAGGGGAACGGGATCACCCTCAACCTCAACGGCCACACCATCCGGGGGCGGCTCGAGACCCGGCAGGTCACCCAGGCGGCCGCCCTCGGGGACAACGGGGTCCTGGGCGCGCCCTACACCGTGCGCTTCGCGCCGGGCCAGTTCGCCGGCGTGCGGATCCGGGGGACGAGGAACCGCGTCGTCGGTCCAGGCTCGATCAGGAACTTCGCCGCCGGCGTCGTGATCCAGGGCGGCTCGGCCAACACGGTGACCCGGGTCAGGGTGGAGGAGAACCTGGGGCCTCCGGGGACCAACGACCTCGGCGACGGGATCGTCGTCTTCGACTCGGTCGGGAACTACATCACCGGGAACACGGTCAGAGACAACGGGCCCTTCGACGGAATCGGCCTGTTGGGCGCAGCCGGGCGCAACGTCGTCCACGGCAACCTGGTGACCCGGAACAGCCAGCCGGAGATCTGCCCCGAGTTCGACTTCTTCCGCTTCTCCACGTCGGGCGGCGGGATCGTGCACGTGTGCGGCCCGACCCACCCGACCCAGAGGCCGTTCACCTTCATCAACCAGCAGAACCACGGCGTGAAGTTCGAGGGCCTGGGGCCGGGCTCGCCCTACGAGAACACCATCACCGGCAACACGATCTTCGACAACGGCAACACCGGCGTCTTCATCCCCTCGAGCTGCCCCGACTTCGGGCCCGGAGCGGTCTGCGAAGGCCCGCTGATCCGCGACAACGTCATCGTCGGCAACCAGGTCAACCGCAACGGCTTCGGCTACCCCACCGGCCTGCCCGGCGCCCGCCTGTTCGAGGGCCCGGGCAACGGGGGCAGCGGGATCGTGTTCATGACCGGCGGCCCCAACCCGCCCATCCGCCACACCGTGCGGGGGAACACGGTCAACGAGAACGCCAAGTACGGCATCGCCGTGCTCGACCACCGGCCGGGCAACCCGGCGACCCGCAGCTTCTTCATCGGCAACACCGCCCTGCGCAACAACCAGATCCCTGGGGGCGGGAGGGCGTTCAACGCCTACGACGGCAACGCCAACGTCACCCCGAGCACGCCGTGCGACCAGAACGTGTGGCGGGACAACAACTTCGGGCGCACCGCGGCCGACATCGGCGGGCCCGTGCCCCAGAACAACCTCACGAACCATCCCTGCGTGGGGCCGGTGCTGGCCGCCCCGGGGTAGGCGGAGGCGCGGGCGCAGGCGGCGCAGGAGCCTCGGTCGTCGGCGACCCGGCGGGTGCCGCAGCCATTGGGCGACCGCCCGGGGTGCTCACCGCGGCCAGGAACGCAGCCAGCACGAGCACGAACGCCGCCCCGCCGGCCACGGCCAACCACGTCGACCACCCGAGGGGTGGGCTCCATTCAGCCTGGGCGATGAACGCCCACGGGCCCGGGACGCCGACCGCGTGGCGGCGGGCGTTGGCGTACCACCCGAGCAGGTGGACGCCCGTGGCGGGCACCACGAACCCGACCGGCAGCCAGCGGACGAGGCCTGCCGGGACCCGCACCCGCGCCCGGTTGGCCAAGAGGACCTCGCCCGCCGCCAGCGGCAGCACCACCAGGAAGGGAAGGACGTAGCGCGCCTGGGCGCCGAAGCCGGTCGCCCGGTTGAGGGTCGCCACGCCGACGGTGGCCACCACGGTCCCGGCGGCCACTGCGGCGACGGCCAGCCGTTGCCGGCGGGTCCCGACGGCGGAGGCGGCGACCAGCAGGGCCAGGAGGAGCACCTTCCACGTCGCGTAGGCGACGGTCGGCATCCTCGTGTCGAGCCACCCGAAGATGCCGATCGCCTGGTCGAGGATCTCGGGGAGCTCCCCGAGCTCGCCCCGCAGCCCTCGGACCGCCGCGCCCAGGCTCCGGCGCGGTCGGGGCTGGACGGCCAGCTCCCACGCCATGGTCGCCGCGACCGCACTCCCCACCACGGCGGCCGCCCACACCGCCCGCCGGCCTCCCCGGCGCAGGACGGCCCGGGCCGGTGCCACGCCCGACACGCAGAGGACGGCCGCGAGGGAGAGGACCACCCACAACACGCCCGTCACCCGGGCGATGGCGAGCAGGGCGCCGCCGGCGGCCAGGGCGGCCCACACCCACGCCCGCTCGTCGCCGCCCCGAGCCAGGCGCAGGAGCGCGGCGGCGAAGCAGAGCCCGGCGGCGATCTCCAACCCGTTGGCCGACAGCGTCGACACCATGAACGCGACCATCGGCGTGACCGCGACCGCCAGGCCGATCAGCCACCACCCGCCTTGGCCCGGTGCCCAGAGGAGGGCGACGGACAATCCGAGGAGCGCCGCCGACAGCAGCCAGAAGCCCAGGCGGCCGAAGCGGGTGGCGCTCTCGGCGTCCTCGGCGGCGCGCATGAGCAGCCCGGGCACCACGTAGGTGAAGGGCTGGTAGGGGCCGACGATGGTGGCGGCCTCGGTGGCTCCCGGCGGTCGCTCGTTGCGCAGGCACCCGGCGGAGATCTCGGGATGGAACGCGCTGCACGGAAGGGGCGACGGGTCGAGGCCCGGCGGGATGCGCACGAGCCGGGCGGTGACGGCGTGCCACTTCCGCTGCTCGTCGAGGGTCGCGAGGTCCGGCGGAGGGGGCGGACGGCGCCGGAGGTGGAGGTCCCCCCGCCCGGCGCCCAGCGCCTTGAGGTAGTGGGCGGGCTCGTCCGGTGCCCCGCCCGGTGGGTTCCCGACCAGCCATGCCGACCCCAGGAGCAGGTAGGCGACGACGACGAGGACGGGCACCCGGGTCGCCACCGGGTCACCATACCGACGGCGGTCCCGACCAGCGACGCGCCGTATCAGCGCCCGGCGCGCACGGCTCTACAGCACGTGGAGCTGGAAGCGACGAACCGGCCGACCACCGGCGACGAGGAGCCGGTGGGCCACCTCCTCGCCTTCGTGCTCGTCGCCCTCGCCACCGCCGTCGTGCCCTTTGCCGTGGCGAGCGCCACGACGGGGGCGCTGAACAGCATCACCTGGTTCGCGTTCTGCGTCGCCGCCGCCGCCGCCATCATGGGCGCGATCGCCCTCGTCCTCCGGCTCGGCGACTGGGTGTTCTGGCGGGGCCGGCGGCCGGCGACGAAGGGCTGATCAGCGGGGGCCGGCACCCGCACCGGTGGCCAGGTGGCGGGCCAGGAACGCCACCGAGAACTCGATCTCCTCCACCGGCACCGACGCGTGCTCGCCCGGGTGGGCGTGCAGTCGCTTGTCCACCGAGGCGATGGCGTCGAAGAGGTCGAGCACCTGCTGTCGGGGCAGCAGCGAGTCGTCCCACTGCTGCAGGAAGGCGACGGGGCAGGTGACCCGCCCGGCGTCGGTGGCCAGCCGGTCCCGCGTCGGCCCGACCAGGCCCATCAAGCCGAACACGGCCACCTGCACGCGGGCCTCGGCGGCCACCAGCGGCACCCCGTAGATCGTCCCCATGGACAGGCCCCAGTAGCCGAGGGGGCCGTCGCCCACCTCGTCGAGCCTACGCACCACCTCGAGCGCCGCCTTCCACTCGGCGATCACGTCGTCGACCGTGTCGGGCCGCGACCACTCGGAGAGGAAGTCGGCGAACCGCTGCATGTCGTCGGCCATCGGGTTGGCCCGGCGGTCGCCGTGCCCGGGCGCATCGAGGGACAGGGCGGCGAAGCCGAACTCGCGGACGAGGTGGCGCGCCAGGGCGACGATGTAGTCGACCCGCTTGTCCCGGGTCGCCCCGTGGCCGAACAGCACGAGGGGCCGGGCGCCGGTCGCCCGCTCGGGCGTCCAGAGCAGCGCGGGAACGGTTCGGCCTTCGACATCCAGGTCGAAGCGCCGCTCGACGACCCCCTCGTGGACGAGCGGGTCACCGAGCCAGTTCACCGTTCCGGCGGTCACCGGCGGCTCAGCCTAACGACGGGTTGCTGAGTACCCTCGAACAGGATGCACGAGACCACTGCCGCTCTCACGGTGCAGCCGGTGGCTCTCGAACTGCTCGGGAGTGCGGCCGCCGCGGTCCACGGCCCGACCGACGTCGAGGCCAAGGTCACGTGGGTCGTGGAGGCCGTGCAGACGGCCATCGGCGCCCCCGTCGTCGCCTACCTCGACTTCCGCCGGGGCAGCAACCCGGCCACCACCGCGGTGGGTGTGCACGACTCGGACGTCGACCGCTTCGCCCGCCCGGCCATGCGGTCCCTGCTCGATACCGGTCCCGGCTTCGAAATAGTGCGCCGCAGCGACGACCTGCTCGGGGACCCCCGCTATCTCAGCTTCTCGCACCGCGCCGGGCTCGGGGACGACAGCGCCGGGCTGGTCGTGCCGGTCCTCGCCGCCGACGCGCTGCCTCACGGCATCATCCTCGTCGCCGGGCCCGGCCCGCGCGAGTTCGACGCCGAGGAGGAGGCGACGGTCGTGGCCTTCGCCTCTCACCTGGCGGTGGCCCTCGACAACCTGGAGACGGTGACCCGCCTCACCGAGCTGCAGGCGGCCCAGGAGGAGGTCGTTCACCAGCTCCAGGAGGCGGTGCGCCCGCCGATGCCCGAGGTGCCCTCGGCCGAGCTCGGCGTCCACTACCTCCCCGCCGACCCCGGGGCCCCGACAGGAGGGGATCTCTACGACTGGCTCCTCCTCCCGAACGGCGACCTGCACCTGGCGGTCGTCGACGTCATGGGAAAGGGGGTCTCGGCGACCAAGGACGCGGTGAGCGTCACCCACGCCCTCCGCCTCCTCGCCCTCGACGGCTGCTCGCTCGACCGGCTGGTGGCTCGCGCCGGCGCGCTGGTGACGGCGCAGAGCCCGGACCTGGTGGCGACCGTGCTGGTGGCCCGCTACCGGCCGTCGGACGGCACCGTCCACCTGGCCGGGGGTGGGCACCCGCCCGCCCTGCTGGTGTCCGGTGAGCGCCGGGTCCGGCTGGTCTCGGCGCCGGGTGTCGCCATCGGGTGGCCGGGGGCGGGCTCGAGCGAGATCGCCACCGTCGTGCTCGAGCGCCAGGACACCCTCGTGCTCTACACCGACGGCCTCATTGAAGCGTCCAAGGACATCCTCGCCGGCCTCGACGGCATCACCACCGCCGCCGCCCAGACGGCCGAGTACCCGGCCGCCCACGTGGCCCGCGCCCTCGTGCAGCGGGCCCTGTTCGGGGCCCAGCGCCGGGACGACTCGCTGGCCCTGGTGCTGCGCCGCCGCACGCCGCCGGCGCCGTCCACGGGGGCGCGGCTGGCGCCGTTCGAGTACCGCTTCTCGCCCAGCCCCGCCACCATCCCCCTGGCCCGGCACCTGTTCGCCGACTGGCTCCAGTACCTGGCCGTCGACGACGCCGAGCGCTCCGACCTCCTCCTCGTGGTGTCCGAGCTGTGCTCCAACGCCGTCCGCCACGCCAGCGGCGCTCCGGGCGCCCTGGCTCTCCGGGCGTGGGCGGAGGGCGACGCGGTGGTGGTCGAGGTGGAGGACGACGGCGCCGGGTTCGAGCTCGTCGACCGCCACGGCGACGACCTTCCCGACCCGTCGGCGGAGCAGGGGCGGGGCCTCTACGTCGTCGAGGCCCTCACCGACGACATGTCGGTGCGCCGCCACGCCGACCACACGGTGGTCCGGGCGGTGCGCCGGGCGGTGCTCCCCGGGCGCAGCTGACGCCAAGGGGGTAGCGAGCACCCGGACCGGATTGGCGCTGCCGGTCCCCGGTGGGGGTGAGGACCGACGCGCTCTTTGAACACGGTCCAGGTGCTCGCCGTCGCCCCGTCGGCGCGGGACCAGGCCGCCGGGACGAGATCGTGTCTTCCGCTCCTTCAGAGCCCCGAGGGCGGACCGTGATACGTCCACTCCCGATCAGCCCGCGCCGAGCTGCCACACGAGGAAGGACCAGGTGTCGGCCAGCTCGTCCGCCTGCTTCCACGCCGGCTTGCCCTGGCCGTGGCCCGCCCTGGTCTCGATCCGCAGCAGGATCGGCCGCTCCTCCGGCGTCGACGTGGCCGCCTGTAGCCGGGCGGCGAACTTGCGGGCGTGCATCGGATCGACCCGGGAGTCGGACTCGGCCGCCAGGATCAGCGTCGCCGGGTAGGCGGTGCCGTCGACGACGTGGTGGTACGGCGAGTAGGCGGCCAGCGCGGCGAACTGGTCGGCGTCGTCGGGGTCGCCGTACTCGGGCACCCACAGGGCCCCGATGAGGAAGCGGTGGTACCGGAGCATGTCGAGGAGGGGGACGGCGCACAGCGCTGCCCGGCACAGGTCGGGCCGCTGGGTGATGGTGGCGCCCACCAGCAGGCCGCCGTTGGAGCCGCCCCGTACGGCCAGTCGCTCCGAGCTGGTCCGATCGTTGGCGACCAGCCAGTCGGCGGCGGCGGCGAAGTCGTCGAACACCTGCTGCTTGCGGTCGAGCATGCCGGCGCGGTGCCAGTCCTCGCCGTACTCGCCGCCGCCCCGGATGCCGGGTACCGCGTAGACCCCGCCTCGCTCGCAGAAGGCCACCAGCCCAACGCCGAACCCGGGCGTCGAGGGGATGGCGAACCCCCCGTAGCCGCTCACGACCGTCGGCGTCCCCGGTGATGGGACGGTTCCGGCGGCCCGGACGAGGAACATGGGCACATCCGTCCCGTCGGTCGAGGCGTAGCGCACCTGCTCGGTGACGAACGCCCCCGGGTCGACCGGCGAGGGCAGCCGGCTCCACGGCTCGACGCCGCCGCCCCCGCCGGGTGTCCACCGCCACAGCGCCGACGGCCGGGTGAACGACGTGAAGGAGAGGAAGGCCCGGTCGGCGGCGGGGTCGGCGTCGAGGCCCACGACCGAGCCCATGTCGGGGAGGGCGACCTCCTCGCCGCCCGAGCCGTCCAGCGGGTAGCGGTGCAGTCGGGACACCGCGTGCTCGGTGGACGAGACAAGCAGCGACTCGCCGGCGACCACCGCGGCCTCGATCACCGCCTCGCTCGGGGCGACGATCGTCTCCCACTCGGCGGCTCGGGGGGCGTGCACCGACGCCCGCACGACCCGGCCGCGCGGCGCCCCGAGGTTGGTCACCGCGTACAGGTGGTCGCCGACGACCTGGCACCAGGTCGAGGCCTCCTCGCCCTCGACCACCGTCGTACGACCGCCGGTGGAGCGGTCGACGAGGACCACGTCGGTCCGCGTCGGCATGAGGTGGACGTGGAGGACGAGCCACCGCCCGTCCGGGGAGATGGCGGCCACGGGAAGGGCGGTGCGGTCGAGGTCGCCCAGGACGAGGGTGTCGGCGTCGGCGCCGGGCTCGCCGACCTCGTGCCACCAGACGGTCTCCCAGTAGCCCTCCTCGCCCTCGGCCACCGTGGCGGGGTCGGGCAGGCGGCTGTAGGCGAACGCCGAGCCGTCGGGCAGCCACGCCGGCGACGGGTGGCGGACGTTGGGGATGGCGTCCGGCAGCAGCTCGCCGGTGTCGACGTCGAGGATGCGCAGTGTCCCCCGCTCGCTGCCCGCCTCGGAGACGCCGTAGGCCACCAGTCGACCGTCGGGCGACGGAGAGAACCAGTCGATCGCCGCCGTCTGGTCGGCGGTCAGACCGGCCGGGTCGACGAGGACCCGCAGCGGCCTGTCGGCGTCGACGGCGCTGCGGACGACCAGCACCGCCTGCTCCTGGTCGCCCTCCCGCTGCAGCGCGAAGACACGGTCGCCCCCCACCGCCGGCGGCCCCACCGCTCCGACCCGCAGCAGCTCGAGGAACCGGGCGTGCAGGACGGGCCGGGAGGGGAGGGCGTCGAGCACCGCCCGGGTGCGGGCGTTCTGGGCCTCGGTCCACGCCGCCGTCTCCGCCGAGTCGCCGTCCTCCAGCCACCTGTAGGGGTCGGGGACGGCCCGGCCGTGGAGGACGTCGACGACGCCGTCGACGCGGGCCGGAGGTGCGGGCGGGACCCGGACTGCCGGGTACGCGCTCAGCGGGGTCGGCGGGAGCGAGCGGGCGTCTACTTGGCGTTGGGCCGACGCCCGTGGTTGGCCTTCTTGCGGCGGGCCCGGGCCTTGCGCTTGCTCGTCTTCTTCGACATGGCCGGAGAGGCTATCGGCGTCGCCGACGGCGCCCGGACGGTGGTGCCACCGGCGGTACCCTGAGCCCGTGGAGCGCCTGGGACTGGTGGGCCTGCCCAACGCGGGCAAGTCCGCCCTGTTCAACGCCCTCACCGGCGGCTCGGCGGTGGTGGCGGCCCACCCCTTCTCCACCACCGAGACCCAGGTCGGCGTGGCCCAGGTCACCGACCACCGCCTGTCGGCGCTGGCCGAGATGAGCCGGTCGCGCAAGGTCGTGCCCGCCACCGTGGAGTTCGTCGACATCGCCGGGCTGGTGGCGGGGTCGTCGACCGGCGAGGGCCTGGGCAACCGCTTCCTCGGCGGCATCCGCGAGGTGGACGCCGTCGTCCTCGTGCTGCGGGCGTTCGTGGACGACAACGTGGTCGGCGGCACCGACCCCCTCGACGACCTGCACACCCTCGAGCTGGAGCTCGTCCTCGCCGACGCCGAGTCGGCCGAGGCCCAGCTGGCGAAGCGGCGAAAGATGGCCCGGTCCGATCCGACGGCGGCCGCCGAGGCCGACGTGCTGGAAGCGGCGGTGGAGGTGCTCAACGCGGGGACGCCCATCTACCGGTCGACGCTGTCGGCCGACCAGCGCGCCGCCCTGCGCCCGATGTTCCTCTTGACCAACAAGCCGGTGTTGGCGGTCGTCAACCTGGGCGAGGACCAGGTGGGCGATGCCGACGCGCTGGTGAAGCCGGTGGCGGCCGAGCTCGGCAGCGCGGCCGACGTCCTCGGCGTGAGCGTGCAGCTCGAGGCGGAGGCGGCCCAGCTCGACGCCGACTCGAGGGCGGAGCTGCTCGAGGGGCTCGGCCTGGGCGAGGGGGCGCTTCCCCGCATCGTGCGGGCCGCCTACCACCTGCTCGGGCGGCGGACGTTCCTCACCACCGGGGACAAGGAGTCGCGGGCGTGGACCTTCCGGGCGGGCGCCCGGGCGCCCGAGTGCGCCGGCGTGATCCACTCGGACCTCCAGAGGGGCTTCATCCGGGCCGAGGTCATCCGCTGGGACGCCCTGCTCGAGCTGGGCTCCTGGGCTGCCGCCCGCGAGGCGGGCAGGCTGCGCATCGAGGGCAAGGACTACGAGGTCGCCGACGGCGACGTCCTCGAGATCCGGTTCAACGTGTGATGGTCGTGGCCTCGCCCGTCATCGCGTGCTGAGGTCGGTCGCCCATGCCCTGGCTCCTGCGGGACGACAAGGTGCTGGCGGCGCTCGAGGTGGCCGAGTCCTTCCGCGACCGGTCGCGGGGGCTG
>DATAAF010000132.1:0-29932 GCA_036260255.1 Acidimicrobiales bacterium | reverse complement strand
CGTGCAGCGGACCGGCAACTGGCTGGCCGTGTGGCTCGAAGAGCCGGGGACGCGCACGAAGGTGCTCGACGTGTACGTCGACGACCCGCTGCTGGTCCGGCCGGAGGGTGTCAGCCGGCGTCTGGGCGACATCAAGGCGTCCCAGGCATGGGACGCCGAGCTGGCCGACTGACCAGGCGGCGGCGGAAGGCCCGAAGGCCGTCGCTCGCAGTACTCTCGTCGCCAGGCGAGGCAGTGCGGGGGGTCGTCGAGGTATGTCAGTGGCGAGCAGAGGCGACATGCCTGCCGACCTCATGCGCCAGTACCTCAAAGAGATCGGCGGCTACGAGCTGCTGACGGCGGAAGACGAGGTCGAGCTGGCCAAGACCATGGAAGCGGGGCGGAGGGCCGACGCCGAGCTGGCCGCCGGCGGGCCCGCGCTCGAGGACGCCCGGCGCCGCGAGCTGCGCCGACGCTCGCACGCCGGCCATGCCGCCAAGGAGCAGTTCATCCAGAGCAACCTGCGGCTGGTCGTCTCGATCGCCAAGCGCTACCAGCCCTGCGGGCTCCCACTGCTCGACCTGGTGCAGGAGGGCAACCTCGGGCTCATGCGCGCCGTCGAGAAGTTCGACCACCGGCGCGGGTTCAAGTTCTCGACGTACGCGACCTGGTGGATCCGCCAGGCGGTCAGCCGCGCCATCGCCGACAAGAGCCGCACCATCCGGGTGCCGGTGCACATGGTCGAGACGGTGGCGCAGGTGTCCCGGGCCACCACCCGCCTGGCCCGCGTGCTGGGCCGCGAGCCCACCGCCGAGGAGCTCAGCGCCGAGACCGGGCTCACGCCCGAACGGGTCAGGGAGGCGCAGCGGGTCGCCCCCGACCCCGTCTCGCTGTTCGAGCAGGTCGGCGACGACAACGCCGAGCTGGCGGACTTCCTCGAGGACCCCAACGCCCAGGCGTCGTTCGACGCCGCCGTCGTCGCCATCGAGCGCGAGGAGCTACGGGCCGTCCTGGCCACGCTCTCGAAGCGGGAGCAACGGATCCTCGAGCTCCGGTTCGGCCTGGTCGGGGACCGGCCCCGCACCCTCGAGGAGGTGGGCCAGGAGTTCCGGCTCACCCGGGAACGGATCCGCCAGATCGAGGCCAAGGCGCTCTCGAAGCTGCGCCATCCGACCACGCCCCCCGAGGGGAGCGACCCCCCGCCCCGCCTGTGGCGCGAGTAACTCGAGAACCTCAGGAGCGCGAAGAGGCCGGGCGGTTGGCCCGGCCCAGGGCGACCAACGCCGCCGCCGTCTCCCGCTGCACCGTTGGCAGCTCGTCAGGAGGGAACCAGCGGACTTCGAGGATCTCCGCCGACTTGGGGGACGGCTCGACGTCGCCGCCGACCTGGGTGCGGTAGATGACGTCGACCCGCCGTGAGCGGGCGTCGACGACGACCTTGGGGTTGTCCTCCAGCTCGACCAGGAGACCGATCTCCTCCTCCAGCTCCCGGGTGGCGGCGTCGACGGGGTCCTCGTTCCGCTTCAGCAGCCCTCCGGGGAACGCCCACGATTTCCGGTACGACTGGCGGACGAGGAGGACGGCGCCGTCCGCCCGCTCGACGAAGCACATCGCCCCGACCCAGTACGACGGGGTGAGGCGGCGGATGACGAAGACCCGTACCTGCCAGGGCAGGACCCGCCACACGCGGAAGAGGAGAGGGCGCACGCCCGAGGCCACCGACCGAGACTAGGCCGCGTCGCCGACGACCGGTCAGCCGACTCGGGCCCGGGCGGCGACGACCTCGGCCAGCAGCTCGGGCGTCGCCGCCGCCACGGGTATCCGCCGGGCGGTCGCCTCCCGGGTCACGAGGTCGCGGCCCAAGGCGTCGGCCACGACCGCGCCCGCCTCCAAGAGGACGAGCATTCCGCCCAGGTAGTCCCAGGGACCGTGGGCGTTGCGGCTCCAGTCGGCGTACGCGTCGAACTGCCCGCAGGCCACCGCGCAGAGGTCGAGGGCGGCGGCTCCCAGAACCCGCACCTGGCGCCAGCCCAGGGGCTGGGGTGGGACACTCGTCATCCCGAGCAGCGCGTCGCCGAGGGCCCGGCAGCCGGTAGGGGCCATCGGCCCCCCGTTGCGCCTGGCGCCCGCGCCCCGCACCGCCTCGAAGCGCTCATCCGTCGCCTGGTTGACAACCAGGGCGGCCGAGGGGCCCTCGGCGTCGAGTGCGCAGAGGCTGGTGGCGTACCAGGGGATGCCCCTCGACGCGTTGGTCGAGCCGTCCACCGGGTCGACGACGACCAGCAGGTCGCGGTCGCCGTTGTGCAACCCACTCTCCTCGCTCAGCACGCCGACGCCGGCGGCGTCGAGCACCGCGAAGGCGGCGTCGTCGGCGGCCAGGTCGCTGCGGTACTGGCCCGCCCGGGTGCCCGCCGGGCCCCAGTCGTCGAGGCCGTCGAGGGCCCGCCGCACCGCCGCCGCCGAGGCGTCCAGCAGCTCGAGCACCTCGTCCACCCCCATCGACCGCCGACGCTATAGGCGGCGGGCCTGGCCTACGCTCGATCCGTCCCGTCCGCCCAGGAGGTACGTGTTTGGCCGCCATCGACGTGGCCGGCTACGTCGCCGAGCTCAAGGATCACGCCGTCGACCACGGCTTCCACGTGCACGACGAGCGCCACTTCGTGGAGACGTACTCGCTGCGTCAGGTCTGGGAGGTCGACCTTCATCCCGAGGAGGGATGCGGAGGCCCGCTCGACCTTCACCTCGCCCTCGAGGTCGAGCCGCGGATCCTCCTCGCCTTCGAGGACGTCGTCGCCGAACTCCCCGACGATGACGAGCCCGCCGACGAGTTCCACTTCCCCCTGATCTTCACCTGGGCCCTCCCGCCCCTTCCCAAGGGCCCCGACCTCCTGCTCCTCGCCACCGACCTGGCCGGCGTGGGCGGGCCCGAGCTGCCCCTCGAGGTGTCGGCCATCGACTCGTTCGGGTCGGTCACCGACGCCCCCGAGCGCAGCCTCACCGTCGTCGCCCGCCAGCAGGTCTCCCTCGCCCGCGTCCTCGGCGGCGAGGAGCTCCTGTGCGACGTGCTCGACCGCTGCCTGGCCGTCAGCCGGTTCCTGCTCACCCAGGCGCCCGAGTGGGGGGTGTGACGGGAGGCGGAAACCTCTTGACGTCCTCAGGCCTCTGGGCTTATGGTGGTTGTCGAGCCCCGAGGGGGAAACCGAGGCGACGCCCGAAAGGGTGACGTCAACGGACTTCCTTGGGGCTCTCTCGCGTCTCGGGCCCGGCGCACCCACCACCGCCACCGCCACCTCGACGCGCAGTGCCGAGGCGGGAGCGTCCAAGGCCGCCCGTGAGGACGGCGGTAACATGGGACTTGCGCCCGGATGGCGAAATCGGCAAACGCTATGGGCTCAAACCCCATTGCCCGAAAGGGCTTGCGGGTTCGAATCCCGCTCCGGGCACCAGCACGATCAGCCGACCGATCCCGTAAAGAACAGCTGGTGTCCGGTATCAGCCGCCCTTCGGCGGACTCTCCCCTGAGAACGCAGGATGACTGGGGAAGACGGCATGCCGATCTACGGCGCAGACATCTCGGGGCACCAGAGGGGGTTCGACTTCGGGGCCTACGCCGGCGCCGGGCACCGGTGGATCTGCATCAAGCAGACCGAGGGCCTGACCTGGCCCGACCAGGACGACCCCGAGGAGGCGGCGCTGCTCCGCACGATGCGGGACGACGCCCACGCCGCCGGCCTGGCGGTGATCCTCTACCACTTCATCCGCCCCCAGCCGGGGCGCACCGGGCGCCAGGAGGCCGAGCACTTCCTGAGCTTCATCGGCGACCTCCGGACGGGCGAGGGCGTGATGATCGACGACGAGTGGGAGGGCGCCCTCAAGGGCGAGGCCCACGAGGACTTCGTCCTCGACTTCCTCGACACGGTCGAGGAGCGCCACCCCGAACTGCGGGGGAAGGTCCTCTACTACTCCTACGCCCCCTACCTCGCCCAGGTCTCGACGGCCCGCTGCGCCACGCGGATGCCGCTCTGGATCGCCGCCTACGGCCCGAACGACGGCGGCGAGCACCCCGACTCGGTGAAGCTCGACCGGTGGCCGAGGTACACGATCTGGCAGTTCACGAGCAACAGGCAGATCGCCGGTTTCGGCGGGGGCGTCGACTACAACCGGCTCGAGGTCCCTCTCGAGGACCTGGTGACAGGCGAGACGGTCCGCGGGGTCCGGCCGACCAACCCGTTCCTCCCCCTCGGCGAGGACGGTGAGTTCGGCCCGCAGACGATCAAGGCGCTCCAGTGGACCTGCGGAGTGGCGACGGACGGCGACTTCGGCCCGGAGTCCGAGCGCGCCCTCCAGCGCCGTCTGGGCGTCCCGGTGGACGGCGACGTCGGGCCGGTGACCATCACCGCCTTGCAGAAGCACATCGGGGCGGCCGAGGACGGTCTTCTGGGCCCCGACACGGTCCGCGCCCTGCAGAAGGCGCTGAACGGCGGCACCTTCTAGCCGCACGGCTACTCTCGGCCCCGCCATGAGGAGGCCCGGGAGAGCCGCGTTGGTCGTGCTGGCGGCGGTGACGCTCGCCGTCGGGTGCGGCGACGACGACGAGGTGTCGTCCACCACCACCACGACGTCGAGCTCGACCAGCACGAGCGTCGAGACCACGACGACCACGGCCGCCCCGGCCCCCTCGCTGCCAGCGGGGACCGACACCGTTCCGCCCGCCGCAGGGACGCCCGCCCCGCCCGGCGCCCCGGGGGGGCCGAACGCCGGCGCCGGGGCGCCCCAGCCGCCCCCCACGGAGACGACCACGACGTCGCCGTTCCGGCGCCGCAGCGGCCTGGAAGGGGGCGTCGAGGGCGCCGGCATGCCGGGGTCCTAGTTCGCTCTCGCCGAACCGGGCGCGCCAAGGGTCACCTGGTGACCCTGAGCGCGCCCAGAACGAAACGAGACCTACTGGTCGGGCGTCGGCTCGCGGGGCAAGGGGGCGGCCACCGCGTGGAAGCCGCCGTCGACGTGGACCATCTCCCCCGTCGTCGCCGGGAACCAGTCCGACAGCAGGGCCACGCAGGCCCGGGCCACGGGGGCGGCGTCGCGGCTGTCCCACCCCAGCGGGGCGCGGGAATCCCACACCTGCTCGATCTCGTCGAAGCCGGCGCCGATGCCCTTGGCCGCCAGCGTCCGCAGGGGGCCGGCCGACACCAGGTTGACCCGGATGTGGTGGCGGCCCAGGTCGCGTGCCAGGTAGCGGGCGGTCGACTCGAGGGCGGCCTTGGCCACGCCCATCCAGTCGTAGGCGGGCCACGCCTGGCGCGCGTCGAAGTCGAGGGCGACGATCGATCCCCCGCCGAACTCCATGAGGGGCAGCACCGCCCCGGCGAGGGACTTGAGCGAGTAGGCGGACACGTGGAGGGTGGTCGCCACGTCGTCCCACCCGGCCCGCAGGAAGTCGCCGCCCAGGCACGCCTCGGGGGCGAAGGCGACGGCGTGGAGGACGCCGTCCACCCTCCCCCACCGCTCCCGGAGGTCGTCGGTGAGGGCGTCGAGGTGGGCGGGGTTGGTGACGTCGAGCTCGAGGATCTCGGGCTCGGTTTCCAGCCGCTTGGCTGCCCGCTCGGTGAGCCGCCGGGCCCGCCCGAAGGAGGTCAGCACGATCTCCGCCCCCTGCTCCTGGGCCAGGCGGGCGACCGCGAAGGCGATCGACGTGTCGGACAGCACGCCGGTCACCACGATGCGCTTGCCCTCGAGCAGCATGGCGCCCCCGTTAGAGCGGCGTGTTGGTGTGGCGGGCGCCGTCCGCCGGCACCGCTCGCTTGGACCGCAGCGCCTGGAGGCCGGCGACGACCACCCGCCGGGTGTCGAGCGGGTCGATGACCTCGTCCACGTACCCACGCTCGGCGGCCACCGCCGGCGTGCAGTGGCGCTCGGCGTAGTCCGCCTCCAGCTCGGCCTGCACCCGCGCCCGCTCGTCCTCGTCCTCGATGGTGTCGAGCCGGCGGCGGTGGAGGACGGCGACCGCCCCGGGCGCCCCCATCACCGCGATCTCCGCCTCCGGCCAGGCCACGCACAGGTCGTTGCCCAGGCCCCGGGAGTCCATGACGATGTAGGCGCCCCCGTACGCCTTCCGCACGACCACGCAGATGCGGGGAACGGTGGCGACGGCGTAGGCGTGCACGAGCTCGGCGCCGTGGCGGATCATCCCCCGCCATTCGATGTCGCGCCCGGGCTGGAACCCGGGGCTGTCCACGAAGGTGAGGAGGGGCAACCCGAAGGCGTCGCAGGACTGCACGAAGCGGGCCGCCTTCCGGGACGCGTCGATGTCGAGCGTGCCCGCCTTCTGCGACGGCTGGTTGGCGATGACGCCGACCGGCATGCCGCCCACCCGCCCGTAGCCGGTGACGACGTTGGGGGCGTGGGCCGCCCGCACCTCGAGGAACGACTCGTGGTCGAGCACGTCGGTGACGACCACCCTCATGTCGTAGGACGCGGTGGCGCGGGACGGCACCACCTCGGCCGCCGCCCGGCAGCCCCGGTCGACCGGGTCGGTGCACGCCGCCACCGGCGGGTCCTCCAGGTAGTTCGACGGGAGGTACGACAGGAGGTCGGCCACCGCCCACTGCGCCTCGGCGTCGTCGGCCACGACGAGGGACGCCAGCCCGCTCCGGCGGTCGTGGACGGGCGCCCCGCCCAGCGCCTCCCGCGTGGTGGCCGTCCCCGTGAACTCGGCCACCGCCTTGGGCCCGGAGACGTAGGCGTAGGCGTCGGTGGTCATGACCACGTGGTCGGCCATGCCGAGGAGCAGGGCGGGACCGGACACGCACGGGCCGGTCACCGCCAGCACCACGGGCACCGCCCCCGAGGCCCGGCTCAGGGCGGCGGCCACCCTCCCCCAGGCGTGGAGGGACGCCAGGCCCTCGCGGACGTCGGCGCCGGAGGTGGCCACCTCGCCCACGACGGGGACCCCCAGGTCGAGGGCGACCCGCACCAGGCGCTCGATGACGTCGCCCTCGACCGGCCCGATGGCGCCCCGGTGCTTGCCCCCGGCGAGGGTGAACCGGGCCACCGGCCGGTCGTCGATCTGGCCGAGCCCGGCGGTGACCGCGCCGCCCCGGCCGGAGGCGACGGGGACCGAGGCCTCCCCCCCTGCCATGGTCGACGTCACCGTTCCTGCGGGATGGGCCCGGCCAGCCGCTCAGCCCGGAGGCGCCAGCACCAGGGTGGCGTTGTGCCCGCCGAAGCCGAACGAGTTGGACACCACCGGACCGGCCGCCACCTCGCGGGGCGCCTCGGCGACCACGTCGATGGCCAGCTCCGGGTCGGTGCGGTCGTGGTTCGCGGTGGGCGGAACCAGGCCCTCCCGCAGCGAGAGGAGGGCGGTGATGGCCTCGACCGCCCCGGCGGCGCCGATGAGGTGGCCCACCGCGCCCTTGATCGAGGTGACCGGCGGGCCGCCCTCGCCGAAGACCTTCACCAGGGCCTCGGCCTCGGCCGCGTCGTTGAGCGGCGTCGAGGTGCCGTGGGCGTTCACGTGGGCGACGTCGGCCGGCTGCACCCCGGCGTCGGCCAGCGCCAGCTCCATGCAGGCGGCGGCGCCGACGCCGCCGGGGGACGGTGCGGTCACGTGGTAGGCGTCGGCGTTGCGGCCGTAGCCAACCACTTCCCCCCAGACGTGGGCGCCCCGCGCCTGGGCCCGGTCGAGGCGCTCGAGCACGAGGAAGCCCGCTCCCTCGCCGATCACGAAGCCGTCCCGGTCGGGATCGAACGGCCGGGACGCCCGGGCGGGGTCGTCGGTGCGGCTGGAGAGGGCACCCATCCGGGCGAACGACGCCAGCGCGATCGGTGTGAGGCAGGCCTCGGCGCCGCCGGCCAGGACGGTGTCGGCACTGCCCTCGCGGATGAGCCGGGCCGCCTCCCCGACCGCGTGGGCGCCGGCCGTGCAGGCGGTGGCGACGCAGAAGTTGGGGCCGGTCCAGCCCAGCTTCATGGCCACCAGGGCGGCGGTGGCGTTGGCCATCATCATGGGGACGAGGAACGGCGACACCCGGGAGGGCCCCCGGCTGAACAGCTCGCGCTCCTGCTCCTCCTGGGTGATGAGGCCGCCCACGCCGGTGCCCACGACCACCCCGCAGCGGGCGGGGTCGCAGCCGGGGTCGCCGGCCGAGGCGAGGGCGTCGGCGGCGGCGGCGAACCCCAGCTGGGCCACCCGGTCGGTGCGCCGGGCCTCCTTGTAGCCGAGGTACGGCTCCGGATCGAAGTCGACGATCTCGCAGCCGAAGCCGATGGGCAGCTCGGAGACGTCGATGCGGCGAATGGGCGCGGCCGTCGACCGCCCCTCACAGAGGGTCGACCAGAACGTCTCCAGGTCGCACCCGGCCGGCGTCTTGACGCCCAGGCCGGTGACGGCGACCCGGTGCCGGCCTGCGTCGGTCACCCGCCCGACCCCGTCTCGGCCGTGGCCGACTCGGCGCCGGCGTTGTCCATGACGTAGGAGACCGCCGCCCCCACGGTGGTGATGTTCTGGAGCTTCTCCTCGGGGATCGAGATCCCGAAGCTCTCCTCGACGGCCATGACGAACTCGACGAGGTCGAGGCTGTCGGCGTCGAGGTCGTCCTTGAAGCTGGCGTCCTCGGTGACCAGCTCGCGCTCGACTCCCAAGACCTCGACGGCGGCGTCGGCGATCTTGTCGAGCACTTCCTGGCGGTCCATCGTCACGGTCCTCCTCTGGGTGGGGTGGGACTTCGAAGGAGCGCGCCCTCAGAGCCAACGGACTTCCAAGAGGAACGGAAGGTTACGATCCTGCCGGGGGAGCGCCTGTCGGGGAAGCCCTCGTCCACAGAAAACTAGCAGCCGGGCGGGCGATCTCCCGAACCGTCGTCAGTGGCCCATGCCCATGCCGCCGTCGACGGGGACGACCGCCCCGCTGACGTAACCGGCGGCGTCCGAGCACAGGAAGGCGACGACGGCGGCCACCTCCTCGGGCGACCCGAAGCGGCCCAAGGGCACCGCGTCGGTCATCTCCCGGCGCCGCTCCTCGGAGAGGGCGTCGGTCATCGCCGTGGTGATCGGACCGGGGGCCACCACGTTGGCGGTCACGCCACGGCTGCCGAGCTCGCGGGCCAGGGCCCGGGTGAGCCCGATGAGGCCGGCCTTGGCCGCCGCGTAGTTGGCCTGCCCCGCCGCCCCCGCCAGGCCGCCCACCGACCCCACGGTGACGATGCGCCCGAACCGGGCCCGCAGCATCCCCGGCGCCGCCCGCCGGATGGCGTGGAACGCCCCGTCGAGGTTCGTGCGGAGGACGTCGGCCCACTGGTCCTCGCTCATGCGCACGAACAGGCCGTCACGGGTGATGCCGGCGTTGGCCACCAGTACCTCCACCCGGCCGAACGCCTCCTCCACCCGGCCGAAGGCGGCGTCGACCGCCGCCCGGTCGACGACGTCGGCCCGCACCGCCAGCGCCTGGCCGCCGGCGGCCTCGACCGCCTTGCAGGTCTCCTCCGCCGCCTGGTCGTCGTGCCCGTAGCACACGCCGACCCGGTGCCCGTCGGCGGCCAGCGCCACAGCGCAGGCCCGCCCGATGCCCCGGGAGGCGCCGGTGACGAAGGCGACGCGCCCGCCGATGGTCAGCCCCCCCGGGCGGGGACCGTCACCAGCGGAGCAGGGCGCTGGCCCAGGACATGCCCGCGCCGAAGCCCGACAGCAGCACCAGGTCGCCGGGATGGAGCCGGCCCTCGTCGGCCGCCTCGGCCAGGGCGATCGGAATGGAGGCGGCCGAGGTGTTGCCGTAGCGGTCGATGTTGACGAAGGTCCGCTCGGCCGGGATGCCCAGCCGGGAGGCGGCGGCGTCGATGATGCGGGAGTTGGCCTGGTGGGGGACGAAGAGGGCGACGTCGGCGGCCGTCACGCCCGCCTGGACCAGCGTGGCGGCGGCGGAGTCGACGACGGCCCGGACGGCCCGGCGGAAGACCTCCTGCCCCTCCATCTTGAGGAAGTGCAGGCCGGCGGCGACCGTCTCCGGACTGGTCGGGAGGCGGCTCCCGCCGGCGGGGACGGCCAGCAGGGAGGCGGCCGACCCGTCGCACCCGAGGTCCCACGCCAGGAGCCCGGCGCCGTCGGTGCCGTTCGGCCGGTGGGGGCCGGCCCGGCCCGAGCCTTCGGGCACCAGCACCACCGCGCCGGCGCCGTCGCCGAAGAGGACGGCAGTCGAGCGGTCCTCGGGGTCGGCGACCCGGGAGAGGACCTCGGAGCCGATGACCAGCACCGCGTCGAGCCCGCCGGTGGAGAGCAGGCCGGAGCCCACCACCAGGGCGTAGACGAAGCCGGCGCAGGCGGCGTCGAGGTCGAAGGCCCCGCAGCGCAGGCCCAGGCCCTCCTGCACGAAGGAGGCAGTGGCGGGGATGGGCTGCTCGGGCGTGCAGGTGGCGACGATGCAGATGCCGATCTCGGCGGGGCTGAGGTCGGCCAGCTTGATGGCGGCGGCGCCCGCCTCGATGGCCAGCGACGCCGTCGTCTGGCCGGGCCCCGCCCACCGCCGCTCGCGGATCCCGGTGCGCTCGACGATCCAGGCGTCGCTGGTGTCGACCCGCTCCGCCCAGTCGTGGTTCGTGACCACCCTCTCGGGGATCGCCGTCCCCCAGCCGGCGACGGCCGCCCGCCCTCCGGGCGCGGGCCGGAAAGGATGCGGGTGTGCGGTCGCGGCCGGGCTGGGCGGCGCCTGCTCCCAGGCCGTCATCCGGTCAGCATAGGGCACCGTCCCGCCGGTCAGGCCTGGCGCAGCCAGGCGACCGGCTGTCCCTCCCGGACCCGTTCACCGGCATGGGCCAGCGTCCCCATGAGCACGCCGCGGAACGGACTGCGGACCGGCGTGGACCGGTTGGGGCTCTCGACGAAGCCGATGACCTGCTCCTCGGCGATGTCGGCGGAGTCGCCCGAGGTCACGGGGCGGAAGCGCCCGTCGGCGGGGGCGACGATCACCCGCTCGGGGACGAGCGGGCGCTCGCCGTGCACGCCGACGCTCTCGGCCGGACGGCCTGCGACATCCATCTATGCGACCTCCATGAGGGGGACGTCGTCGGGGACGGCGACGTTGTGGACCCGCCGATCGGGGACGGTGCGGCGGGCCAGCCCGCCCAACACGGCGCCGGGGCCCACCTCCAGGAACGACTGGGCGCCCAGCGCCACCAGGGTCTCCATGCTCGAGCGCCACTGCACCGGCCGCACCAGGTGGTCGGCCAGGCGGCCACGCCACCCGTCCCCGTCCTGGTAGGGGCGGGCGTCGACGTTGGAGATCACCGGCCACCCGGTCGGGGCGAACGGGGTGGCGGCGAGGACGGGCTCGAGCTCGGTCCGGGCGGTCTCCATGAGCGGCGTGTGGAAGGCGCCGCCGACGTTCAGGGGCACGACCCGGCGGACGCCCAGCTCCCGGGCCCGGGCCGACGCCGCCTCCAGGCCGTCGGGCGTGCCGCCCACGACCACCTGCCCGGGTGCGTTGTCGTTGGCCACCCAGCAGCCCGGTTCCTCGCCGGGCGCCGACCGGCAGGCCTCCTCGGCCTGCTCCAGGCTGGCGCCCATGAGAGCGGCCATGCGCCCACCGGTGCGGTCGGCCGCCCGCTGGGTGCAGTCCGCCCGCCGGGCGGCGAGGCGGACGCCGTCGTCGAGTGAGAGGGCCCTCGCCGCCACCAGGGCGGTGATCTGGCCGAGGGAGTGGCCGGCCATGGCCACCGGGGCGCCAACCCGCTCACGGACAGCCTCCCAGCCCATGAGCGACACGAGCATCACCGCCAGCTGGGCCTCACGGGTGCGGGCCAGCTGCTCGTCACCGGCCTCCAGGAGGAGGCGGGCGAGGGGCTCGCCGACCGCCGCCTCGGCCCGCTCGACGACCTCCCAGGCCGGATGGGCGCGCCAGGCCTCCCCCATGCCGGGGGTCTGCGTCCCTTGCCCGGGAAAGAGGACAGCCTGGACCAACGCCCCTCCACGCTCGAGTTTGGAGTTGGACCCGCGGCTCCGGGCGGGGGTTACATCTCTCGCCGCGCCCGCCGGTGTGCGACGCTCGGTCGGGCTTTGGGACGAGGGCCCTGCCGCCGAGCTGAGGGGCTACCTCACTCGATGGCGCGGTGCCCAGGTCTCGGGGTGTATCAGCGGGTCGCGTCACGTGCTCCGTCGTCTTGGCGGCCGCGGCCGTCATAACCTCGCCCGAGGGCCCGACGGCCTGACGCGAGAGTCGATCGAAGTGGCGATCCGGGAGGCTTGAGGTGGCGCAGCGAGGTCGCACGCTCCACGGTGCAGTCTCGGGGGACGACGTGAGGCTCCTGCAGAGTGCCCTCCGCGACGCCGGGTTCGATCCTGGCAGGATCGACGGCATCTACGGCCCGGACACGGCGGCGGCAGTAGCGCGGTTCCAGGCCGCTCGGGGGCTTCCGGCCGACGGTCTGGCAGGGCCGCAGACGTGGCGTCGCCTGGCCGAGGAACCGGCCGGCGACAAGTTGAGGACCCATTCGCTCCGGCGGACGCTGCACGGGGCGATCAAGGGCGGGGACGTGCTCGCCGTGCAGCGCGCGCTGCAGAAGGCAGGGTTCAATCCGGGGCCCGTCGACGGCGTCTACGGCCCCCTCACCGAGCGAGCCGTACGGGCGTTCCAGCGACTCCACGGGCTGACGGCCGACGGCCTGGTAGGCCCGGAGACCGCGGGCGCCCTGCTGGACGACGGGCTCCGGCTGTCTCCGACGGTCGCCGGGGTCTTGCGGCGGTCGCCGGGCCCGCTCTCTGCATTCGCGTTGGTCAGCCAGGTCCTCGCCGAGCACGGCGAGTACGGAGGTCACCAGGCCGAGCGGGTCAAGGTCGGCGACGAACCGACGGCCGCCCGAGCTTCGACGCTCGAGTGGCTCGCCCAGGTGCGTGCCTTGTTCGACAAGGCGCTGGCCCCCCAGCTGCACGGGCGCCTGGTAGTCGTCGGGCTCGCCCTCCTCGAGCCCGACCTCCACTCGCGCCTCGTGGAGAACGGCTTCCTGGACGCCGTGATCGGTGAGATCGAACCGCTCGACAGGATCCTGACCCCGTCGGGCCACGCCCGGCTCCTCATGACACAACCGGAGACGACCGATCCGTCGGCGGCTCTCGAGCGGCTCACTCCCTCGGCCATGGCCGCACTGGCGTATGCCCAAGGGCTGCGAGATGCGTCCGACGAGGACAGAGTGCACATGGAGCATCTGATCCTCGGCTTGTACCAGCAGGCGGATGGTCCGCTTCGACCTCTCGCCGAACGGCGGGGGCTACGAGAGGACGACCTCGAGCTGGCCCTCGCTGACGCGGTGGGCAAGTCGCGGTTCCCGCGACCATCCGGGCCGGTGCCGACGATCGTCCCGTCGCCACCGCGGCTCTCCGCTCACGTCGAGAAGGCGCTGGCGAACGCCGTCTGGGTCGCCGACGGCATCGAGTCGGAAGCGATCAACAGCGGGCACCTTCTCGTCGGAGCGCTGTCGGTGACTGGCTGCAAGGTGGTCGAGGCCCTGGCCCACCGGGGGATCGTTCCGCAGGACGTCGAGGGCTGGGAGGAGCCCCAGTCCCTGACCGGCGAGCCGACCACCGGCCCCACCGAGCCCTACCGGCGGGCGTTCCCGGGGTTCGTCGGGGACGAGCCCTCCGCCCACGACCATCTCGGCTTCGAGAACGACGTTCGCTCCCTGTGCACGCTGCTCGTGGCGAAGCAGGTGGAGCCGCCGATCTCTGTCGGCCTCTTCGGCGACTGGGGCACCGGCAAAAGCACGTTCATGAGGCAGATGCGAGCTGAGATCCGTGAGATCTGCCGCCAAGCGGCGGCGGCCGAGGAAGCGAGGAAGACGGATCCCTCGCGGCCCGAACCAGCCTTCTGCTCTCATGTCAAGCAGATCCTCTTCAACGCCTGGAGCTACGCCGACGCCAACCTCTGGGCCGGACTGGTGACTCGCATCTTCGAGGGCCTGGCCGAGGCGGACCCGGACGAACGCGGTGATCCCAGGCGCCAGAAGGAGGAGCGCGAGCGGTTGGAGCAAGAGCGTCGACAGGTGCTGCAGAACCTGGAGACGGCCGAGCTGCTGCAAGCCGAGGCGCTGGAGCGGGAGGAGGCAGCCAACAAGCGGCTGGTTACCGCTCAAGAGGAGCTGGAGAGCGTCAAGGGACAGCTGGCCGAGAAGATCGCCGACCTCCGGAGGGTCGGCGCCGACGGCCCCGAGATCCCCGACCCCGCAGAGCTGATCAAGGAAGCGAGCAAGGAGCTCAAGGAGGCCGCCGGCGTCCCGGTGGCCGAGACGATCGAAGGGCTGCGAGCCCTGGAGGAGCACCTCCGCTACTCGGGCACCCGGCTTGCCCTCGCCTGGCAGAAGGCGTGGGAAGACAAGCGGCAGCGGCGCTGGATCGTCGGCGGCGTATCCGCCGGCGCCGTCATGCTCGCCGTCGGCATGGTACTGCTCGTCGCCGGGCAAGGGTCTGCGCTGGCCGCCTTCTTCGCGTCCTTGCTCCCTGTTGCGGCCGGAGCGGTGGCGGCCGTCAACAAGACCTTGGCTGCGATCAACCTCGCCGCGTCCAAGGCCGCCAAGGTCGTGCGGGAAGCCGAAACCGCCCGCAGCCGCCAAGAGCGCCGACAGGTCGAGCAATTCGCCCGGGAGGAGGCCGCGCTGCGGGCCGAGATCGACCAGCTGACCGCCGAACAGGCGAGGCGCAGTGACGAGGTGGCCCGGGCGATGACGGCAGTGGAGCAGGCGAAGAACGAGCTGGCCGAGATCCAAGCGGGACGCCGGCTCTACCGTTTCATCGAAGAACGGGCCACCAGCCCGGAGTACCAGCGCTACCTCGGCCTCATCGCCCTCATCCGGCGCGACTTCAAGAAGCTGGCGGACCTCATGTTGGCGGCCCGCGAGGACCCGCCCGAGGCCGCGCCCCCCGCCCACGACGCCTTGCCGCGCATCGATCGCATAGTCCTCTACATCGACGACCTCGACCGCTGCCCCGCCGACCGCGTCGTCCAGGTGCTCGAGGCCGTCAACCTTCTCCTCGCCTTCCCTCTGTTCGTCGTCGTCGTGGGTGTCGACTCGAGGTGGCTGACCCGGTCGCTGCAGCGCCACTATGCGGTCCAGCTGGCGCCGTCCGTCACCGGCGCCGACCACGTCGAGTCCCTGCCCGCATCCGACTCTGCCTCGCTCGACGACGAGACGGCCCACTGGGAGGCGACGCCGCAGAACTACCTCGAGAAGATCTTCCAGATCCCGCTGACGATCCCCGCCATGTCCGGCGCCGGGTTCACCCGGCTCGTATCCGACTTGTTCCCGGTCCGCCGGGAGGAACCTGCTGGGGACGACTCGAACACGGGCATCGGGTCGGAGGCGAGCCCCTCGCTCACCCGCCCCGAAGCCCCGACTGGCACCGGCCCCGTCTCCACCGAAGGAGGCTCGGAGGGACGCAGCGCCGACATGGAGCAGACGGTGAGGGCAGGCCCCGAGCACACGACCGGTGCAGACGTCGAGGCCACTCATCTTCCTCCGCCCGCACCTGCTCTGACCCGTCCTGAGAGGACGATCGAGATGAACCCTCTCTCGCTCGAGGTCTTCCCCGGCGAGTTGGAGTTCCTGTCAAGGCTTGCGCCCTTCATCCAGACCCCCCGGGCGGCCAAGCGCCTGGCGAACACCTACCGCCTCGTCCGGGCCGGCCTCGACCAGGGGGAGCTGGCCCGATTCGTGACGGAGAAGGGCGCCGGCGGCGAGTACCGGGTGGCACTCGTCCTGCTCGCAGTGCTCGTAGGATTCCCGGCCATGGCCGGCGACTTCTTCGAGGACCTCGCCGGGTTCCCCGGCAGCACGTGGGCGGAGTTCCTCGCCGGACCGCAACGCGATCGAGCAGGCCGGGAGGGCTCGGGCGGAGAAGGCGTCGGCGGACGGCAGCCCGAGACCGCCCAGGAGCCCGGCGCCAGCAGTCCACACGACGGCCGCTCGGCGCCCGCCGGCGGCCCACAGGCATCGGAGGAGCCTTCCTTCGAGCAGCTCGAGCGGCGCCGGCTGAACCGATGCCTGGCACTCGTCGAGGACGACGGGATGCCGGCAGCGATCGAGCCCTACCAGCGGTGGGCAAGGCGCGTCGCCCGATACTCGTTCCAGACGGTACGGCTGGCCGCGGGCGTCGCTTCCGAGCAAGGGCCGGTGGATCGTCCTGCTCTAGCGGCCCCCGCCCCCCCGACCGGCGCCCGGTAACGGGCGGCATCTCGCTCGACGCGCACGCTCTCGACGCCCTCGCCTCGGGCGTCGGACGGAATGTCGCCGGGGGCCTCCGGGCCGTCAGGCGCCGGCGCTCCCGCGTTTCCCGCCGCCGGCGGCGGAGGCGGAGCCGGCAGCGATGACAGGGCGGGGCGGCGACGTTCGCCTCGCCCGGCGGTCGCCCCTCTTCGAGGAGGAGCGGTCAGCCTCCTTCGGACCCGGCTGGACGGGTTCGACGGCACGGGCGACGATGGCGCAGATCGCCTCACGGTCGAGCGACCCGTCGCGTCGCTTCGCCAGCACCTCCCTACGGGCGTCGAGCAACCACCCGCGGAGCCCGGCGAGGTCACGGTTGACCTTCCCGTCGGTCCACCACTGGTCGTTGCCGAGGCACGCCTGCAGCAGGCACTCCTTCGCCCGGGCCTGGCAACGCTCGAGGTCGACACCGTGCCGTGCCAACGGCTCGAGCGCCGAAGCGACCGCCAGGGTGGACGCCAGGTTGTACAGCACGGTCGTGTCCGGGGTGGACTTGGTGCCCTCGAAGCTCGAGGTGTCGGCTTCGTAGAGCTCGATGACAGCCGCCGCCGTCCGCTCCGCCCTCGAGGGCTCGCGGGGCACGAGGAGGCAGTCGATGAGCGCCAGACCGGCTTTGATGTTCAGCTCGGCGCCGTACCGATGGTGGTCACCGAGGGGCGCCTTAGGGAGCCTCTGCCCCGCCTCGCCCAACAGGTCGATCGCCTCCTCGAAGGAGGTCTCGGCCTCGTCCTCGGGCTCACTGCGGGCCCGCTGAACCACCGCCTCGGCCAGCACGCACGACACCCAGTAGTGCTCGAGCTTCGAGGCGCCCCTCAGTGCCCTCTCCGCCTGCTGATAGAAGGCCTTCCTGGCCGGCGCGTAACGGGCGGCGGCGGACAGGTAGGCGGTGCCGATGACGAACTCGATGACGCCTTCGCACGCCTCCGGCTGCGCACGCCTCGGGAACGGGAACCAGCTGGGCACGCGCCGCCGGCGGATCCGGGCGCCGAGGTGCTGACGCAACAGCTCGCAGGCGAGGGCGCGCGACGCAGGGACGACCAGATCGTGGAAGCGCTCAAGCACGGTCTTCCCCGACGTGTCGGTGTCGCCGTCCTCCCAGAGGGTCACACGGGCAGGGACCCCCCTGCCCTGGAGCTCCTCGACGGTGACGCTGATCCCCAGGCTTCCGGGTGCGTCGTTGACCTTCTGGAACATCCCGGAGACCCGCACCCCCCTCGGGCGCAGCATCATCGCCGTGACGACCCGCGTGGCACCCCGGGCGCTCTCCGGGACCATGCTGTCGATCGACTGTGTGAGCGTCTGCTCGGAGGAGCCGATGTCGTCCATCAAGCGCCGCTGCTCGACGGCGACGTCCTCCTGCCCCAGCAGGGCAACGGGGCTGGTCGGGTCGGACTTGGCGTCGACGACCTCCTGCGTCATCCGGCCAGCCAGCCTCGGCAGCGCCTCCAGCGTCTCCTCGCGGAGCCGATGGGTGAGGCCCAGGGCGGCGCCCCTGACCGTCTCGTCGCCCGTGGCGTCGGTGAACGGCGAGATGACGACCTTGGGCCTGCGCACGTCGCGCCAGGCCCGGAAGAACGCCACGAAGAGGATGACCAAGGCGGCCGGGATGAGCACGTCCCAGCCCACCGACAGCACGCTGCTCACCGGTGACATCGCGCTGACGCCGGGTGCTACCAGCCCGGGCCGGGGGCGGCGAAGTACTGCTCGGACGGGGCCCCGTCGGGTGACGTCCCACCCTCACGCCAGGGGTTCCGAGACGACTTCAGCGGCCGGTGGTAGAGGCCCACTCGCATGAGGAACGTCCCCAGGTCCTTGGCTACCCATTTGACCGTCTCGACTGCCCCGTTGGCACCGAAGGCGTTCCAGTCGCGCAGTGTCCGCTCAGGCGCCCCCGCCAGCTCCGCCGGGCCGGCGACCTCAGGCGGATACACGACCATCATCAGCGTGTCGGAGACGCACTTGGCCAGCTCTCGAGCGGCAGCCTGTTGCTCTCCCTCGAACAGCGCCGCCTTCAGGTGCAGGTTCTTGACGAGCTCGTCGCAGTCGATCACGTATTCGTGGGAGGGGTAGTCGTTCACCAGCTTGTGGATGACGTGACGGATGTGCTCGGGCTTCTCCATGTCCCGGGCATCCCATATCAGGTCGCCCCCCTCGAGCAGTCGTTGCCCGTAGGCCTCGCCGGTTCGGAGCATCTGGTCCCAGTAGCCGATCCGGTGTGACTCGATCCGCTCGAAGAGCGGCGCGGTGATGCCACGACTGAACTCGATGCTGTACCGGACGATGTCGTCGCTCCTCCGGACCCGTTTGTCGTACAGCACGGCGGCGGCCTGGCTGAGCGTCTCCAGCGAGAAGTCCCGCAACCGGGTCAGGCCTTTGAGAAGGTGGAGCGCCGACGTGTAGTCCGGCGTCCCGACGTCGGTGACACCGATGCGGATCTGGGCGTCGAGGGGCCCGAGCGCGGCCAGCTCGTCCAGCATGATCTGGTCGCCGCCGAGGCAGAGGAGCGTCGCCGAGCTCTGCGCCTTGCGAGGGACGCAGGTGAACAGGCCCGGCTTCTTCGTGCCGGTGATGCGGCGTCGGAGGAACGACATCATCCGGTAGGCGGCATGGATGTCGCCGCCCGAGGACTGGATGACGAGGTCCAGCTCGTCGAACCGGGAGTCCGCTCCGACGGCGCTCGCGAACTGGCTCACCGCCGAGACGGTTATGGGGACGTCGGCCGTGCCTTCGACGGGATCGCCCTCGGCCAGGATGAAGATGGCGGCCGGACGTCGCCGCGCCGCGGCGAAACGGCACGCCGCGCTGACGACATCGGGAACCTGCCGCTCTTCGCCGGCCGGTGCGTCCGGCGTCGGTGCCGGCGACTCGGCGATGGCGGTTCCGGTGGCGGGCGCCGAGGGTTCACGCGCCTCACCGTTGGAGGGCTGGGTCGGGTGGGTTTGGCCGGTCATCGAAGCGGAGTCGGTCATGGCGGTCTCCTCGACGAGTTGCTGCTCATGAGCGCGCTCGCCCCTCCCGAGATACGCGCCATGCCCGCCCTCGCGGGAGTCAGTCGAGGGCCGCTCGCAGCTCGGTGACGAACTCGGCGGCGCCGTCGGGGCCGGCTCCGGCGAGCAGGCGCCGGACCAGCGCCGACCCGACGATGACGCCGTCGGCGGCGGCGGCGGCCTGGGCGGCCTGGCCGGGGGTGGAGACCCCGATGCCGACGAGAACGGGCTTGTCGGTGACCGCCTTCACCCGCTTGCCCATGAGGGCGGCGGAGGAGGCAAGGGTCGTGCGCTCGCCGGTGACGCCGAGGTGACCCACCGCGTAGACCCAGCCCCGGCAGCGTTCGCAGACGGCCGCCAGGCGGGCCTCAGGGGTGGTCGGAGCGACGAGGAGGATGGTGTCGACCCCGGCCTCGTCGGCCGCCGGGGCCCAGTCGCCGAGCTCCTCCAAGGGCAGGTCCGGGAGGATCGCCCCGGACACGCCGGCCTGGGCCAGCGACCGGGCGAAGCGCCGGTGCCCCCCCCGGAAGACGAGGTTGTACGAGGTCATCACCACGAGGGGCACGCCGGCGTCGGCCTTGGCCAGCGCCGCCACCAGGCCGGCCGGCGTGGCCCCGGCGGCCAGCGCCCGGGCCGAGGCCTCCTGGATGACCGGCCCGTCCATGACCGGGTCGCTGAACGGCAGGCCCACCTCCACTGCGTCGGCCCCCGCCGCCGCCACCGCCCGCACCACGTCCAGCCAGTCGGGGCCGAGGCCCCCCGTGACGAACGGGACCAGCAGCTTGCGGCCGGCGTCCCGTGCCGACCGGAACCGTGCCTCGAGGTCGCTCGTCATGTTCCCGGCTCGGCCAGGTCGGGCAGCAGCTCCATGACCTGGGCGACGTCCTTGTCACCCCGGCCCGAGAGGGTGACGAGGACGGTCGTCCCCGGGGGCAGGTCCCCGGCCGACGCCGCCCGGACGACCCAGGCCAGGGCGTGGGCAGGCTCCAGGGCGGGGATGATGCCCTCCGTCTCGGCGAGGAGGCGGAAGGCGGCGATCACCTCGTCGTCCGCGGCCGCCTCGTAGACGACCCGCCCGATGGTGGCCAGGTGGGCGTGCTCGGGGCCGACGCCGGGATAGTCGAGGCCGGCCGACACCGAGTGGGCCTCCAGGACCTGGCCGTGCTCGTCCTGCAGGAGGAAGGACTTCGACCCGTGGACGACGCCGGGGATCCCCCTGCCGATGGCCGCCCCTCCCGCCGGCTCCACCCCCACCAGCCGGGCCTCGCTGTCGACGAACCCCGAGAAGGTGCCGGCGGCGTTGGAGCCCCCGCCCACGCAGGCGACGACCACGTCGGGGTCGGACCCGCCCAGGATCGACCGGCACTGGCTCCGTGCCTCGCTGCCGATCACCCGCTGGAACTCCCGCACCATCCACGGGTAGGGATGGGGCCCCATCACCGAGCCGAGGCAGTAATGGGTGGTCTCCACGCTGGCGAGCCAGTCGCGCAGGGCCTCGTTGATGGCGTCCTTGAGCGTCCGGCTGCCCGAGCCGACCGGCACGACCTCGGCACCCAGCAGGCGCATGCGGAAGACGTTGAGCGCCTGACGCTCGACGTCGACCTCGCCCATGTACACCCGGCACTCGAGCCCGAAGAGGGCGGCCGCGGTGGCGGTGGCCACGCCGTGCTGGCCCGCACCGGTCTCGGCGATGAGGCGAGGCTTGCCCATGCGGCGGGCGAGGAGGGCCTGGCCGACCACGTTGTTGAGCTTGTGGGAGCCGGTGTGGGCGAGGTCCTCCCGCTTGAGGAGGAGGCGCACGCCCAGCCGCTCCGAGAGGCGCCGGCACTCGCTGACCGGCGTGGGACGCCCGCCGTAGTCGCGCAGCAGGGCGTCGAGTTCCTGGCGGAATGCGGGGTCGGCCCAGGCCGCCGCGAACGCCGACTCCAGCTCGGCGCACGCCGGCTCGAGCGCCTCGGGCAGGTAGCGGCCGCCAAACTCGCCGAACCTCCCGCGGGGGCCGGGCTCGCCCATGAGCCCGGCGTGCCGGCTCAGGTGCCCGCCTCCTCCCAGTCGTAGGGGGCGAGGTCGGAGGGGTCGTACGGTTCGTCGTCGGCCGCCTTGGCGGCGGCGACAAAGGCTCGCACCCTCGTGGGGTCCTTGCGCCCGGGGGCCGACTCCACCCCGGTGGCCACGTCGACCCCCCATGGGTGCACCCGCGCGATGGCCTCGGCCACGTTGTGGTGGTTGAGGCCGCCGGCCAGCACCAGCCGCATGCCGTCGGGCACGCCGTCGGCCAGGCTCCAGTCGAAGACCTGCCCCGACCCGGGCCTGGGCGCGTCGATCATCACCGCGTCGACCGGGTACTCGCGGGCGCGCTCGACGCCACTCCCGCCGGCCGGGAACGCCTGGATGACGAACGGCACGCGCTCCCGGATCCACTGGGCCTGCTCGGCCGACTCGTGGCCGTGGAGCTGCGCCGCCCGTAGCCCGATACCGTTCACGATCTCGACGACGCGGGCCGGCGCCTCGTCGCGGAAGACGCCGACGGTGAGGACCTCACGGGGGAGCCGCTTGACGATGTCGCCGACGACGGTCGGCGTGACCTGACGCAGCGACGGGGCGAAGATGAACCCCACCGCGTCGGCCCCCATGGCGACCGCCAGCAGGGCGTCCTCCTCGGTGGTCGTCCCGCAGACCTTCACGAACATGGGGACGACGGTACCGGACCCCTGTGCACCGACCGGGGAGCCTCCTCGCCGCGCCGGTCCGTCGAGCAGGATGGGGGCATGACCGACGACGGCGGCGCCTCGTCTGCGGCTCCGAGGAAGGCGGCGGCCAAGAAGGCGGGGGCCAAGAAGGCGGGGGCGGCCAAGAAGGCGGGGGCGGCCAAGAAGGCGGTGGCGGCCAAGAAGGTCGGCACGGCGGCCGAGGCGCAGAAGCGCCCACCCGGCGCCGTCGCCGGCACCGGGCGGGAACGGGTGGCGGCGGCGCGGAAGGCGTTCCAGGCCCGTAAGACGGGGGTGGGGAACACGGACGCGGGGACGACCCGGCCTCCGGCGCCCACGGCGGCGGCGCCCCGGCCGACCGAGCCCCAGGCGTCCTCTGCACCCCCTCGCCCACCACCCTCTTCCCCGCCGGCGCCGCCATCGCAGTGGGGCCCTCCCCAGTGGCCGCCCCCCTGGCCGCCGCCCCCACCGCCGGCCCGCACCGAAGGCCTGGCCGTCGCCGCCCTGGTGACCGGCATCGTCTCCATCCCGCTGGTCATAACCATCCTCGGCTCGGGGCTGGCCGGCCTGGCCGGGGTCGTGCTCGGCATCGCCGCCCTTGACCGGATACGCGGTCACCCGGAGCGAACCGGACGGGGGATGGCGATCAGCGGCATCGCCACCGGAGCGGTCGGCATCGCCCTCACTGTCCTCGTGATCGCCTTACCGGGGGACGAGGAGGACTACAACGAGCTGGACACCGTCTCCTACCAGAACCTGCGCACCGGCGACTGCTACGAGCGGGACGTCTCCGGTTTCGGCGTGACGCTCGAGGACTGCACCGCCGGCCACGACCGCGAGGTCGTGGGCATCGTCGACCACTCGGCTCCCCCGCGCGCGCCCTTCCCGGGGCGGGAGGAACTGGAGGCCCAGGCCGCGGACCTCTGCCGTCCCATCTACGACCGGTACCTCGGGCCCGGCGACCGGTCGATGCTCGTCCCGCGGAACCTCCAGCCGTCCCGCCGGGCGTGGCGCGACGGCGAACGGAGGATCGTCTGCTCGGTCGAACGCGTCGACGCGGAGCCGCTCATCGGCTCGGTCAAGGACGGAGGAGGCAGGTTCTGAACGCCGGCCGCGCCCTCAGGCGTCGAGGCGGTCGTGCAGGTAGTCGTCGTAGGCCGCCAGGTCGAGCAGGCCGTGGCCCGAGTAGGAGAACAGGACCACCCGCTCCTCGCCGACCTCCTTGGCCGCCAGCGCCTCGTCGATGACGGCGCGGACGGCATGCGCCGTCTCGGGCGCCGGGAGAGGCCCCTCGGTGCGGGCCCACTGCACCGCCGCTTCGAAGACCTTGCCCTGGGGGTAGGCGACCGCCTCGACGCGCCCGGCCCTGACCAGGTTGCAGATGATCGGCGCGTCGCCATGGTAGCGGAGCCCGCCGGCGTGGATGGGCGGGGGGACGAAGTCGTGGCCCAGGGTGTACATGGCGAGCAGCGGCGTCATCCCGGCGGTGTCCCCGAAGTCGTAGTCGAAGCGCCCGCCGGTCAACGTGGGGCAGGATGACGGCTCGACCGCGACCAGGCGCACCCCGTCGTCGGGTACGAAGGGCAGGGCGATGCCGCCGAAGTTGGACCCGCCCCCGCAGCTGCCCAGGACGACGTCGGGGCGCTCCTCTCCGGCGAGGGCGAGCTGCTCCCGCGCCTCGAGGCCGATGACCGTCTGGTGGAGGAGCACGTGGTTGAGCACCGAGCCGAGGGAGTAGTGGGTGTCGTCGCGGCCGGCGGCGTCGCGCACGGCGTCGCTGATCGCCGTCCCGAGCGAGCCGGGATGGTCGGGGTCGTCCACCGGAGAGGGCTCCACCGAGCCACCCCAGGTCTCGATCATCACGCGGCGGTAGGGCTTCTGCTCGTACGACGCCCGGACCATGTAGACCTTGCACTCCAGACCGAACAGGGCGGAGGCGAACGAGAGGGCGCTCCCCCACTGCCCGGCGCCCGTCTCGGTGGCCAGCCGGCCCACGCCTTCGGCCTTGTTGTAGAAGGCCTGGGCCACCGCGGTGTTGGGCTTGTGCGACCCGGCCGGGGACACCGACTCGTCCTTGTAGTAGATGCGGGCGGGCGTGCCGAGGGCCGCCTCCAGGCGGCGGGCCCGGACGAGGGGGGTGGGCCGCCACTGGCGCAGCACGTCGAGCACCTCGCCGGGGACGTCGACCCACGGGTCGGCGCTGACCTCCTGGCCGATGAGCGCCATCGGGAACAGCGGGGCCAGATCGTCGGGCCCGACCGGCTGGCGCGTGGCCGGGTGCAGCGGCGGGTCGAGCGGGGCGGGCAGGTGGGGGACGACGTTGAACCACGCCTCGGGGACGCGGTCGGACGGGAGGGCCCAGCGGTTGGCCTCGCTCATGTCACTCCTCTCAGGCGGCGCAGGGCCAGCTCGGGATCGGGGTCGGTCACGAGGGTCTCGCCCACCAGCACGGCGTCATAGCCGCAGGCCGCGAGGTGGGCCACGTCGACCGCGTCCCTCACGCCCGACTCGGCCACGGTGGCGACCTCGTCGGGGACGCGTTCAGCCAGGCGCTCGGCCAACGAGAGGTCGACCGAGAACGTGCGCAGGTCCCGCCGGTTGACGCCGACCACGTCCGCCCCGGCGGCGAGGGCCCGGTCGAGCTCCGCCTCGGTGTGGACCTCGACGACGGCGGCCATCCCCAGCTGCCGGGCCAGCGCAGCGAAGCGGGCCAGCTCGTGGTCGTCCAGGGCGGCGACGATGAGCAGGACGGCGTCGGCCCCCATGAGCCGGGCGTCGCACACGTCGGCGTCGGAGACGGTGAAGTCCTTGCGCAGTACGGGGAGGTCGCAGGCCTCGCGGGCACGGGCGAGGTCGTCGGCCGACCCCCCGAAGAACTCGCCGTCGGTCAGCACCGACAGAGCCGCCGCGCCGCCGGCCTGGTAGCGGCGGGCCAGATCGGAGGGGTCGAGGTCGGGGGCCAGCGGCCCCTTGGACGGCGACCGCCGCTTCACCTCGGCGATCACCGCCACGCCGCCGCCGTCGACCAGGGCGGCGCGGAACGGCCGGGGCGGGGGGACCGCCGCCGCCCGCGCCAGGAGCTCGTCGAGGGGCCGCTCGTCCGCCGCGGCGACCGCTCGATGGGCGGCGAGGATCCCGTCGAGCACGGTCGGCACTGAGGTTCGAGCGTACCGCCGCTCCCCCGGGCGCACCTGGAGCCGGCGGGCCCAGAAACACGCCGGAGGCGCAATCCCGTCGTGGGGACGGGCCGTATAGCTGGGTAGCGACCGAGGGGTCGGACGAAGCGGACAGGGGACCGCTCGGCGGACAGCGCCGGGCGACGATCGTTCGACAAAGGGGACCAGCCACACGATGACGACGGTGCACACCGGCCCGACCATGCCCTTCGATGCACTCACCGGCCCGGTGCCCCTCGATCCACCGGTCGTGCCGCCCGAGGCATCCTCCGCACGCGAGGAGGCGGTGCCGGCGCCCGACGGCGAGGTCGGCTCCCGGGATGAGGCGGTGACACGGGCGAGCGCGGCGGCGTGGTTCCTGCGCGTGGGCCTGGCGTTCGTGTTCACCTACGCGGCGGTGACGAGCCTCGTCGACCCGGCGGCTGCCGCCACCTACTTCCCGCCGCAGCTGCCGAGCGACCTGGTCGTCGACGTCCTCCTCCCCGCCTTCGCCGCCTACGAGGTCGCGCTGGCCCTGGTGCTGCTGAGCGGCCGCCACACCTACGGCGCCGCCGTGGTGGCGGCCCTGACGTTGGCCGGCATCGTCGTGGTCAACGCCGACGCCTTCGGCGTGCTGTTCCGCAACGTCGCCATCGCCTGCGCGGCGCTGGCCCTGGCCGCCGAGAGCAAGGGCAGCCGCCCCCCGTCCGTCGGCTAGGCCGTCCGGCGGTAGCGGCGGACGGCGAGCGGCGCCGCCAGCACCAGGATCCCCACGACCCAGCCGACCTCGACGACCGTCGCCCCCAGCCCCGCCTTCAGCTCGGCCGACGTCCCTTCGGCGATGACCCGGCCGCCGTCGATCACCGCGATGCGATGAGCCAGGCGGTCGGCCTGCTCCAGGTACTGCGTGGTCAGCAGCACGGTGGTCCCGTCGGCTACGAGGCTCGAGCTGAGCCGTTTCTGGCGCGCCCAGAGCGCGAGAATCAACCACTTTCGTCACCCAATACGGGAGGGGCGCTGGCTACCGGCGGGCCTCGGCGCAGGGCGGCAGGGCGAGCGGGCGGCTCACCCCGGCGATGACCACGGCGACCGCGGGCGGGGCGCCGGCCTGAGTGCAGCGCACCGCGAAGGCGGCGTTGCCGCCGCCATCGGTGAGGGCGACGTCGGCCGACTCGAGGGCCAGCCCGCCGGTGATCGCCAGCTGCATCGGCACCGCCGGGCGGGGCGAGATCCGAAGCGTCCCCTCGCCGTCGACCTGGCCGAGCGCCACCGTGACAACCAGCGTGGCCGGCTGGTCGCGCACCGGCGGGTTGGGGGCGAAGGTGCCCACGATGTGGTCGGGGCCGTGGCGCTCGACGGCCAGCGTGACGGTGGCCGTCTCGCTGGCGGCGAGGAAGAGCAGGAAGGGCTGGAGGGCGACCAGGTCGGGCGGGCGCCACGCCCGGAGCCGGTAGCGGCCGCCGTTGACGCCCGCCACCGACCACTGCCCGGCGCCGTCCGCCTGGACCCTCGTCCCGTCGACCTTGTCGCCGAACAGCCGCTCGACCTGCACGGTCGCGCCCGGGACGGGCCCCTCGGGGCCGTTGACCACCCCCGTGAGGCGGGCGTTGCCGGGGCCGAGGTCGCTCGACAGCGTCGTCGTTGTCCGGGGCACGGGGGGCAGGGTGGCGACCGTCGTCGGCGCGGCGGTCGTCTCGGGCGCGGCGGTGGGCACCGGGGCGACGGTCGTGGTAGGACCGGCGGAGTCCGAGCCTCCGCCCCGGCAGCCGGCGGCGACCAGCGCCAGTACGAGCGCCGCCACCCCCGAGCGGCCACGACGCCCGCCCCGGGTCACCGGTCAGGACACCAGTGGCAGATCTTCGACCCGGGCCGGGGCGGAGCCGCCGTCCCAGACAAGGGTGGCGTCGGCGGGAGGCGACACCGCCCGGCCCACGTACGCCAGCGCGACGGGCGCCCGCCGGTCGAGCGACTCGGCGACGCTCGTGACGTTGCCCACGTCACGGTCGTCGACCCGAACCACCGCCCCCGGGGGGGGCAGCACGTTGGTCGCCACGACCAGGCCCCGCAGGTGGCGGGGAACGTTCCCGCCGCGCGAGTCGATGCGCGCCACCAGCTCCTGGCCCGTGTAGCAGCCCTTGGTGAAGCTCACCGACCGCTCGACCACGCCGGCCTCGGCCGGGATGGTGCGCTCGTCGAGCTCACGGCCCATGGCGGGGATGCCCGCCTCGATGCGCACCGCCTCGTAGGCGTCGAGGGAGCACCGGCGTGCGCCCTCGGGCGCGGCGGGGGCCTCGCCCAGCAGGTCGACGCCCGGGAGGCCGGGCCAGTCGGCCGCCGCCGCCAGCCCCTCGCCGCCGGCGGCCAGCTCGCGGGCCTTGGGGCCGCGCACGGCCACGCACCGCCACTGGAGGGGGGTGATGTCGCACTTCACCCGCAGCTTGTAGCGCTGCAACCGCTCGACCACGACGTCGCCCCAACCGCCGTCGGTATCGAGCAGGAACGAGTCGTCGTCCTCGCGGAGCACGCGCAGCAGGGCGACCACCTTGCCCTGGGGCTGGAGGAGCAGTGACCACGCCGACGCCCCCGGCGGCAGGTCGACGTCCTGGGAAAGCTGGCCCTGCAGGAAGGAGAAGGCGTCGGGGCCGGCGACCCGCAGCACGTCGCGGGGCAGCTCGACCGCCCCCGCCTCCCGCCGTAGGGCGAGGTAGTCGGAGGTGAGGTCGGGCGGCGGCTCGCTCATCCGGCTCATCCGAGGGGTACCCCGGCGGCCGCCCGCATGCGGCGGGCGGCGGGCACGGCGGCGAGCAGGGCGGCGGCCTTGTTACGGCACTCCTCGTCCTCCGCCTCGGGGTCGCTGTCGGCGACGATCCCCGCCCCCGCCTGCACCGACGCCCGCCCGTCGGGCGTCACCAGCATCGTGCGGATGGTGATGGCGGTGTCGAGGTTGCCGGAGAAGTCGAAGTAGCCGACAACGCCGGCGTAGGGCCCCCGCTTCGTGGGCTCGAGCTCGTCGATGATCTGCATCGCCCTGACCTTGGGAGCCCCCGAGACGGTGCCCGCCGGCAGCGTCGCCCGCAGGACGTCGATGGGCCCCCGGCCCGGCTGCAGCAGCCCCGACACCTGCGACGTGAGGTGCATCACATGGCTGTAGCGCTCGAGGGTCATGAGCTCGTCGACCGTCTCGGTGCCGAAGCGCACCACCCGGCCGACGTCGTTGCGGGCGAGGTCGACCAGCATCACGTGCTCGGCCACCTCCTTGGGGTGCTCGGACAGCTCGCCCGCCAGCCGGCGGTCCTCCTCGTCGGTGCGGCCTCGAGGGCGGGTGCCGGCGATGGGCCGGGAGACCACCCGTTGGTCGCGCAGCTGCACCATCGGCTCGGGGGACGATCCCACGACGCTGACCGCCGGGTGGCGCAGGAAGTACATGTACGGGCTGGGGTTCACCTGGCGCAGGACCCGGTAGACGTCGAAGGGGTCGGCGCCCAGGTCGAGGTCGAAGCGCTGGGACAGGACCACCTGGAAGATGTCGCCGGCGAAGATGTGCTCCTTGGCGACCGCCACCGCGTCGCGGTAGGCACGGGGGCCGACGGTGGAGCGCACCTCGGGGAGGGGATCGCCGGGCGCCGGCGGCGCCACCGGCACGTACTCGAGGGGCCGCCCGAGGTCGACGGCCAGCCCGTCGACCCCTCGACCGGCCCGGTCGTAGGCGGCGTCCAGCTCGGCGGGAGTGGTGCCCTCGGGCACGACGGCGTTGTCGATCAGGTACACCCGCTGGCGCCAGTGGTCGAAGGCGGCGATCTGCCCGATCACCGAGAGCACCGCGTCGGGGTGCCCCTGGTCGTCGGAGGGCGCGTGCGGCAGGCGCTCGACCTCGCGCACCACGTCGTAGCCGACGTACCCGACGACGCCGCCGTGCAGGGGTGGGAGGTCGGCCGTCGCCGGCGAGCGGTACGCCCCGAGCAGCGCCTCGACCGCGGCCAGCACGCCCCGGTCGAGGGGGACGCCCGCCGGCGGGCGGCCCTCGACCGCCACCCGGCCCGCCTGGGCCACCAGCACGGTCGAGGGCTCGCGCCCGACGAAGGAGAACCGCCCCCACCGGTCGCCGTGCTCCACCGACTCGAGGAGGAAGCCGGGCCCCTCGCCGGCCAGCTTCAGGAAGGCGGACACGGGCGTCTCCAGGTCGGCCACCAGCTCCCGCCACACGGGGACCACCGTGTGGTCGGCGGCCAGGCGGTGGAACTCCTCCCTAGTCGGCCGCAGCACCTCGGTGACCGCTCTCGTTCCCGCCACCGGCCGCGCCGCCGAAGGCGCGGTAGAAGCACGTGCGCTCGCCGGTGTGGCACGCGCCCCGCCCCTCCTGCTCGACGACGACCAGCACCGCATCCGCGTCGCAGTCGTAGTACGCCTCGCGCACCCACTGCCGGTCGCCCGACGTCTCCCCCTTGCACCACAGCTCCCGACGGGACCGGCTCCAGAACCACGTCCGCCCGGTGTCGAGCGTGCGGCGCAGCGCCTCCTCGTTCATCCACGCCAGCATGAGCACCCGACCCGTCCGCTGCTCCTGCACGATGGCGGGAACCAGGCCGCGGTCGTCGAAGGCGACGCCTGCGAGCTCGTCGGGAGACACGTTGATCGGGGCAGCCGTGCCCACACGTGCATCGTAAACGGCCGCCGCCCAACTCGGGCGGTGATCGGCCGAGCGAGAACGGCGACGTCCAGAGCACGTTGCCGATGAGGGCTGCAGCAGGAACAATGGCGTACGCCGGGCCAGCGGATCGTCGGGTGGCTGGGGGTAACCCGGATCCGCTGGCCCGGTTGACGAGACTCTATTCCAGAGAACCGGCGGCGAATAGGGTCGATCTACC
>DATAAF010000131.1:0-9971 GCA_036260255.1 Acidimicrobiales bacterium | reverse complement strand
GCTCGGCGAGCTGATCCTGCGCCTGCTCCTGCAGTCGAGCCTCGACCGGGCGACGGCCGCCCGCGCCGCCGAGGGTTGGGGCGGCGACCGCTACGTCGCCTGGTTCGACGGCGACCGGCTGTGCGTCAACGCTGCCATCGTCATGGACACGCCCGCCGACCGGGCCGAGCTGGTGGCCGCCCTCCGCCGTTGGGCCGACCGCCATCGCGGCGCGACGGTGACCGACACCGACCCCGTCACCTTCAGCCGCTGCGGCTGACCCCCGGCCGCCAGCGAATTGGGTGACAAAAGCGGTTGAAAATCAACCGCTGGGCGCGCCGGAATCGGGCGTACCGTCTGCTGACGCGGGGCGCCCGGTGACCTCCTCGTACCAGCGGGGGCGACGCACCCGGGCCCACGACGCCGGGACTCGGCCGGTGAACATGCTGCGAAGGGCGTCGAAGTCGGAGAGCGCCATCCAGACGTGCCCGAGCACGACCAGGCCGAGGGCCAGCGCCAGCCAGTCGTGCACGAACGTGGCGCCCGTCCGCCAGCTCAGCGGGAACGGCGAGAACCAGTTCATGATCGAGCCCGTCCCCAGCATCACCACCGCGGCCCCCGCCACGAAGGCGGCGTTGAGCTTCTGGCCGGGGTTGAACTTGCCCACCCGCGCCCTCGGGTCCCGCCCCCGCGACCGCAACCACCGCCGGTCCTGAACGCCCCAGCGGTTGAACGCCCGGATGTCGGCGACCAGGCCGCCTCGCCACCGGCCGGCCAGGCCGACGACCAGCGGCACGGGAAGCAGCAGGCCCGCCACCACGTGGACCTGTCGCACCACCTGCCGGCGCCCCACCAGCACCGAGAGCTCCCCGACGTAGAGCACGGCGGCGGTCGCCATGAGCACCAGGACCAGGGCGGCGGTGCACCAGTGGACGGCCCGCTCGCAGCGGTCGAAGCGCAGCAGCCAGCGGGGCGGCGCGGGCGGGCTGTCGGACGCCGTCTCAGACGGGAGGGTCGTCACGGCCGTTCGACCTCCCGATCCAGGCGTCGACGTCGTACCCCCGCTCCTCCCAGAACCCCGGCGCCGGAGGGCCTTCGGTGACCTCGACCCTCTCGAGCCACTTGCACGACTTGTAGCCGTACATGGGGGCGACGTAGAGACGCACGGGGCCGCCGTGGGCGGTGGTGACGGGCTTGCCCAGCATCTCCCAGGCGACGATCACGTCGTCACGGCGAGCCTGGTCGAGGGTCAGGCTCTCGGTGTAGCGACCGTCGAAGGAGTAGAAGCGAACCCCGCCGGCGCCCGCCCTCACGCCGGCCCGGTCGAGCAGCTCGGCGAGGCGCACCCCCTTCCACTTCACGTCGTGGACGCGCCACCCGGTGACGCACTGGAAGTCGCGGGTGAGGCCGGTGACGGGCATGTCCTTGAGCTCGGCGAAGGTCAGGTCGAGCTCCCGGTCGACGTAGCCGCCCACCCGAAGCCGGTACTCCGCCTCGCTGCGCTGCGGGAGGCTCCCGGTGACCGTGTAGATGCGGAAGCGCCCGCTCGGTGCCACCGACTCGAGCCCGAAGCGTCCGGCGACGGCGTGGGTCACCCGCTCGAGGCGGTCCTGGATCCTCGCTCCGAAGAGCACACCGAGCCCGCCCAGGCCGACCATGCCCAGGAAGACGCGCCGCCCGATGGGCGTCTCGCGTGTCGCGTCCGGCCCGGCCACCAGTTCCAGGGTACGACCGGGTCACCGCCAATGCCGGGCGCGGCGGCAAGGCCCCGGGTGGTGCCCCCTCTAGATCTTCTGGCCCCCGGCGGTCACGCAGGGCTGGTTGAACGTCCGGTAGCGGTTGCCGAACCAGAGGTTGTCGTCGCAGTCGGCGTTGCCGTCCTTGAGGTCGAAGCTCTCCCCGAAGATGGCGTTGGGGATGAACGGCAGCGCGCCGTTGCGCACCGCTGTGTTGAACCGGATCGTGTTGTCGAGGGCGCCGACGAACCCCAGGATCGGCGGCCGGATGTCGATGCCGCTGTCGGCGTTGTCGGTGGAGCGGTTGTACTCGACGACGTTCCTCGCCGCCCGGGTGAAGACGATGATGCCGCTGCCCCGCCGGATCTCGGTGCGATAGAAGCCGTTGCGCGTGACGTTGTTGTTGCGCACGACGTTGTCGAAGGTGTCGGCGAACAGGGCGATGCCGTCCAGCCCGTTGCCGTGGACCTGGTTGTTGGTGAAGGTGTTGAAGGCGGCGTCGTTCTCGACGCGGATGCCGTCGTTGTCGGTGCCGACCGGGTTCACCTGGTTCCGGCTGATGACGTTGTTGGTGACCGAGTTGCCGTCGATGACGTTCTCGCGCGCCGGGCCGGCGGGGGTCTGGCGGGGATGGAGCTGGTCGATCCGCGAGTACAGCCCGATCCCCGAGTAGGGAGCGTTGTTGTGGGTGCGGTTGTTGAGGATCCGGTTGCCCCGCGACGAGAGGATGGCGATGCCGTCGCCGCCGGTGCCGCCGACACCGCCGATGTTGTCCCGGGCGACGATGTTGCGGACCGTGTTGCGCGACCCCGACTCGATGGCCACGCCCATGTCGAAGTTGCTCACGGTGCCGTTCTTCACGGTGACGCCCGTCCGGTTGCGAAGGTAGACACCGGCGCGGTCGCCCGAGAAGGGACGTCCGAAGACCCGGTGGCCGTTCAGGTCGAGGGTGATGTTGTCGGCGCCGATGACGATGCCGTTGCTCGGGCAGGGGCCGACGTCGTTCTCGAGGACCGTGCTCTGCGTGATCGTCTGGCCGCAGCTCAGGACGGCGGCATGGGCGGGCGCCACCAGACCGAGGCCGCCGGCCACCACCACGGCCGCGACCGCAGCGATCCGGGCTGCGTTGGGTCTCATCCTCCAGCCTCCTCTCGGACTGGGGGGGAGCGTAACGCCTAGTTCCACCAGGCGCTTATTGACTCCGAGTAAAGTCGACCAAACCGATCAGAGTTGTGCTTATGTGGAGGAGGCGGTACCCTGCGTCTCTTGCCAACCAGTTCAGTTGAGAACGTCTGCCCGGAACGGTCCCGATGAGACGACAGCGCGCCACCACCGCACTGATGCTGCTCCTCCTCGCCGCCCTGGTGGGCGCGTGCGGCGGCGCGGGTGAAGAAGCGACGGGCGGCGGCGCGGTCCAGCTCACCCTGGTCGCCTACTCCACGCCGCAGGAGGCGTACGACGAGATCATCGACGCCTACCGGAAGACACCCGGCGGCAGGGGCGTCAGGTTCACCAAGTCCTACGGCGCGTCGGGCGACCAGAGCCGGGCAGTGCAGTCCGGGCTGCCCGCCGACATCGTCGCCTTCTCCCTCGAGCCGGACATGTCCCGCCTGGTGACCGCCGGCATCGTGGCCCCCGAGTGGAACGCCGGTCCGACCAGGGGGATGATCACCAACTCGGTCGTGGTGCTGGTCGTCCGCAAGGGGAACCCCAAGAACATCCGCACCTGGGAAGACCTGACGCGCCCAGGAATCGAGGTCATCACTCCCAACCCCTTCACATCCGGCGGCGCCCGGTGGAACGTCATGGCCGCCTACGGCCAGGCCGCACGCCGAGGAGGCGGCGAGGCGAACGGCGTCGAGTTCCTGAACAGGCTCTTCGCCAACGTCGCGGTCCAGGACGACACCGCCCGCAAGTCCCTGCAGACGTTCACCTCCGGCAAGGGCGACGTCCTCATCGCCTACGAGAACGAGGCGATCTTCGCCCAGCAGAAGGACCAGGCCATCGACTACGTCCTGCCCGACTCGACGATCGTCATCGAGAACCCTGTGGCCGTCACCAAGACCTCGGCGCACCCCCGGGAGGCGCAGGCGTTCCTCGACTTCCTCCGAGGGCCTCCCGCCCAGGAGCTGTTCGCCAGGAACGGCTACCGGCCGGTGACGCCGGGCGTGAGGAGCCCCCACGAGTTCCCGACGCCCACCGGCCTCTTCACCATCGCCGACCTCGGCGGCTGGGCCGACGTGTCCAAGCGGTTCTTCGACCCCCAGAGCGGGATCATGGCCGACGTCGAGCGACGGATCGGCGTCTCGGTTGGCTAGTACACCGGCCGCTCTCGGCGGCTCGCGGGTCGGCCGCCGGGGCGGCCTGGCCGGACTGAACGGGGGGACGGCGTTCGGCGCGGGGGTGGCCACCCTATGGATGAGCCTGCTCGTTCTGATCCCCCTGGGCGCGGTGGTGTGGCGTGCCAACGAGGAGGGCTTCGGGCGCTTCTGGGAGGCGGTGACGACGCCCGAGGCGGCCGCCGCCCTCCGTCTCACGGTGGGGGCGTCCGCCCTCGTCGCCCTGATCAACGTGGTGTTCGGCACGCTGATCGCCTGGGTCCTGGTCCGGGACGAGTTCCGCGGCAAGCGGGTGGTCGAGACGATCATCGACCTGCCCTTCGCCCTGCCGACCATCGTCGCCGGCCTCGTGCTCCTCGCCCTGTACGGCGTCAACAGCCCGCTGGGGCTGAACCTCGCCTACACCCGGGCCGGGGTGGTGGTCGCCCTCCTGTTCGTGACCCTTCCCTTCGTCGTGCGCACCGTGCAGCCGGTGCTGCTCGAGCTCGATCGGGAGATGGAGGACGCCGCCGCCTCGCTGGGGGCGGGGCGGCTCACGATCTTCCGGCGCATCGTCCTCCCGAACCTGCTGCCTGCCATCTCGGCGGGGACCGCGCTGGCGTTCGCCCGGGCCATCAGCGAGTTCGGGTCGACCGTGCTCATCTCCGGCAACCTCCCCTTCCGGACCCAGGTGGCGGCGGTTCACATCTTCGGGCAGATCGAGACGGACAACACGACCGGTGCGGCGGCGGTGGCGACGGTGCTGCTCGTGGTCGCCCTGGTCGTGCTCGTCGGCCTCGACCTCCTGCAACGCTGGGCGGCGCGCCGTGCCTAGGAGCGGGCTGTTGCATCGCGCCGACCAGCGGAGAAGACGGCGTAGCCGCTGGTCGGCGCTTCGGGCCGAAGGCCCGACCAAAGCGCATCAGCGCGCTCCTGGGGCGTCGAGGATCGGCCTTCGCCTGCTGGCTCTCGGCTACCTGGCCGTTCTGCTCGTGCTCCCCGTGGGGCTGGTGTTCTGGCGGACCTTCGCCGACGGGATAGGACCGGTGGTCGACGCCCTCACCGACTCTTCGGTGGTGCACGCCTTCAAGGTCACCGCCATCGTCACCTTCTGGACGGTGCTGCTGAACACCGTCTTCGGCGTGGGCGCCGCCATCCTCCTGGTCCGCCACCAGTTCCCCGGACGCCGTCTCCTCAACGCCCTGATCGACCTGCCCCTCGCCGTCTCTCCCGTCGTCGTCGGCCTGGCCCTCATCCTCGTGTACGGGCAGTTCTCGCCGCTGGGCGGGTGGCTCGACGACCGGGGCATCCAGGTGATCTTCGCCCTGCCCGGGATGGTGCTGGCCACCGTGTTCATCTCGCTGCCGTTCGTGGTGCGGGAGGTGGCGCCGGTGCTCGAGGAGATCGGCGTCGAGCAGGAGCAGGCGGCGTGGACGCTCGGTGCCAACCGTCGCCAGACGTTCCGCCGGGTGACGCTCCCGGCGATCCGCTGGGCCCTCGCCTACGGGATCGTGCTGACCCTGGCCCGCGCCCTGGGCGAGTTCGGGGCGGTGGCGGTCGTCTCCGGCCGCCTGGTCGACAAGACCCAGACGGTGACCCTGATCGTCGAGGAGCGGTTCCAGAACTTCGACCAGACGACTGCCTACGCCTGCTCGGTGGCGCTGGCGGCGGTGGCCATCGTCATACTGGTTCTCATCAGCGTCCTCCGACAGCGGGAGCGCCGCTAGATGACTGCTGAACTACTTCGGTCGGGCCGCCGGCCCGAAGCGCTGGGCTGCGACTTCGCGACCTCAGTCGCGGGGCGGCGCGATAGAACGGCAGTCATCTGATGGGCATCCGGGCCCGCAACGTCACCAAGCGCTTCGGCGACTTCGTCGCCCTCGACGACGTGTCGGTCGACATCCCGACGGGGTCGCTGACCGCCCTGCTCGGGCCGAGCGGCGGCGGCAAGTCGACGCTGCTCCGCATCATCGCCGGCCTCGAGCAGCCCGACCGCGGGACGGTGGAGATCGAGGGCGAGGACTCCACCGCCCTGCCCCCCCAGCGGCGGAATGTGGGCTTCGTCTTCCAGCACTACGCCGCCTTCAAGCACCTGAGCGTGCGCCGCAATGTCGCCTTCGGCCTGGAGATCCGCAAGCGTCCGAAGGACGAGATCCAGCGCCGGGTGCACGAGCTGCTGGAGCTGGTCCACCTCGAGCAGTTCGCCGACCGGTTCCCGTCGCAGCTGTCGGGGGGGCAGCGCCAGCGCATGGCCCTTGCGCGCGCCCTGGCCGTCGAGCCCCGGGTCATGCTGCTCGACGAGCCGTTCGGCGCCCTCGACGCCAAGGTGCGCAAGGAGCTGCGCGACTGGCTCCGTCGCCTGCACGACGAGGTCCACGTCACCACCGTCTTCGTCACCCACGACCAGGAGGAGGCCATGGACGTGGCCGATGAGATCGTGGTCATCAACGACGGCAGGGTCGAGCAGGTCGGCTCGCCCGACGAGCTCTACGACCGCCCCGCCAACGACTTCGTCATGAGCTTCCTCGGGCCTGTCACGACCCTGGGCGGCACGCTCGTGCGCCCGCACGACCTGGAGATCCTCATGTCCCCACACGAGGGCACCGTGCCCGCCCGGGTGACCCGCCTGGTCCGGCTCGGCTTCGAGGTGCGGGTCGACGTGGTGGCCGGCGACGAGCAGCTGTGGGTGCAGGTCACCCGGGGCGAGGCGGACCGGCTGGATCTCAGCCCGGGCGCCGAGGTGCACATCCGCCAGGTGGCCTTCCACCCCGCCGCCGAACCTGCCCCCGCCCCGGCCGGCGGCTGACGGTGCGGGTCTCGGCCAAGGTCGACTACGCCGTGCGGGCCCTCACCGAGCTGGCGGCCGCCGGCGACGGGCCGGTCAAGGGCCAGGACATCGCCGACCGCCAGGGAGTCTCGGTCAACTTCCTGGAGAACATCCTCAGCGACCTCCGCCGGGCCGGGCTGGTCGGCAGCCAGCGGGGATCGGTGGGCGGCTACTGGCTCGCCGTCCCCGCCGACACCATCACCATCGCCGACGTCATCCGCACGGTCGAGGGCCCTCTGGCCGACGTGCGGGGCGAGGCGCTCGAGGACCTCGACTACGCCGGGCCGGCGGAGGCGCTCCGGGACGTGTGGGTAGCCACCCGGGCCAGCCTGCGCTCGGTGCTGGAGGCGGTGACCATCGCCGACGTCGCCAACCACGAGCTGCCCGCGGTGGTGCGGCGGCTCACCCGCCCGTCCGACGCCTGGGTCAGGAGATCTTGAGCTCAGGCCGCGAGATCCGGCCGGGGCCCATCTCCACCAGCCGGCGGGCCAGGGCGTCGAAGGCCTGGGACGCCTCGCTCTGGGGATCGGCCACTGTGACCGGCACGCCCACGTCGCCCCCCTCCCGCAGCGCCATCACCAGCGGGACCCGGGCGAGCAGGGGGACACCCAGGCTGTCGGCCAGGAGCTGGCCCCCGCCCTCGCCGAAGATGGGGTAACGCTTGCCGTCGTCGCCGGTGAACCAGCTCATGTTCTCGACGACGCCGCGCACGGCCAGGTTCACCTTGCGGGCCATGAGGGCGGAGCGCTGGGCCACCCGCTGGGCCGCCGGCTGGGGAGTGGTGACCACCAGCATCTCGGACCGGGGCAGGAACTGGGCCATCGACAGGGCCACGTCGCCCGTTCCGGGCGGCATGTCGACCAGGAGGAACCCCGGGTCGCCCCAGAGGACGTCGGTGAGGAACTGCTCGAGGGCCTTGTGCAGCATGGGCCCCCGCCAGATGACGGGCTGGTCGTCGCCCACGAAGAATCCGGTGGAGATGACCTTCACCCCGTGGGCGACCGGCGGGACGATCATCCCGTCGATCACCACCGGCTCGCGACCGATGCCGAGCATCTTGGGCACCGAGAAGCCGTAGACGTCGGCGTCCAGGACGGCCACCTCGTGGCCCAGCCGGGCCAGGGCCACGGCCAGGTTGACGGTGACCGACGACTTGCCGACGCCGCCCTTCCCCGACGACAGGCCCAGCACCCGGGTACGGGACGCCGGGTCGGTGAAGGGGTTGGCCGGCGTCGCGCCCGGGCCGTGCTGGTGGCCCGCCGCAGCTGCGCCCGACGGGCCGTGGATCCGCTCACGCAGGGCGGCCCGCTCCTCGTCGGACATCACCGTGAGGTCGACGTCCACTTCGCGCACGCCCTCCAGAGGCTGGACGGCCCGGGTGACCCGGTCGGTGATCTCCGTCCGCAGGGGGCACCCGGCGACCGTCAAGGCGACGGTGACCCCGACCCGTCCGTCGTCCACCCGGACGTCGCGCACCATGTCGAGGTCGACGATGCTGCGCTGTAGCTCGGGGTCCTGGACCGGCCGGAGGGCGTCGAGGACCTGGGCTTCGGTGGGCATGGCGGTGGCGGCTCCGATTTCTCCTATCCGAATAGTTAGAATACCGGCGTGGAGCACGGTCCCCCGACGGCGGCGCTGACGGCGGACGAGTTCGCCGCCGCCGTCACCGCGGTGACCTCCGCCTTCGGCGACCCCACCCGGCGGGAGATCTACGTGTTCGCCCACGGCGAGGAGCGCGGGGTGACGGCCGCCGAGGTGGCCGAGCGCTTCGACCTCCACCCCAACGTGGCCCGCCACCACCTCGACAAGCTGGCCGCCGGCGGCTACCTCGACGTTGCGGTGGAGCGCCACTCCCCGGCGGCCGGCGCCGGCCGGCCCTCCAAGCGCTACCGGGCCAGCGAGAAGGAGATGGGCCTCGAGTTCCCCGCCCGCCGCGACGACCTGCTGATCAAGCTGCTCGGGCGGGCCCTGGCCCTGGTGCCCCGGGAGGCGGCCGAGTCCATGGCCGAGGACGTGGGCATCGAGTACGGGCGCTCGCTGGCCTCGTCGATGTCCCCGTCCCACGCGCACCGGTCGCTGCAGGTTGCGCTCCACGCCGTCGCCGACGCCCTGACCGCCCACGGCTTCGCCGCCCACGCCGACGCCCGGGGCGGGTCGCTGGCGATCATCTCCGAGCAGTGCCCGTTCGGCACCGCCGCCGAGCAGCACCCCGTCATCTGCGCCGTCGACCGGGGCATCGTGAAGGGCATGCTCTCGTCGCTCTACGGCGACACCGTGCCCGAGACCTCGGCCTCCCGCCCGCAAGGCGACGAGGTCTGCGTGACGCTCGTCTAGCCCAACTTCCCCTGGCGCGGTGGCCCGCCACTACCTCGACCACGCCTCCACCTCGCCGGCGCGCCCAGAGGTGGTCGAGGCCATGCTCCGGTGGCTGGTCTCGTCCGCCGACCCCGGCCGGGTGCACACCGAGGGCCGCCTGGCCCGGGCGGCGGTGGAGGAGGCCCGGGAGCAGGTCGCGGGCCTCCTCGGCGCCCGGCCCCGCGAGGTGGTGTTCACCAGCGGCGCCACCGAGGCGGTGACCGCCGCCGTCCACGGCGCCACCGAGCGCCGGAGCCACGTGGTCTGCCCGGCGGTCGAGCACTCCGCCGTCCGGGAGGCCTCGGCCCGCCACGACGTCACCGTGGTCGGCGTCGACGGCCGCGGGCGAGTCGACCCCGACGAGCTGCTGGCCACCGTCCGTCCCGGAGAGACGGCCCTGGTGCACCTGCAGTGGGCGAACCACGAGGTGGCGACCGTGCAGCCGGTCGCCGAGGTGGTGGCGGCGTGCCGGGAGCGGGGCGTGCTCGTCCACGTCGACGCCGCGGCCGCCGCCGGCCACGTCCCGGTGGACTTCGCCGCCCTCGGGGCCGACCTCCTGTCGGTGAGCGCCCACAAGCTCGGCGGCCCCCCGGGGGTCGGCGCCCTGCTCGTGCGCCGAGGCCTGCGGCTCCGCCCCTTGCTGGTGGGCGGCGACCAGGAGCGGGCCCGCCGGGCCGGCACGGAGAACGTCGCCGGCATCGTCGGCTTCGGCGCCGCCACCAATCTGCTGGCGACGGGCAACCGCCTCGACGCCGA
>DATAAF010000130.1:0-23320 GCA_036260255.1 Acidimicrobiales bacterium | reverse complement strand
CGCCGACCGCCCCGGCCGCCGACGCCCGGGACGGCGGCGGCGGCCGTGGTGGCGAGGGCGAAGGTGGCCGTGGCGGCGAGGGCGAGGGCGGCGGCGAAGGTGACGGCGAGGGCGGCGGTGGCGGCTGTGGCGGCGAGGGCGGCGGTGGCGGCGAGGGCGGCGGCGAGGGGCGGGGCAACGGCAGGAGCCAGGGCAGGGACTGATCCGCCGCCGCGTCCGCGCTCGGCCGCTACTTCTCCTTGCGCACGAGCCAGCGCAGCCGCTTGGCCCCCTCGAAGGCGGCCTCGGCCGCCAGCTGGCCGATCCCCGTGGAGAGCGTCGGGTAGACGTGGATGAGGCTGGCCACCTCCGAGAACCGCAGGCCCTGGTTGATGGCGAGGGCCAGCTCGTGGATCATCTCGCCGGCCGCCGGAGCGAGGATGTGGGCGCCCACGACCTTGCGGTCGACGGTCACGATGACGATGGCCCCCTCGGTGGCGCCGTCGGCCCTCGCCCGGTCGGAGTGCGTCAGGTCGAGGCGCCAGACGTTCACGTCGTCGCCGTGGCGCTGGCGGGCCTCGGCGACGGTGAGGCCGGCGTGGGCCAGCTCGGGGTCGGTGAACGTGCACCAGGGGACGAAGTCGGTCACCGTCCCCTTGCCCGGAAAGAACATGTCGCGGATGGCCCGGACGCCCTCATAGGCGGCCGAGTGGGTGAAGAGGAAGCGCCCGGCCAGGTCGCCGGCGGCGTAGACGGATGGGACGCTGGTACGCATGCGCTGGTCGACCTCGACGCCCCGGCGCCCGACCCGCACGCCGAGCTCGTCGAGGCCGAGGCCCTCGACGTTGGGGCGACGGCCCACCGCCACCAGCAGGTCGTCGGCCCGCCACTGCCCGGGGCTGCCGTCCTCGGTGCCGTGCACGACCTTGTGACCGTCCTCGACGGTCACCCTCTCGGTCTGGACATTCACCCGCAGGTCCACCCCGTCCTCGCGGAGGACGGCGGTGAGGGCGGCCACCAGATCGGGCTCGTCGCGGGGCAGGATGCCCGGCCCCTTCTGCAGCACGGTCACGCCGATGCCCAGGCGGGCGAAGCCCTGGGCCATCTCGATGGCGATGGGCCCGCCCCCGATCATCACCACGCTTTGGGGGGCCCGCTCGATCTCGAAGACGTTCTCGCTGGTGAGGAAGCCGGCCTCGACCAGGCCCTCGACGGGAGGGACGGCGGGGCGGCTGCCGGTGCAGAGGAGGATGAAGCGGGTCTCCATGACCCGGGTGCCGTCCGCGCCGGTGACCTGGACGGAGTTGGGCCCGACCAGGCGGGCGTCGCCGAACACTATGTCCACGCCCATGGCCCGGTAGCGCTCGGGGTCGTCGTCGGTGGTGGCCACGTCCTGCTGGATGGCGCGGATGCGCTTCCACACCAGGGACGTGTCGATCTCGGGCGCCACCGACGGCAGCCCGTACCGGTCGGCGACCCGCATGGTGTGGGCGGCCTTGGCCGAGGCGAGCAGCGCCTTGCTGGGGACGCAGCCCGTCCACAGGCAGTCGCCGCCGACCCGCGAGCGCTCGACGACCCCCACCCGTAGGCCCAGCGTGGCGGCGAACTCGGCGGCCACCATCCCGCCAGAACCCATCCCCACGATGACCACGTCGTAGCGAGCCATCGCCGCTCCCTCCTGCCCCGGTTCCCGCCGACTGTAGGACGGTCCCCGCAGGGCCTGCCCGGCACGCCCGCCCGCTCGCCCAGGACCACTTCAGGGGAACTGTTCCTGGAAATGGTCGTGGCGAGCCACCTGGAGCGAAGTGCCCGGCGCGGCCGTCGCCCGGTGGCCCCCTACCATCGGCCCGTGGGCTTCGACCCGAACCGCATCGGGATGGACCTGATCCTGGGCCTGGGGGCGTTCTTCTCCCTCGTCGGCCTGGTCCGGGGCTGGCGTGAGTTCGTGGACGACGACTTCACCGCCGCCGACCGGCGGGTGGCCATGCAGGTGTCGGTGTTCCTCATCCCGCCGATCGTCGTGCTGCTGCACGAGCTCGGCCACGCCGCCGCCGCCGTCGCCGTGGGCGCCGAGGTGGGCGGCATCCACTACGGGCTGTTCGAGGGATCGGTGACGGTCCTCGGCGACCTCACGCCACTGCGGAGCTGGTTCGTCGCCCTGTCGGGCAACCTCGTGAGCGCGGTCGTGGCCCTCGCGTTGATCGGCGCCGGCGTGTGGGGGACGAGGCTCCGCCGGCCGTTCCGCTACCTGCTGGTCCTCGGCGGCGTGTTCGAGTTCGGGTTCTCCCTCGTGGGCTACCCGCTCCTGTCGCTGACCACCCGTTTCGGCGACTGGCTGACGATTTACGACTTCGAGGCCACGCCCGGTCCCGCCTGGGCGAGCGCCGTCGTCCACGGCCTGCTGCTCTACGGCATGTGGCGGTGGTGGAAGGGAGGGCTGCGGCGCACGCTGTTCGCCGCGTCCACCGGCCTGGAGGCGGAGCTTCACCGGTTGGAGGAGGCGGTGGCCCGCGACCCTGCCGACGCCGAGAAGCGGCTGGCCCTCGCCAACCTCTTTGCCGCCCACGGCGAGCTCGAGCTCGCTGGCACCACCCTGGACGACGACGTCGCCGCCTCGGACGACCCCGCCCGACTCCACCTGGCCCGGGCCCGCCTGGCCATGTACCGCGGCCACTGGAACCAGGCGCTCCTGGCCACCCGCGCCGGGCTGGAGGCGGACGCCGTCCTGCCCCGGCCGGCGGACGTCGGGACCGCCCGCGGGCGGCCCGCCGGAGACGGGAACGAGGAGGTGCGCCAGCGCCTCTGGGCGAACCAGGGCCTGGCCCTCACCCAGCTGGCGCGTCCGGAGCTGGCCCTGGCCGCCTTCGAGAACGTGACTGGCGACGTCCTGGGCGACCCCAAGGTGCGCTACTGCCGGGGCGTCTCCCGCCTGGCCACCGGCGACGTCCACGGGGCGCGCGCCGACCTGGCCGCCGCCGTCGCCGCCCTCCCTCCCGGCGACTGGCTCCGCCAGTGGGCCGAGGCCCGGTTGGAGAGCCGGGAGCCCGCCGTCCCGGACGACTCCGACCGGCCCAACTGGCAGCGCCGCCAGCAGGCGCCGCCCCCGCCGATCACGGGGGTCTGACCGAACCGCGGTGGATGTGCTGGCTATAGGCAGTACATCCACCGCCGGTTCGCTGGGATCAGGCCGCCGGGCCGATCACCGGGAGCTGCTGGAGGAGCGGTTCCAGCTCGGCCCGGGTGACGACGTTGTCGAAGCGGGCGGCGATCTTCCCGTCGGCGCCGATGACGAACACCCACGGCTCGGTCAGGTCGTCGTTGCGCAGGAGCCAGTCGGCCGCCGCCTTGTTGATGGCCCGGCCCTGGAAGTCCCGCCAGATCTCGATGTGCACGAAACTGGCCCGGTCGGCGTAGGACCGGCTCAGCTCGTCGACCACGTCCGTGACCGGGCCGCAGAAGCGGCTCTGGCAGTACACCGGCGTCGAGAACACCGCCACCACCGGCCGGTGGGCGGCGAGGGCGGCGGCAATCGTCGTCCCGTGCAGGGCGGGGTCGGGTACCTCCCCCCCGTCGGCGGCCCGTGAGTCGAGGGCGGCCCGGGGAGCGTCGGGCGTCGAGAGGGTGAGGTTCTCGGTGGGAAGGGCGGCGTCGCCCGGGGCGGGGACGGCGTGGCGCTCCGCCACCTGGAAGGCCCCGGTCCCCCGCTGCTCCCGACCGTCGACCCGTGCCGTGGCCTCCACCTGCCAGAACCCGGGGCGGTCGAAGCCGGTCTGGGCCACGTAGACGCCCCGCTCGCTGCCCCTGGCCACCCGGGGCTCGGCCGGCAGGGGCGACGGGGCGGTCGCGCCGGGGATCAAGACGTAGGACGCCTGCACCGGCGCCGACGGCTGGGGCGGGACGGTGCCCGTGCCGGTCCCCACGAAGTTGAACCGCAGGTCGATGGTGCCGAACCCCACGAGGTCGTGGGCGGGGGTGAGGACGCCCACCATGAACCGGCTGGGCGGCCCCACCGCCAGGTCGAAGCTGGCCACCTGGACCGACAGCTCGCCCTGCGCCGGGGGGGTGGTCCGCTGACCCTCGTCGTCGCCCGACGAGCAGGCCCCGACCACGACGGCCATCACCAGGCCGAGGGCCAGCAGCCGGGCGCGCGTCAGCACGAGGGTGGGGCGACGGAGAGCCTGGCCAGGCTGGCCCGGGTGACCTGCACCAACACGTCCAGGTCGGCGGTCAGCGACGCCGGTGGCGTCGGGGCGGCGAGGCCGGCCTCCACCTTCTCCTTGGCTTGGAGCAGGCGGGCGACCATGGCCCGGTCGACGGCCTCGAGGGCCCGGGCGATGCCGTGCAGCGGTTCGTGCGAGCGATCGTAGAAGGTGGCCCGGGCCGACTTCACATCGGTCTCCGCCTCCTCCCTGGCCTCACACAGCCCGCCGACCGCCTCGTCCACCTCTCGGGGCGGGACACCCGCGACCGTGCTCTCGGGCGGCGACTCTGCCTCGCCGTCCCCGCCGCCGCCGCCACAAGCGGTGGCGGCGAGGAGGCCGACGGCCACCGCGGCGAGGGCGGTGAACGACCGGCGGGGCCTCACCACCCCTCGCCCACCCGGCGCAGCACCCGGAGCGAGTCCCGGCCCAGCCCGGCCTCCTCGGCGAACGCCCCCGACGCCAGCGCCCGGTGGTACACCTCGAAGGGCGGCCTGCCCCCGTCGGCCGGGTCGGGGAACACGTCGTGGATCGCCAGCAGCCCGCCGGCGGCGACGAGCGGGGCCCACCCCTGGTAGTCGGCGAACGCCGGCCCCCAGCCGTGGCCGCCGTCGACGAACACCAGGCCGAGGGGCGTGCGCCAGTGGGCCGCCACCACGGCGGAGTCGCCGACGACCGCGACCACCCAGCTCTCCAGCCCCGCCCTCTCGATCGTGCGGCGGAACCGCGGCAGGGTGTCGATGCGACCGGTGCTGGGATCGACGACCTCGGGGTCGTGGTGCGGCCACCCAGGCTGGAGCTCTTCGGACCCGCGGTGGTGGTCGACGGTGAACAGGACGGTGCCTGCCGCCCGGGCCGCCGCGCCCAGGTAGACCGCCGACTTCCCGCAGTAGGCGCCCACCTCGAGCAGCGGGCCGACCTTGGCCGCCTCCAGCCCGACGGCATGGAGGGCGAGGCCCTCCCCCTCGGGCATGAAGCCCTTGGCGTCCCGGGCCACGGCCCGCAGGCCGTCGGGCATCCCCGAGGCCGGGTGGATGGCGAGGTCCGAGTCGCTGTCGGTGGCCACGGCCGGTCAGTCCTTGGCGGTCACGCCGGCGCTGTCGAAGGTGGCCATCTCCCGTAGGACCTTGGCCGCCGCCTCCACCAGCGGCAGGGCGAGCAGCGCCCCGGTCCCCTCGCCCAGGCGCAGGCCGAGGTCGAGCAGCGGTTCCAGGCCCAGGTGCGCGAGGGCGGCGGACGCTCCCGGCTCGGTGGAGCGATGGCCGGCCACGCAGTATGGGAGGACGTCCGGGACGAGGGCGGTGGCGGCGAGCAGCCCGGCGAGGGCGACGACACCGTCGACGACGACGGGCACCCGGGCGGCGGCGCCCCCCACGACGAACCCGGCCAGGGCCGCGATCTCCAGGCCCCCGAGCGAGGCGAGCACGGCGAGGGGCCCTCCGGTCGAGGTGCCGTCCGCCTCTGCCCGGCCGAGCGCCCGCTCCACCACCGCAACCTTCCGCGCCCACGTGGCGTCGTCGATGCCCGTGCCCCGTCCGGTGACGGCCGCCGCCGGCCGGCCGGTGGAGGCGGCGATCAGGGCGGCCGAGGGCGTGGTGTTGGCGATGCCCATGTCCCCCGTGACCAGGCAGCGGGCGCCGCCCCTCACCGCCTCGGCCGCCACCTCGGCGCCGACGTCGAGGGCCCGCTCGGCGTCGGCGACGCTCATGGCCGGCTCCCGGGCCAGGTTGGCCGTCCCCCGCCGTACCTTCGCCCGACGCAGGCCGGGGGCCGGCTCGAGGGCGGCGACCACGCCGACGTCGACGACCAGGACGTGCGCCCGGGCGTGGCGGGCGAGCACGTTGACGGCCGCCCCCCCGGCGCAGAACGTCGCCACCATCTGCGCGGTCACCTGTTGCGGCCACGGGGTCACGCCCTCGGCGACGACGCCGTGGTCGGCGGCGAACACGGCGACCGTCGCGGGGGCGGGCACCGGGGGCGGGAACGTCCCCGCCATGCCGGCCAGGCGGGCGCCCAGCGCTTCGAGGACGCCCAGCGACCCCCGGGGCTTGGTCAGCCGGAGGTGGTGGGCGGCCGCTTCCGACGCCGCCTCGGGATCGGGCGGCCTGAGGGCGGCGGCGGCCCGGCGGAACGCGCAGTCGTCGGGCACCGGCCGGGACGAGCGGCGGTCAGCTCGGCAGGGTCGAGCTGTCCTCCGCCGCCTCCTCGGAGTCGTGGTGCGGCCGGTGGGCGAACAGCACCTTGTTCAGCACCACGAACTTGGCGATCCACAGGATGCCGAAGGCGGCGAGCCCGGCGAGCATGACGATGCCCGTCTGCACCAGGTGGATCGATGTGACCTCGTCGGAGATGTCCTTGGCGAAGTCGACGGTGACCGTGGAGAAGACGAGCCCCAGGAGGGCCATGGCCCAGAACGGCACGATCTCCTTCATGAGATGGGACCGCCCTGTCTTGCCCCACGTCCACGCCCGGTTCAGGTAGTACGAGGGGATCGCCGACACGCAGACGGCGAAGATGTTGGCCGAGGTGGCGCGCCAGTGCAGGAGCCCGATGGTGATGAACAGCAGCGACTCGTACACGACGACCGAGACCACTGACACCATGCTGTAGCGGACGAGCTTCATGCCCTCGGGGGCGCGCGCCCACGTCAGCAGAGCGTCGCGAGAGAGGTCCATCCGACGATCGTATCTGGCGGGTGGCTTGCGCCGGCCTACTCGGAGTGTGACCGCTTGGCCTCGGCCACGGTCGCGTCGGCCTCGAGGTCGACGTCGGGGAGGTCGAGGGCCGGCGAGGTCACCGGGTCGGGATCGACCGTTTCGCCCTCCGGGGGGACCGCCGAGCACGCCTCGCAGAGCCGCTCACGGCGCCCGGCGCCGAGGTCCTGCGCCCGGGTGACGGCCCGGTTCCACTCGATCATCTCGGTGCCACAGCGCGAGCACGAGAGGACGCGGTGGAAGTGGCGGGCGTCTTCGGGGAGCGCCAGCTTGAGCGAGTCGACGGCGAACAGCGAATGGCCGTCGGACGTGCGCCCGAGAGGCTTCACCTTCCGGTGGAAGCTGCGCATCGCTTTCCATTGAGCCCGAAGCTCCATACCCCAGCTCGCTCATCGTGCGCCCGTAGGTCCACTATCCCACCCCTGTGGAAATTGTTAAACGCGGCTCCGTCGATTCCCCGGCGCGGGGGTACGGTGGCCGGGTGAGCCAGCAGAGCACGGTCGAGGCCCTCGGCCTGGCGGTGGCCGCCCGGGTGCCCGTCCTGCTATGGGGCGCTCCGGGCACCGGCAAGACGTCGGCCATCCGGGCCATGGCCGACGCCATGGGCTGGCCGTGCGAGACGGTGATCGCCGCCATTCGCGAGCCGTCCGATTTCGCCGGGCTCCCCATCGTGGCGGGGCACGAGGTGCACATGGCCCCGCCCCGATGGGCCCAGCGCCTGGCCGCCGCCGGCCAGGGCCTGTTGTTCCTCGACGAGATCTCCACCGCCCCGCCGGCGGTGCAGGCCGCGCTACTCCGGGTCGTCCTCGAGCGGGTGGTGGGCGACCTCGACCTGCCCGAAGGCGTGGTGGTGGTGGCCGCCGCCAACCCGCCCGAGCAGGCGGCCGACGGATGGGACCTGTCCGCTCCCCTGGCCAACCGTTTCTGCCACCTCGACTGGGAGGTCGAGCCAGCGGTCTTGGCCCGCGGGCTGGCCGGCGGGTGGGACGCGCCCCTGGTCCCGGAGCTGCCCGAGGGGTGGGAGGCGGCGATCCCGGCCACCCGCGGGCTCATCTCCGCCTTCATCACCGTCCGACCGGGACTGGCGATCGAGCTCCCCGCCGACGCCGCCCGGGCCGGACGAGGGTGGCCCAGCCCCCGCACCTGGGACATGGCCGCCCGCCTCTGGACCGCCTCCAAGGCGGCAGGAGCGTCCACCGAGGCGGAGACCGCCCTCATCACCGGGTCGGTGGGCGAGGGAGCAGGCATCGAGCTGCTCATGTGGCAGATGGAGATGGACCTCCCCGACCCCGAGGAGGTGCTGGCCGACCCCGACAGCTTCGAGGTGCCCGAGCGGGGGGACCGGGCCTACGCCGTGCTGTCGTCGGTGGCGTCGGCGGTGGCGGCCAACCCCACCGTCGAGCGCTGGCTGGCGGGATGGCGGGTGCTGGGCAAGGCGGGCGAGGCCGCTCCCGACGTGGCCGCCGTCGCCGCCCGGGTGCTGGCCTCGTGCCGGCCCAGGGGCGCCCCGGCGCCCCCCGAGGTGAAGCTGTTCGCCCCGTTGCTCAAGGGGGCGAACTGGGTGTGAGCGCGCCGTTCCCCGCCGGCCCACGCGGTGCGCCTCCCGGGTCTGCGGAGCCTGCGGCGCTCGACACCCACAAGCTGTCGCTCGCCCGGCTGTGGGCGGTGAGCCGCCACCCCTATCTGGCCGCCGCCATCTTCGCCTCCGCCGTCGTGCCCGTCCCGGGCCTGGGCAAGGTCACCGTCGACGAGTCGTGGCGCCTCTACGTCGACCCCGACCTGGTCGACCGCTGGAGCATCGAAGTGCTCGGCAGCCTCCTCGTGCACCACGCCGGCCACCTGGTCCGCGACCACGCCGGCCGGGCCCGCGGCCTCGGCGTCGAACGCCACGGCGTCAAGAACTGGGCGCTGGCGGCCGACGCCGAGATCAACGACGACCTGGTGGGGACCGGCCTGCGGCTGCCCGAGGACCGCATCGTGCCCCAGGAGCTGGGGTGGGCACCCGGCCGCCTGGCCGAGGAGTACTTCCACACCAAGCACCTCGAGAGCCACGGAGAGCCCGACTGCGGGAGCGGCGCCGACGCCCAGGCGCGCGAGTGGGAGCTCTCGGGCGACCAGGGGAGCGGCATGCCGCCGGGCGAGCGCCATCTCCTGCGGTGCCAGGTCGCCAACAACGTCCTCCGCTACATGCGCGAAGGGCGAGGGCGGCTGTCGTCGGGTTGGAAGCGGTGGGCCGAGAACCAGCTCGACCCCAAGGTCGACTGGCGCCGGGTGCTGGCCGCCGAGATCCGCAAGGGCGTGAGCACCGTCAGCGGGCGGGTCGACTACACCTACCGGCGGCCGTCTCGGCGCGCCCACGCCACGCCCGGCGTCGTGCTGCCGGCGCTGGAGCGCCCGGTGCCCGAGGTGGCCATCGTGTGCGACACCTCGGGCTCGATGTCGGAGGAGCAGCTCGCCCAGCTGCTGGCCGAGATCGACGGCGTGCTCAAGGGCGTGGGGTTGGCCCGGGGCCAGGTGCGGGTGCTGTCGGTGGACGCCGACGTGAAGTCGGTGCGGCGGGTCGCATCGGCCTCGGCCGTCGAGCTCATCGGTGGCGGTGGCACCGACATGGGCGCCGGCCTGGACGCCGTCGGCCGCCTCCGCCCGCGCCCGTCGGTGGTGGTGGTCCTCACCGACGGGCTCACCCCCTGGCCCGACGAGCCGCCCAAGGGCATACAGGTCGTCGTGTGCATGGTGACGAGCGCCGCCCTGGGCCGGGGCGGCCGCCCCTGGGCCGCGCCTCCCTGGGCACGGGTCGTGCACGTGGACGGGTAGCGACATAGAGAGACATTCGGGCAGGCGGAGGGCGACGAATTACGGGCAGGTGACATCTCGAGCCGTCTTGTCTCCGGTCTAGAGTTGGGTTCTCCGGACCTCGGTCTTCCCGGTACTGCCCCCACGCTCAGGATCCGTCAGCTCCTTACCCACGTCTCTGAGCGGCAAATCTGCATCCCGGCCCCAGCGAGGGTTCCTCTGGGATACGGACGGTTTAGCCTACTTTGTCGGCAGTTTGTTTGCGCGAACGCGCGACCAGTCGATCCATGAACGGAGCTTGGATCATACGTACTTCTAGCGCAGGCAGAGTACCCTCGCGCACTACGCCGTCCGTTCCGGAGTGTTGAGCATGGCGCATGGGACGGCGGAAGGATCGAGTTGCCCCTGCAGCGGCGCGCTCATCAGCAGCCGGCGAGCCAAGTAGACACCGAATTAATGCGCCGCGGTGAATGCCTCGGTGACCGATTTGGCGAAACCCGGGATGCACGCGCTGAACCGACGGCTGGCCGAGTGCGACGCGAAGGCGTCGCTATATCCGTAATAACGCACGAGCCATAGCGCGCCATCACCTGGAAAACGAGCGGGCCGCATCAGGGGAGCGAGCGATCGCGGCAGTCGACTCGCGGAATCGCCGTCGATCACACCACCGGCGTCAACCACTCACTGAACTCAGGCAGAGATGCCTCGCGTACGGAGGAGACGAACGAGTCCGTCGTCATCCAGCTTGTCTGCGCCGACGGTTCGAATTATCCGGACATCTTCATCGTCGAGTGCGATTCCCGCCTGCTCCGCCGCCCCCCGCGGGTCCCTTCGGAACTGGTCTCGAAGTTCCCCGTTCTCAAGCAGCTTTGCCGCCAAATCGTTCAGCTCGTCCCGTCCCACGTGCCTCCCTTGCCGCCGACCGTCGCGACCCTTCGGCTTGGCAAGGTATCGTCTCCAGAATCAGGAAGGCAAGCGCGGGCTTAGCCTGGGACCGAGGAGCGGCCCGCGCTCCAGGCCGTGTTGCTCATGATTGCGAAAGTGGGGCACCTCAGGTGGGGGCAATGACACGGTGGCACCACGCGGGTCAGGGCGCGTGTGACGGATATAGCGAGCGAGCGCCACGTGGCCTTGCGCGGGAAAGGTGACGAGAACGCCCGCTCACTCTCAAAGTGTGGGAAACAGATTGAAAACGTTTCCCATCCTACTTCTCATAGTTGTCAAAGGCGAAGGTGTCGCCGCCCTCGACGCCTTGTGCCGGCCCAAGTCAACACGGGGGTGACGCGTCGCCCGCTTCAGCCCCTCAGCCCCGCCGACTTTGCCCTCTTCCGAGCGGTCACCGGTCGGTGAGCACAACATCGCCGGCTTCGGCAACGCCGACATCACCGCCCGGCTCTGCCGGCGATCACCCGCCGACGCCGCCGAAGCCCATCGACGATGTGAACGCGTCTCACGTCTCATCGTCAAGCTCCGCGGCCGCGGACTCGTTGCCAAGGTCCCACGAGCCCGCCTGTACCGAGTCACGGCCTACGGCCAACCGGTGATGACGGCCGCCGTGCCCTTCCAGCGACGACCGATACCCCACCCACTACCTCGCTCCAGCGGCCTAGAGGGCCGAACTGTCTCTCGCGCACGCAAGTGTTGCCGGGGTCGGGTCCAACGCCGGGTAGGGCGCGACACCCGGCAGCACCTTACGGCGCACTACTTCGGCAGGAGCCGCGCGCTCGCGAACGCGCCCGGCGAGGCCAATCAGAATGGCGCATCTTTCTCGAGTGGTAAGTGCACTGGCGAAGGACCCCCCTAGCGCTCTGGGTCATTGGACACGGGCGGAATGGATCATCCCTCCGGGCGGTCCGCCGAGGGCTTTTCGGCGATGAGGAGACGGGCCCCCTGATGCAAAGGGAGTCCCTCGGGCGTTCGGAGGGCCGCCAACTCCGAGAAGGCCTCCCCACGCAACTCCTCGAGGTCCTCAGGCGAGAGGCCCTCGAGGAGCGCTCGCATGCCCGCCGACCACACCCAGTCCCACCACGCCCACTCATCGGCGAAGACGAAGGCGACTTCTGCGTCGATGCTGCGCTGGACCCTGAACCCGGCGGACCGCAGAACAAGCTCCAGGTCGAAGTCCGAGCGGAAGGGGATGGGGATGGGGCGGACGGCGCGGGGCGCGAACCGACGAAGCAGCGGCAGCAGGAAGCCCCACTGCGCCCCGACTCCGATCGGCGCTGAGGCGGCAACCCGCCCACCGGGCCGCAGGGCGCGCCAGAGGTTGGCTGCCGCGCTGTCGGGACGAGGGAGCAGGTGCAACACGAAGCTCGACAACGCGACGTCGAAGGACTCGGCCGTCACGTCGAGCGCCTCGGCGTTCATGCGACGCGCAGTCGAATTAGCGAGACCGAGCTCGTCGATGTCGCGGGTGAGGAGGGCGACCATCTCCTCTGAGAGATCCACTCCCAGCACACGCCCGCTGGGACCGACTCGATGGGCGGCGGGTACCAACGTGGCGCCCCGTCCGGCACCCACGTCGAGAACCGACTCGCCAGGCCGGAGATCCGCCAGTTCGACCAGGCGAGCGCCGAACTCGGCGAAGAAGGGGATGACGGTGTCGTAGGTCTCCGCCGCCCGTCCAAGACCTCCGCGCCTTCTTCGGCGTCGTAGTCCACCGGCGCGATGGTGCCGGCTTGGCGACGGAGCGTCCACCACCGAGTACGCGTCGGGAACGACCCTCGGCCACAGCGGGTGCGACGACGTCCGTGGTCCCGCCCGGCGCTCTGCCAGTGGTGCACGCGGGCGCCCGAGTTCGCACGACTGCGGCGCGAGGTAACGCCATACTGCTCAGACCGCCGCGACACAGGCCACATGCCCGCCGGCGTGAAGCGAGTCCGCTCGGGGGGGCCGCCGCGGAGTCGCCCGACGCCGTTGGGGATCTTGGATTCACCGCTTGTGTGCGAGTCTCAGCTCCATGTCTGAAGAGCACCGCACACTGTCCTGCCCCGCCTGCATCGCGATCGACCGCGCTGACGGCGTGGAGGACGGGAACCTGTTCGCCACCCTGGGGCCCAAGGTGAGGCACGAGCGCCACATCGTCGACTCGCTGAAGGACGCCCAAGACCGGGCCGCTGACCGCATCACCGCCTTCGCCGGCTCCATGAGCTTCGTCTACCTCCACTCTGCTTGGTTCGGGCTCTGGGTGCTGGTCAACGTCGGGGTAGCGGGCGCGGCGTTGATCTTCGACAAGTTCCCCTTCGGCCTCCTCACCATGATCGTCAGCCTCGAGGCGATCTTCTTGTCGACGTTCGTGATGATCAGCCAAAACCGCCAAGCGGCGCGCGCCGATGTCCGATCCGAGCTCGACTTCGAGGCGAACCTCCGCTCCGAGATCTGGTCGGTGCACATCGGCCATGCGCTGGGACTCGATCCGGATCACATAGAGGACGCAGTAGGGCAGGCGATACGCGGTTTCCGGGCTGAGGTTGCCGCCAGCCCGCGGCGCCCGCAGATCTGACGCGCCTGCGCGCCTGCCGATCCCCAGCCGGCGCACGTCGCGTCAAGACTGCGGCTCGGGTGTGAACCACAGCGGCGCCTCCGGTGGCCACTATCCGCCGACGCTCCGAGCCGCGCCCGGGCCGGCCGCCCGACGTCGGCACGAACAAGCGCGCGATAGCGCCTCACGCGCTCGATGGGCCCGGTCCGTGCGGCACGCGCACGAGTAGGACGCTCTTCGAGCCCTCGATAAACGGTGCGGGTTCGTCCCCGATGCCTTCGCTTTGCTTGTGGGGACAGCCTCACTCCAGGCACCGCCGCATCCTGGGCACGAAGGCGCGCGACCTTCCTCGAGGGCGCTCCGACGGACCGAGAAGCGGATCGACGTCATGGGTAGGACAAGGGTGAGGGCTGCGGAACGGCACAGCGCGAGCCCCGGGCCGACAGCTCGGACTGTTCCACGCGTGCGAGGAGGAAGGCCCATGAGCGTCGCTGCGATACTCAAGGCCAAGGGAACCGATGTCCAGACGATTGAAGGCGACGCGAGCGTCGCCGACGCCGTCGAACGTCTCCGCGACGAGACGATCGGAGCGCTCGTTGTCTCCTCCGACGGTCAGGCGATCGACGGTGTGTTCTCAGAACGGGACGTCATCACGGGCCTGGCCGACCACGGCGAGGCTCTCCTCAGCATGAAGGTCAGGGACCTCATGTCGACATCCGTCGCGACGTGCTCGCCGGAGGACGGTGTGGAGAAGGTCATGCTCGAGATGACAGAGCTGCGCGCCCGTCATTTTCCGGTGGTCGACGCCGGGCGGCTCGTCGGCATCGTGAGCATCGGAGACGTCGTGAAGAACCGGCTCGACGAGGTTCAGCTCGAGAAGAACGTCCTCCGGGACAGGTACATGGCAGGACGGTAGCCGGGGGCAGCTGTTGGGTCCGTGATCGCCCTGGGCCCATTGGCGGACGCGGAGTCCGATGGGGTCGCGCGGGCGACTCGCTTGGTCCTTGAGCCTCCGTAACCTCCGGCTGCCGCTTGCCGAATCAGCGTTGAGGGACCTCATCGCGACCGCTGGCTGGCTACCGCGAGGCGCGCGGCTCAGCGCGACGCTCAGCCGGCCATGATCGTCGCCGCAAGTGCCATCCGATGATCCTTGGCCCAGGGCGGCCCAAGCCTTGCCCGCGGGCCGTGGAGCACCTCGTCCGCCCGCTCACCCAGGACGCTGACCGCTTGGCTCTCCACATCCCTGGCGTCATAGAGGTGGACCGCCCAGCCGCGTGCGTGTGCGAGTTCGGCCAGCACCTCGCGGTACATGACCGAGTCGGCACGGGCTTCGTAGGGCGCTCGACGTTGGAGGGCGATGTCGTCGGGGAAGTCGGGCGGCCAGGCCCTGAGCGACATCGAGACGATCGGCTCGGGCAGTGCGGTGGCGAGCTGGTCCAGCGAAGCTGATGCTGCCCGGACCGCCGACGCGCGCACCTTCTCAACCAGCGCCGCTGCGGCGGCATCGTCGAGGTGTTTCCCTTCGTGGTGGATCGGTGCCGTCGGCATGCCCGGTTCGATCAACTCGATCCGCCTGCGGTCCACGACCTGGTGGTCGACCGACGCGGTGACTGCCACCGCCCAACCGAGATGATGGGCGATGCCCAGCCGCATGCCGCCGATTCTTGCGCGTCTGCTGGAGACGACAGCCGCGGCGTCCCGAGGCGGGCAGGACGAGCCATTTGGCAGGCATCGAGACCGGTTGGCGTTCCTCTCCTCCACCCCCCCGCCGACCAGACGTAGTCACCGCCGTGCACCTGCAGTTGCGACACGGCGTTCACGTTGCGAGCCGGCGGGCGGCCATTCAGCACGACGAAGATGCCGTTGTCGACCTCGTGAGGGCGCTTCCAACGGAACGCGGGCTTGTCCGCCGCCCGGCACCCCGTGACCCGAGAAGGCGATCGGCTCCCGTAGCACGACCGAGCCCGGTTTGGTGGAGGTTCGGAGTCAGGACGCCATGGACCTGGCCGCCGTACGGTCGACGAGGTCGACAACCTGCGCCACCAGTGTCTCGGCGAAGAGCCCGGCGGCGTTGGCGTCGAACAGGCGATGACGGTACCGGAAGGCCAGGTGGAGCCGACCGTTGAGCGTGACCGCCCCGACGGTGAGCCCGAGGGGCATGCGCGCCGGGGGGGAGAACCACGCCTCCACCGTCGGCCCTGCCTCTGCTCCGAACGACGGCGGGTCGGTAACGGGGCCCAGGTTCGAGAGCATGGCGGTGTCGACCAGTCGGTTGCCTCCAAGGGGCATGGACATGACCATCGCCTGTTTGGCCCACAGGGGCAGGCGGTGGGAGCGCTCGAGCACCTCGAGCAGCGCGGTGCCCAAGCCGACGTCCTTCTTCCGCCGTGTCTGCGCCGTCAGCGCGCCCAGCGTCGACTCCGGCCGCCGGCGGTGCCGCCGGTTGGTGGAGACCCTGGCAGGAAGGGAGAAGTTCCCTACGACGTCGTGGCGCCACTCAGGCGGGCGCAGGTTGGCGGGCACCAGTGTCCCGATGCGCCCGCAGCGTGCACCACGCTCGCCGTTCCATTCGGCGATAGCCAGATGCAGCGCCGCCAGCAGCAAATCGTTCACCGTCCCGGGGTGTTGCAGGTCCACGAGGGCCCGGGACAGCGGGGCCGAGAGGGCCACGTGGTGGAAACCGTACCCGGCCACGCCGCTGGCCCCCTCTGGCGCCACCCGGGCCGGGCGCAGCGCCACGTCGCTGAGCTTCTCGGCCAGCGCCAGGCGCCGCCGCGCCCGGGTGCGGTCGTCGGCGTGGGTGAGCTCGCCCAGCCAACCCCGCGCCTCGATCGGGTCGGGCCCGCCGAGGTCCTCGGGCTCGACCTGGTCGGTGTAGGCCATGGCCACCGACCGCAGGACCCGTAGTGCTCCGATGGCGTCCATGGCGGCGTGGTTGGCGTTGAGCATGAGCAGGTCGCCCCCCGGGTTGTGCACCAGCCGCGCCCGCAGCGGAGGCGACTCGACGAGGGGCACCGCGATGCCCTGCAACTCCTCTCGAACCCGGGCAACGGCGCCGTCGTCGGCGCAGTCGACCACCCGCAGGGGGTCGACGTCGACTTCCGGCGTCACCTCCCACCGGTCGGTGTGCTCGCGGCGGGAGGAGGCGGCCTTGCGGGCCCTCGCCATGGGGTGGACGCCGAGCGCACGGGCGAACGCGTCCCGGAGGCAGACGTCGTCGAGACGGCCGGCGACCCGGACCTCCAACTGGATGCTCCAAGGCGCCGTCTCGGTGTCGAGCAGATGGACGGCCTCGTCGATGACGCTGAAGGAGACCGTGCTACGCCGAGTCACCGCTGCTCCGGGACGAGGGTGGCGACCACCGTCGGGTCCCCCGCTCGGCGGTGGGAGTCGGCCCGGCGGCGCAGGCGCCGGGTGATGTCGCCGTGGGCCCCGGCCACGTTGTGGGCGAGGATACGGGTGAAGGAGAGGCGCACCGAGCCGTCGCGGCGGCGCTTGAGTGGCGAAATGCGGTCGACGTGGACCAACACCCGGTTGGCGTCGACGATGACGTGCACGCTGTCGGTGGCCCGAAGCTCTCGGTACGAGGCCGCGCCTCGGTGATAGATCCGACCGAGTCGGGAGTCACGGTGGAAGCGGCCGCTGGCATCGAGCGCGCGGGTCAGGTCCTCGACGTCCTTCGAGGTCGTCCTGCCCGCAACCTCGTGCCTGTCGGCGCTCGTGAATTCTTTCACAAGAGCCACCATAGCGGCTCCCGGAGCCCCCGGTGTGCGTTTTGCGAACGCTTCACCGACAGTTCACCGGCTCGTCACTTTGCGGCGTAACCCCAGACGACAAGCCGCGGAGCGCCGCGCTGGGAGCGCCAAACGGATCAACCCTCACAGCGGGTCAGGGCCTGCGTTCACAAGCGGATGACCTGTCGGTGCGACACTCGGCAGCGCGGGGCGCAGCAGTCTTGTACGAAAATGCAGCCGGAGTGCGCCGACCGCCGGGGCTTCACGCCGTCTCGTACCAGCGCGCCACAGTGGAAGGCCCGTCATCGCCCGCACGGTTGGTTGCTGTGAGGACCGCAGCTCGAGGAGGGCACATGTTGCGCCGTGTGACGGAAGCCTCCAACCGCGCCCTCACCTACGTTGGCGTCGGTGCGTTGGCGGTCATCGTTGGGCTTCAGATCGTCATCTTCGCCATCTGGGGCGACGCTGGAGATCCCCCCGACGCCGTCGTCGCCATCGCATTCGTGCTCTTTGGGGAGCGGTTCTCGCCGCGCTCGTCGTCGTCGTGCTGGGTGCAAGGAGACGTCTCGCTTCGCGCCGCAGGTAGGACACCCTGCAGGGGGTTGTCCCCCAGGACGCTCGCGGAGAGACGACTATCGGCCCGTTCGGTGCGTCACCGCCGTGGGGGCTTCGACCCCCGACGGGTTATGGGTTATGGCGTCCCGCAGCTCGCCGCCGCCTCGGTCGCGCCCGTCAAGAGCTCCGCGCGAGTGCCCGCCTGGGCTTGGCCTCGTGTCGTCTTGCCGTAGGTCGGCGGCGCAGTTGAGGTCTCCTCCGGAACCAGAGCACTGAACCCCGCCCCCAGGCAGTTGTTCGAGTTCGTCGGAGCATCGGCACCAGCCGTCGGCACCCAGAGGAGGAGCATCACCGACGCTCCGCTGATGAAGGTCACTGCCCGCTTCCTGGCCATCGATGCCCTCCCCGCGTTATGCCGCTCGTTCGAGGCTAGGCCTTCGGGGTCTTCGGTGCCTCGCCGGTCGTCCGAGCGCTCAAGCCCCGAGGAGTCCTCGAGGGCCTCGTCGGCTCTCGTCGTCGCTTCCCGGCGGCTCAGCCCGATAGAGCCGCCCCGCCATCAGAAGGTTCTCCCGGCCCGTCAGCGACTCGTCAACCGCCGGGTACTGGCCAGCGAGGCCGATGACGGTCCGAACGGCATGGGGGTCTCGTTCGACATCGACACCGGCAACTCGGGCGCGCCCGGATTCGGGCGCGAGCAGCGTCGCAAGGCGCGTACGAGGGTCGTCTTGCCGGGCGCCGTTCGGTCCCAAGAGCCCCTGCACGGTCGCCGGGCGGACGACGAGGTCGACGTTGTCGAGGGCGCGGACCAGACCAAAGGACTTGCAGACGGCCTCGACCTCGATCATGGCCCCGGGCGTCCCTTCATATCCCAGGCGCCTTGCGTCGCGCTGGCGGTCGTCGAGAGCCTCCGCCCGTGTGGTCATCGCATCGTCGTGCTCCGCACCCATGATCCTCCGGGCGCCGGCGCGGCGACAATGACCCGATCGGACTCTTCTCGCCAGTCCGAAATGACCAGCGCCGAGTTCGTCGAATGCGACTCGAGCGGGTGGACGCTCAACTCGACCTCGCCGCGGCGCGGGGTCGTCGACGTCCGCTTAGGCCGAACGGCCGTGGTCGACAGCGGGCATCCCGAGAACCCCGTCGACGTAGACAACCCGGTTCGTGCGGACCGCGGGGACGGTGTCACCGGGGACGATGACGCCGACCAGGTTGAGCGGGTCGGTGGCGTTGACGACGACTCGCTCACCGTTCCTCGGGAGCTTCCGGACGTGAGCCAGCTGCTCCGCCGCGTCGGGGAGGGCGTACTGCTCGCCGCCGAAGCCGCTGACGAAGCGGCCGCCCCGCACCAGCCCTCGGTCCTCCAGGCGGCGTAGCGCCCACTGGAGATCTCGCCACGGCAGGCGGAGCGAGTCGTGCACGGCCAAGTCCCGGAAGACGACCCCCCAGCGGTTAAGCAGCTGCTCGGCCACCGCTTCGGCCAGCTCGTCGTTGTCCAGGCCCGGCTCGAGCAGGGGCACGAGCGACCACCGTCCCGCCGCCGGCGCGGTCGTGCCCGCCACCCGGCCCAGCCGGGAGATCCGCCGCGCCCGAGGCGGCGTGCGGGTGCCCGCCACGCGGGCCCGGACGGCGGCGAAGCCGTCGGACATCACCAGGCCGCGGGCCACGCCGTCCCAGAGCCCCCGCTCGACGTCGTCGGGGAGCCGTCGGGTCGCCGCCGTCAGGTCGCCGGCAAAGCAGGCGCCGCGCTCCTCGAGAACCTCGAGGACCTCGGCGGTGGCACCCACGGTGGGGCGATCGGGCTGGCCGCGAGTCCGGGCGGCGGCCAGGAGCCAGGGCAGGTCGGCCCGGAACACGACGGAGATCGGCGTCGCCTTGGAAGGGGCGGTGGGAGTGTCGGGGTCGTCGACGGCCCGAGGCGTCAGCCGCAGCCACGCCACTTCGCCGTTGTGGGACAGCCCGTCGAGCCAGCTGGCCTCGTAGTGGCGGAGACGGCGGGCGAACAGCTCCGGCTCCCACGCCACCGCCGCCGCCTCGAAACCCTGCAGCTGCTCGAGGACGGTGACCAAGCCCCCGTCCCCGGAGAGCTGGGTGCCCGGGGCCACGTGTTGCCAGCGCAGCAGGAAGCGCATGAAGTCCTGGGCGGTGGCCGGCTGGACGCTCTGGCGCCGCGATCGGCGCGAGTAGGCGTGCATCCGGGCGAGCAGCCGCCGGGCCACCCACTCGGCCCCCGAGGCCGCCGCCGTGTAGCGGCCCTGCAGGGCGAAGCCGGCGCCTTCCAGGACCGCCAGGGCGGCGCTCACGAGAGGCTCGGGGATCGTCGTGACCCGAGCCAGCTCCTCGGCGGTGGTGATCCCACTGAGCTCGAGGTGGCCGCGGACCGTCTTCGCCACCGCCTCGTCGTCGCCGGCCAGGGCCCGGCGGGCGTCGTCGAGGGCCTCGGCGGCACACCACAGCTCGGACCCGTCGTGGCCCAGCGCGTGTGCCCGTCCGCGGTCGGCGAGCTCGGACCACAGTGCCCGCCAGTCGTCACGGGCCCGCAGGACGACGGTTGAGCACAGCAGGTCGTGCAGGTCGTCGGCGGTGCTCGGGTCGGGGACGATCTCGCCCTGCACCTGGGCGACGGCGTCGGGGTCGAGGGCACCGATGGAGGCGAGGTCGACGGTGAGCCCCCGCCGCAGCCGCACCGCGTTGGTCCGTCGGTTCTGGGTCTCCTCGTCGTCGAGGAAGGCGTACGGGCGGGCGGTCACGATCTCGTGGGACAGCACCGACGCCTCGGTGGTGTCGGCGCAGTGGACCTCGACCTCGCCCGTCTCGATGCGGGCCAGCAGGGACTCCACACCGTCGACGTCCAGCGCCTCGTGCAGGGTGTCGTCGATCGTCTGGCGCACGAGCACGTGCTCGGGGATCTCCCTCGGCCCGGTGAGATTGTCCTGGCACGCCGCCGCCTGGGGGAAGACGGCGGCGAGAAGGTCGTCCGACTCCATGCGTTGGATGGGGGGCGGGTTGCGGCGGCCGTTGCGGAACCGCAGCACCATGAGGGCGCGGTTGAGGTTCCAGCGCCACCGGGCCTGGAACATGGGCGAGTCGAGGACGGCGTGCGCGAGGGTGTCGCGCACCGTGCGGCTCGACAGGTACCGGGGCACCTGGTCGAGGGGGAAGCTGTGGTGCGGCCCCAGGGACAGCACGATGGCGTCGTCGGTGGCCGCCGCCTGGAGCTCGAAGTTGAACGTGCGACAGAACTTCTTGCGCAGGGCCAGGCCCAGGCCGCGGTTGATGCGCGCCCCGTACGGCGAGTGCACGACCAGCTGCATGCCGCCGGTGTCGTCGAAGAACCGCTCGAGCACGAGGTGCTGCTGCGTCGGCATGACCCCGAGGGCTGCTCGCCCCACCGCCAGGTAGTCGACGATCATCGTCGCCGCCGGGAGGTCGATGCCCGCGGTGTCGACCACCCACCGCCGGGCGCCGTCGGCATCGCCGGCGGCGAGGTGCTCGTCGACGCGCCGACGGAGCTCCGACACCTCCTCGGAGAGCTCCGCGGTACGGGCGGGGGCCTCGCCGAACCAGAACGGGATGGTCGGCGGGGTGTCGCCCGCGTCGCGGACACGGACCACGCCGGCCTCGATGCGGCGGATCTGCCAGGAGTGGGTGCCCAGGAGGAAGATGTCGCCCGCCATCGACTCCACCGCCCAGTCCTCGTTGACCGTGCCGATGAAGGTGTCGTCGGGCTCCGCCACCACCCGGTAGTCGCCCGTCTCGGGGATGGCGCCGCCCGACGTCACCGCCGCCAGCCGGGCGCTGGTGCGAGCCCGCAGCTCGCCGTTGATCCTGTCGTGATGGAGGTAGGCCCCGCGCCGGCCCCTGCCGGTCTCGATGCCGTCGCTCACCAGCGCGACCACCTCGTCGAACTGGTCCGGAGTGACGCCGGCATAGGGCGCCGCCCGCCGCACGAGCTCGTACAGGTCGGCGGTGCGCCACTCGGCGGCGGCCACCTCGGCCACGACCTGCTGGGCGGCGATGTCGAGGGGGAGACGAGCCAGCTCGATGGCGTCGAGGCGGCCCGCCCTCACCGCCCGGAGCAGCGCCGTGCACTCCACCAGCTCGTCGCGCGTGAGCGGGAACAGCCGGCCCTTGGGCGTGCCCGCCCGGGTGTGGTTGGAGCGTCCGACGCGCTGCAGGAACGTGGCGATGCTCCGGGGGGAGCCGATCTGGCACACCAGCTCGACGGGGCCGATGTCGATGCCGAGCTCGAGGGAGGCGGTGGCGACCAGGGCCTTGAGGTCGCCCGCCCGCAGCCGGGTCTCCACCCGATGCCGGCGCTCCTTGGACAGGCTCCCGTGGTGGGCGGCGACGACGTCGTCGCCCAGCCGCTTTCCCAGCTCGTGCGCCACCCGCTCGGCCAGGCGGCGGGTGTTGACGAAGACCAGCGTGGTGCGATGGCCGCCTACCAGCGCGGAGATCCGGTCCAGCACGTCGGCGAGCTGCTCGCTGGAGGCCACCGCTTCGAGCTCGCCCTCGGGCAGCTCGAGAGCGAGGTCGAGCGCCCGCTGGTGGCCGACATCGACGGTGGCCGGCAACGGACGGTCACCGACGAGCAGACGGCCGACGGTCTCGATCGGCCGCTGGGTGGCGGACAGGCCGATGCGGACGGGCCGGCGGTGACAGAGGGCCTCGAGCCGCTCGAGGGTCAGGGCCAGGTGCGAGCCCCTCTTGTCGCGGGCGACCGCGTGGATCTCGTCGACGATCACCGTCTCGACGGTGCGCAGGGCCTCGCGCCCTCGACCGCTGGTTACCAGCAGGTAGAGCGACTCGGGCGTGGTGACCACGAAGCTCGGGGGGCGGCGGACCATGACGGCCCGCTGCGAGCCCGAGGTGTCGCCCGTGCGCACCGCCACCCGGAGGGGAGGCGGTTGGGAGCCCAGCTCCTCGGCCACCGTCGCGATCTCGACCAGCGGCCGCTCCAGGTTCTCGGCGATGTCGACGGCGAGGGCCTTCAGGGGCGAGACGTACACCACCCGGGTGGTGTCGGCGACGTCGTGGCCGGCGGCGTGGGCCTTGTAGAGGGCGTCGATGGCGACCAGGAATCCGGCCAGCGTCTTCCCCGACCCCGTCGGCGCGGCAATGAGGGTGTCGCTACCGGACGCGATCAGCGGCCACCCCTGGGCCTGCGGCTCGGTCGGGCCCTCGGGGAAGCGCCGGGCGAACCACGTCGCCACGGCGGGGTGGAAATCGGCGAGGACGTCGTCCACCGGCGGGTCGACGGAGAGATCGAGCATCGCCCTGATCGTACGCACGAGGTGAGACAGCGGTCGCCCTACTCCAGACCGTCCGCGTCGGAGGCGATGCCGTTCACACCGACAGGATCGGCGTGAACGGCATCACCTCGTGACCGCGCCCCCTTCGGGCCTACGGGAGCAGCGAGTTGAAGCTCGGTGGCGCCGAGTCGATGGGCCCGCCGTTCTGGCCCTGGCTCTTGGGGACGCCGACGGTGAGGGTTGCCTCGCAGGTTGCCCCGAAGCTATCGGTGGCAGTGACGTGCAGCCGGTACACCCGGCCGTCGCCGCCGCCCCCCCGCTCGGCCCGGAGGGCGACGCTGTTCGATGGCGGCGCCGTCAGCGCGGCATCGGGCGAGGTGTCGCCATCGCCGAGGCCGTTGACGGGCTCGTCCTGGGTCACCGCGTCAACCACGACGGTGACGGTGTCGCCGGCGTCCGGGTCGGTGACTCCGCTCACGGTGACGGTGCGCATCGTGTGGTTCGGAGGCCACAACCTGTTGATGTCGACGGTGGCCCCGGAGCAGTCCGGTGGCTGGTTGGCCACCTCGATGCGGACGTCCGAGAGGATCGGCGAGTCTCCCGACGCGTTCGC
>DATAAF010000129.1:0-10568 GCA_036260255.1 Acidimicrobiales bacterium | reverse complement strand
CCGCCCCCCAGTGGGGGTGGGGCGCCCCCCGCTCCTCCGCACTCCGCACCCCCGGCCCGGACCCGGGCGCCGAGAGTCGTCACCGTCGTGGCCCTCGTCGTCGCCCTCCTGGCCGCCGGGACAGTGGGTGGCGTCGTGGGTGCCAGCCGCGTCGACCGGGACCCCTCGGGCACCTCGGCAACCGCCTCGTCGGGCAACACCAGCGTCATCACGCGCACCGGCGACGTCCAGGCCATCCTCGCCAAGGTCGAGCCCGGGGTGGTGCTCGTCCGTACCCAGGCCTCGCGGGCGGGGCGGTTCTTCCCCGAGGGCGCGGGGACGGGCGTCGTCCTCACGCCCGACGGCGAGGTGCTCACCAACGCCCACGTCGTCGACGGCGCCACGTCGATCACCGTCACGCTGAACGGCGAGAGCAGGGCCCGTCCCGCCGACCTCGTCGGCGCCGACCGCTCGAACGACGTCGCCCTGCTGCGGATCCGCGACGCCGCCAACCTGCCGACGGTGTCGCTCGGCCGCTCGGCCGACCTCGAGGTGGGCGACAGCGTCCTCGCCATCGGCAACGCCCTCGCCCTCGAGGGCGGCCTCACCGTCACCGAGGGCATCGTCTCCGCCCTCAACCGCAGCCTCCGGGACAACGGCGGCTCGCTCGAGGGCCTCATCCAGACCGACGCCGCCATCAACCGGGGCAACTCCGGCGGGCCGCTGGTCACCGCCGACGGCCAGGTGGTCGGCATCAACACGGCGGTGGCGGGCGACGCCCAGAACATCGGCTTCGCTCTGGCGATCGACCGGGTGAAGCCGGTGGTCGAGCGGATCCGGGCCAACCCGTCGGGCTCCTCGGGCGCGAGGACGCGCACCGGTGCGTTCCTCGGGGTGAGCACCTCTCCGACCCCGGGCCGCCGGGGCGTCGTCGTGGAGGAGGTGGTGGAGGGCTCACCGGCCGACCGCGCCGGGATCGAAGCGGGCGACGTGATCCTCTCCGTGGGGGGGACGGCGGTCGACAACCCGGAGGAGCTGCGCCAGGCCATCGCCGACCGCCAGCCCGGAGACCAGGTGCAGGTCGGCTACCGCCGGGGCCGGGACACCCGCACCGCCGAGGTCACCCTGGCCGCCCGCTGACCCCCGGGGGAGGGGTGTTCTTCGCGGCACATGCATGCACGCGGCAGTTTCGGGCACAATCTGTCGTCGACGAGAGGTGACACGAGGAGGAAGAACGCCTGCCATGGCTCACCTGATCAGGTTCCTCATGCAGGACCACGCTCGGATCAACCGCGCCCTCGAGGCCTACGCGGAGGCGTCCAGCAATCTGAGCCTCGCGCTCACCGCGTGCGGGGAGATCGAGACGCACAGCGCCATCGAGCAGGACCTGGTCTACCCGGTGCTGAGGGACGAGGTCGACGCCGACGAGGCCGACGCCGCCGAAGAGGAGCACGCCCAGATCCAGGAGATGATCGACCAGGTCTCCGACATGGAGCCGGGCGACCCCGAGCTCCCGATCGTCATGAAGAACCTGACCACCGCCATCGCCAACCACGTCGACTACGAGGAGCGGGTCATCTTGCCCGCCCTCCAGAAGGCGCTCGGCACCCGCGTCGAGGACCTCGGGCGCGAGGCGTTCGGCTACCGCCAGGAGCTGCAGGGCCAGCTCGACCGGCCCGGCGCCAAGCCCAAGCAGATCGCCAACACCGGGTGGACGCCGGGGAAGGTGGCCAACGCCGGCTGGTAGGCCGACGCCGCCCGTTCAGCCCGGCCCGCCCGGGCAGGGGGCGGCCCGCTTCAGCTGCAGCGCGAGCAGGTCCCGACCAGGTCGAGGCGGTGGAACTCGGCGCGGAAGCCGGTCTCGGTGGCGATCTCGTCGATGGCCTGGACCATCGTGCGCTCGAGCCGTGACGGCACGGTGTAGTCGTCGACCGTCCCGCACGAGGTGCACACCAGGTGGTGGTGGTGCTCGGTGAGGTCCTCGGCCAGCTCGAAGCGGGAGAACTCGTCCGCCCCCTGGACCTTGCGGACGACACCGGCGAGCTCGAGGGTGGTGAGGTTGCGGTAGACCGAGCTCTGGGGCACCGAGGCGTCGATGGCCAGTATCTCGGGGATGGAGAGCGGTCGCTTGGCCGAGGCCAGGATGTCGACGAGGGCCTGGCGGCCGCGGGTGTAGCGCTGCTGCACGCCTCGCAGCCGGCGGGTGGCCGTCTCGTGCAGGGGCGTGAGCACCGGCTCATCCTACCGGTGGGGTCCGGGGCCCTCAGCCGGCGGTCTCGACGGCGGCCCGGGCGACGTCCTCCACGGCCCGGTCCCGATCGCCGTCGCTCGAGCCCGGCAGGTGGCCCGTGACCACGAGCACGTGACCTCGCCGACGGGCCACGACGCCCCCGCCGACGGCGGCGCGGTACGCCTGGTCGCCCACCCCCGGGAGGTCCCGGCGCAGGATGCGGGGCACGGCTCCGAACGCCTGGACGAGGGTGGGGTCGATCCAGGCCAACTGGACGGTCGTCCCGTCGGCGGCGGTGTAGGTCGCCGACCGACCGGGCGCCGCCATGGGGTGCGGGGGCGCCGTCCGGTCGAGCTCGAGGGGGCGCCCGGCGGCGGCCGCCACCGCACCGGTACCGGGAAGGGGCGGAGGGGCCCCGGCGGCCGTGGGTAGTCGCGCCGCGTGCGCTTCTCCTTCGTCCTCGTCCGCCCGAAGGGGCGGGCCGGACGGTGCCGGGCTCACGACCTCGAAGTCACGGACGTGGGCCAGCCCGCGGGTGACCACGGCGGCGACGGTGGAGCCCTGCACCGCCCCACCGGGTGACGTCATCCATGCCCGGATGCGCCCGGCGGTGCCGTCGTCGACGGCCACGTACCACCGGGGTCGCTCGTCGGTGCCCCGACGGCGCACGCGTAGCGCCCGGCCCTCGACGCGCCGGCGCCCCGTCACCAGGTCGCCGATGCCGGAGACGGTCATCGAGGCCCCCCGGAGGGCGAGGAGCAGAGCAAGGGCGACGACCGCGCCCAGCCCGACGCTCACGCCGACGCGGACGCCGAGGGGCACGCTCTGGTCGGGCGAGAAGTCGCCGGCGGCGTCGAGGAGGGCGTCGCCCGCGGCGGTGGCCGCCGGCATGGCGAGGACGGCCAGGCCGACCTGGAACAACCCCAGGGCGGCGACCAGGCCGGGGTGGCGGCCGTACCCCGGCGGCAGGAACCGGGGGTAGCGGATGCGGACGACCCTCCAGTGACCCCCGACCGAGCTCCACGCCTCGTCGTCGCGCTCGGCGCCCAGCGGCAGCGCCCGCACCGCCCCGTGGGCGACGCCCATGGTCGCCCCGTACGCCAGCAGCCGGTCCCAGATGGCGACGCCGGCGGGCGGGTGCTCGGCGAACAACGGGTCCTCGGCGAGCATCGTCCGCAGGCCCAGCCAGCGGCGGGCCGCCTCCCGGCCGGCGGGGGTGTCACGCTCGCCGTTGACCGCCTCCGCGGCCAGCATGAGCGCACCCGCCGTGAGCGCGCCGAGTGCCAGGGCGGTTCCGACCGGGTCGTCGTCGGAGTCCTCCGGATCGTCGGGCAGGGTCGTCGCCGCCACCGCCACGACGAGGGCGACCATCGCGGCGGTCACCAAGAGGACCGTCCTGGTCCCCGGCGAGAACCGCTTCCTCGAGAGCCCCCGTCGGCGCGCGTCGCGCTCGACGGACCGCCGGAACCGCCGCCACCAGCCGCGGGCCTCCTCCTCGGGGCCGGTGGTCAGCGCCTCGGCGGGCACGACGCCGTCGACCGCGTGGTGGCGGACGTGGTCGAGCACCATGCGCTCGTACGGCTCGAGCCCGACCGCCTCGTCGTCCTGCACGACGCCGGACGGCACGCGGACCAGCGTGCGCCCGCCGACCTGCTCCAGGGCCACGAGCCGCCGGGCGGCCAGGTCGAGCAGCGTGGCGGGCACCGCCTCGTGCCCGAGGCGCCAGTCGCTGGTCAGGAGGTTGACGACCGCCGGTGGCTCGGGCCCTCCGAGGTCGAGGGTGGCGGCGCCGGGCTCGACCGAGCGGCTGCGGGTGGCGAAGGCGAGGGCGGCCAGCAACGCCGCCCACGCCGCCCCCACCCCCACCGCCACCAGCCACAGCACCGGCCCCAGGTCGCGCCACCGCTCGACCACGCTCTCGTCCACCGGGCGATGGTGCACCACCGGGACGCACCGGACCAGCGGCGCCCGGGTGTCGCCGGCCACCGTGAACGGACGTGGTCAGAGCCGGCGCCGGAGTGGATGGTCCTCGGGGACCTCGACGAGGTGCAGCTCGTTTCCCTCGGGATCTCGGACCCAGCTCTCGACCAGCCCCCAGGGCATCTCCTCCACCGCCTTGGTCACCTCGACGCCCGCGTCCCGGAGCCGGCTCTCCTCGGCTCGGGCGTCTCTCACCTGGAGCCAGAGGGTGACCGGCGGCGAGGAGGTCGAGCCGCGTGTGAGCTCGAGGAACCCGCCGCCCAGGAAGAACACGACCCCGAGGGGTTGCCCGGGGGGCCCGTACTCGCGGGACACGTGGAGGCCCAGGGTCTCCTCGTAGAAGCGCCGGAGCGAGTCGAAGTCGCCCGATCGGTAGAGGATCCGACTGGCGAGCACATCCATCGTCCTCATCGTGGCAGCTGGCCCGTCGGGCGAAGATAGAAAGTGTGCATGCCTCCCGGGCCCGCGCTCGTCGTCCTGGCCGCGGGCGTGGGCTCTCGGTACGGTGGGCTCAAGCAGCTGGCCAAGGTCAGCGAGGCGGGCCACGCGCTGTTCGACTACGCCGTCTTCGACGCCCTCCGCGCCGGGTTCGACCGGGTCGTGTTCGTCGTGTCGGCGGGAAGTGAGCCTCCCACACGCGCGCACACCGACGCCGGCTGCGCACGGCACGTCGATGTGCGCCACGTCAGGCAGGAGGCGGATGGGCGAGCCAAGCCGTGGGGGACGGGGCACGCCGTCCTGACCGCCCGTCGGGCCGTCGACGGCCCCTTCGCGGTGGTCAACGCGGACGACTACTACGGGCCGCAGTCCATGACGCTCCTGGGGGAGGACCTGATCGAAGGTGGCGACCACAACCTGCTGGTCGGCTACACGTTGCGGGACACCCTGTCGACCTTCGGCGGTGTGTCGCGCGGGCTCTGTCTCCTCGAGGGGGACCGCCTCCGTGAAGTGGTGGAGCTGCACGACCTGCGCGGCGCCGGCGACGGCGTCGTCAGCGCCCATCCCGAGTGGCCGAAGCTCTCGGGGGACGAGCTCGTCTCCACCAACCTCTGGGGGTTCCGGCCTGCCTTCTTCGACGTCCTGGCCGAGGAGTTCTCCGCCTTCGTCGAGCGGCACGGCTCGGACGAGCGAGCCGAGTTCTACATCGGCAGCGCCGTCAACGCGCTCATCGCCCGGCGTGGGGCGGGGGTGCGGGTGCTGCGCACCACGGAGCAGTTCTTCGGCATGACCTACGCCGAGGACCTGCCGGGCGTGCAACGGCAACTCGCGGCACGGATCGCCGCCGGTGACTACCCCGAGCGCCTCTGGGACTGAGCGGCGCCTCGTTCGGGTGGGACCTCGGCCAACCGCGTCTTGTCGTGCTCCCTCGACCTCCAGCATGCTGAGGAAACGCCAGAGGGCAGCACCGAGGACCCCAGGCCCTCGACGATGCGCGCTCCGGGGGGTTTACCGAGGGATCGCAAGCGGTACACGAGCGGGGAGTCGCGATGGGCGAGTTGTACGAGCCAAACGGCTCGGGCGCGCGGAGTACGGGCGCGAATGGCGGACCGAATGGCTGGGGGACGCGGTGGACGGACCAGTGGACGAGGGGGGCAACGACCGCCTGGTAGTGGGCAGGTTCTCCTCATAGGCACGTTCTGGGCACGTCCGTGGTGACTGGCGTGCAGCGCCGCTCGGATCGCTCCGGGAGCCGCAGAGTCCTCGCCGCTGTCGGACTTCTCGGTGTCGTCGAGGTCAGCAATGCCCGATGACGCTCCCGAGCAGCTGACGCTCTCCGAAGCGGCCGAGATGCTCCGCATCTCGCCCGCCACCCTGGCCCGGTGGGCCGCCGAGGGCAGGATCGCGAGCGAGGTGACGCCTGAGGGGGTGCGGGTCTTCCGGCGGAGCGAGCTGCTCAAGACGGTCGTGCGACCGGGTGAAGACGAACGCGACGAAGAAGAGTGACCACGCCCTCGCCGGGGCGCACCTTGGTGGAGGTGGAGGGAATCGAACCCTCGTCCTTCGGGCTCTCGACGGGCCTTCTCCGAGCGCAGCCGGCGATCGCATCTCGGGCGGTCGCTCGTCGCCGGCAGCAGGCGACCGCCCCAGTCAGCTGCGGTGTCCCCGTCGGCCCGGCTGACGCAGGCCGTCGGGTGAGCCCCGCTCGATGACGCCCGGTCCCGACCCGCAGGGCTGAGGTCGGGTGGACGCACGCTGCCTAGTTAGGCAGCGAGAGCCAACGCGTTTTCGTCGGCGTTTGTGTTTGTGTTCCGGCTCTTTAACGTGGTTCCGGAGACCACGGCTCGCTTCTCCCGTCTCGACGACCGAAGTCGAATCCATGCACCCCCGTCGTTGAGATGAACGCCCAGTCTACCGCCGCTGTTCCCTCGTCCGGCCCGGCGCCCGGGGAGGGCGTCGGCCGGGAGCCGGGACCACCGCCAGCGGGGGCCCCGACTCCCGGGAACGCCGCCGTGCTTCCTATCGACGGTGGCGGTGGGCCATGGCCCTCTCCGCCTCTCGTTGGGCGTCGCGCTCGGCGATGGCGTGGCGCTTGTCGTAGCGGCGACGCCCTCGAGCCAGCGCCAGCTCCACCTTCGCCCGCCCGTCACGAAAATAGACCGAGAGGGGCACCAGCGTCAGCGACTGCTGCTGCGTGCGCCCGGCGAGCTCGTCGATCTCGCCGCGGTGCACGAGCAGCTTGCGGGGCCGCTCGGGGTCGTGGCCACCGAACCCGTCGGCCTGCCCGTAGGGGGCGACGTGGGCGTTCAGCAGCCACAGCTCGCCGTCCTCCACCTTGGCGTAGGCGTCCTTCAGGACGACCTGGCCGGCTCGCAGCGACTTGACCTCGGTGCCGACGAGGGCGATGCCCGCCTCGATGGTGTCGATCACCTCGTAGTCGTGACGCGCCTTGCGGTTGTTCGCCACGATCTTGACGCCGGACGGGCGGGCGGCCATGGGGGGAAGGGTACCCTCGCCCCCCGGTGCTCCGACTGGAACAGGACGTCTACCTGCGGATGGTCGCCCACGCCCTCGACGGTTTCCCGCTCGAGGCCTGCGGGCTCCTCGCCGCCGCGCCGGGCGCCGATCTGGTCGAGGCGGTCTACCCCTGCCGCAACGCGGCCGAGTCGGCGCGCGTCTACGAGCTGCACTCGCTCGACCACCTGCACGCCGACCGCGACGCCGAGGCGCGGGGGCTCGAGATCGTCGGCGTGTACCACTCCCACACCCACACCGACCCTTACCCGTCGCCCACCGACGTCGAGCAGGCGCCGGTCCCGGAATGGCACTACGTGCTCGTGTCGCTTCGCGAGGCGGAGCCGATGGTGCGCTCCTACCGCATCGTCGACGGCACCGTCACCGAGGAGCCCGTCGACCTGGCCGACCGGTAGGATCGAGGTCGTGCCCGTCGAAGTGCGTGTCCCCACCGTGCTGCGCAAGGACGCCGGCGGCCAGGCGACGATCAAGGCCAACGGGGCCACCGTCGGCGAGGTGTTCGAGGACGTGGTCCGCCAGTTCCCGCTGCTGGCCGGCAAGGTGGTCACCGAGGAGGGGACCCTGCACCGCTTCGTCAACGTGTACCGCAACGACGAGGACGTCCGCTTCCGCGGAGGGCTCGAAGCCCCCGTGGAGGAGGACGACGTCATCTCCATCCTGCCGGCCGTCGCCGGAGGCTAGGGAGTCTGGTGGCCGTCCTCCGGACGGTCCTCGACCTCATCGGCAACACGCCGCTGGTCGAGGTCAGCCAGCTCAGCCCCAAGCCCGGCGTCCGCCTGCTGGTCAAGCTCGAGGGCCAGAACCCCGGTGGGTCCGTCAAGGACCGCATCGCCCTGGCCATGGTCGAGGACGCCGAGGCGGACGGCCGCCTGAAGCCGGGCCAGACGATCCTCGAGCCCTCGTCGGGGAACACCGGCATCGGGCTGGCTCTGGTGTGCATCGTCAAGGGGTACCGCCTGCAGGTCGTGCTTCCCGAGAACGTCTCCATCGAGCGCCGCCAGCTGCTCGAGATCTTCGGCGCCGAGGTCGTGCTGTCGCCTGGTGAGGAGGGGTCGAACGGCGCGGTGCGGATGGCGCAACGCCTGGCCAAGGAGTCGGACGACGTCGCCTTCCTCTACCAGTACGGCAACCCCGCCAACCCTCGGGCCCACGAGCAGGGCACCGGACGGGAGATCTGGCGCGACTGCCCCGAGGTCACCCACTTCGTCTCCGGGCTGGGCACGACCGGGACGTTGATGGGCGTCGGGCGCTACCTCAAGGCCCGGAACCCCGCCGTCGAGGTGTGGGCGGTGGAGCCGCCGGCCGGGGAGCTGGTGCAGGGCCTGCGCAACCTCGAGGACGGTTTCGTCCCGCCCATCTTCGAGCCCGACGTGCTCGACCGCAAGCTCATCGTGCGGCCCCGCGAGTCGATCGAGTGGACCCGCCGGCTCACCCACGAGGCCGGGATCTTCGCCGGGATCTCCTCGGGCGCGGCCATGGCCGGCGCCGCCCGGGCGGCGGCGGAGATCGACGGGGGCGTGATCGTCACCGTGCTCGCCGACGGCGGCTGGAAGTACCTGAGCACCGGCGCCTGGACCGACGACCTCGACGAGGTCGTCGAGCGGGCCAGCCGCATCGTGTACTTCTGATCTCGCGCCACAGGCAGAGCCTGCGAACAACGGCCGCCGGCGATCCCCGCCGGGCGGTCGCAGGGCGCACCGGGCGTGCTGGGTACAGTCCTCGTCCTAATGGACGACCGGCCCATCGGCATGTTCGACAGCGGGTTCGGCGGGCTCACCGTGGCCCGGGCGCTCATCGACCTCCTGCCCGACGAGGACCTCGTCTACTTCGGCGACACCGGGCGCTACCCGTACGGCCCGCGGCCCCTCGACGAGGTCCGCGAGTTCGCCCGGCGCATCACCCGCCTCCTCGTCGACGTGCACAACGTGAAGATGGTCGTGGTCGCCTGCAACACCGCGGCCGCCGCCGCCCTCGAGGCCCTCCGCTTCGACACCGACGTCCCCGTGGTCGGCGTGATCGACCCCGGTGCGCGGGCCGCCGTGCGCGTCACCAGGAACGGCCGCGTCGGCGTCATCGGCACGGTCGGCACGATCGCCTCGGGCGCCTACCAGCGGGCGGTGCGGGCGACCCGGGCGCCGGTGACGCTCACGTGCGCGTCCTGCCCGGGTTTCGTCGAGCTGGTCGAGCGGGGCGAGACGGCCACCGACGGCGCCCACGTGCTGGCCGAGCGCCTGCTGGCCCCGTTGCAGGCGGCGGCCGTCGACACGCTGCTCCTCGGCTGCACCCACTACCCCTTCCTCGCCCGCACGATCGGCGACGTCATGGGGCGGGACGTGGTGCTGGTGTCCTCGGCCGACGAGACCGCCTTCGAGGTCCGCTCCATCCTCGACGAGACGGGGCTGGGCCGCCGCTCGGGGGCAGGCGGCGACAAGGGCCGGCACGTCTTCATCTCCTCGGGGGACGTCGGGTGGTTCCGCGACCTGGGGAGCCGGCTGCTGGGCCCCGAGCTCGATGCGGTGGAGGCCTGGGCGTGGGCCTGAGCCTCACCGTGCTCGGCTGCTCGGGCAGCTACCCGGGGCCCGGGTCCGCTTGCAGCGGCTACCTGGTGGGGGACGGCACGACCCTCGTCTGGATGGACGCCGGCTCGGGGACGCTGGCCAACCTGCAGCGCCACGTGGGGTTCGACGCCGTCGACGCCGTGGTCCTCAGCCACGAGCACCCCGACCACTGGTCCGACCTCGAGGGGTTCCAGGTCGTGCTGCAGCACGCCTTCCCGCGCGAGGGGGTGCCGGTGTACGCCCCCGCCGGCCTCCGGGAGCGGACCTACCAGGACCCCGAGCCCTCGTTCGCCTGGCACGAGGTGGCGGACGGTTCGCGGGTCACCGTCGGGTCGCTGGAGCTGTCCTTCTCCCGCACCGATCACGGCCCGGAGACGCTGGCCGTGCGGCTCGACGGCGGCGGGCGGTCGCTGGGTTACACGGCCGACACCGGCCCGTGCTGGTCACCGGCCCAGCTGGGACCGGGCCTCGACCTGGTGCTGTGCGAGGCCACCGTCCCGGTGGAGGAGGAGGGGAGGATCCAGCACCTCTCGGCCCGCCAGGCGGGGGAGGCGGCCCGCGCCGCCCGGGCCGGGCGCCTCGTCCTCACCCACCTGTGGCCGACGGTCGACGGCGATCAGAGCCGGCGGGAGGCCGAAGCTGCTTTCGGCTGGCCGGTCGAGGTGGCGGTCGAGAACGAGAGGTACGAGGTCTGAGAGCCGACGGCCGCCAACCCGACGACCTCCGCCCGGTGTCGTTCGCCCGCGACTTCACCGAGTTCGCCGCCGGCTCGGTGCTCGTGGCGATGGGCCGCACGCGGGTGCTGTGCACCGCCTCGGTCGACGAGCGGGTGCCGCCGTGGATGCGCG
>DATAAF010000128.1:0-4344 GCA_036260255.1 Acidimicrobiales bacterium | reverse complement strand
AACGAGTTCGGCGAGCTGCCGACCAGCTCGATGATCTTGACCACGCTGCCAGCACTGGACTCCGTCGCCACGAGCGGCTCCTTCCGGTATTGGGACAGCGGATTCTGGCGCGCTGAGAGCGCGGAAATCAGCCACTTTCGTCACCCAATTGCCCCGGGGGGGAGGGTCAGCCGCCTCCGCCGATGGAGCGGTCCACCAGCTCGATGGGGTGGTAGACGGGGAGGGGGCGGCCCTTCTCGCGGAGGTAGGCGGCGATCTGGAGGGTGCAGCCGGGGTTGCCCGACGCGATGGCGTCGGCGCCGGTGTCGAGCAGGTTCTGGGCCTTGCGGCGGCCGAGGTCCCTGCCCGCCTCCGGCTGCATGATGTTGTAGATCCCCGCCGAGCCGCAGCAGACCTCCCAATCGGCGGGCTCGAGGACCTCCAGCTCGGGGATCGCCTCCAGCATCCTGCGCGGCTCCGAGCGGATCTTCTGGGCGTGGGCCAGGTGGCACGCGTCGTGGTACGCGACCTTGAGCGGGACGGGCTTGCGGGGGGCGACCGGCTCGGACTCGGTCAGGAGCTGGGACACGTCCCGCACCTTCTCGGAGAACTTCTCGGCCCGCTCCGCCCACTCCTCGTCGTCGGAGAGGATGTGCCCGTAGTCCTTCATCGACGAGCTGCAGCCGGCGGCGTTGACGGCGACGTAGTCGCAGTCCTCGAACGCCTCGATCATCCGCTTGGCCAGCGCCAGGGCGTCGTCCTCGGCGCCCGAGTGCAGCATCAGGGCGCCGCAGCAGCGCACGGTGCGAGGGGCGAACACCTCGAACCCCTCGGCCGCCAGCACCCGCACGGTGGCGGCGTTGACGTCGTGGAAGAACACCCGCTGCACGCACCCGAGCAGCATGCCGACCCGGGCGCGCCGCTCCCCGGAGGCCGGCGTGACCTCGGGAACCCGGGCGAGCGAGGCCTTGAGGCTCACGTCGGGCGTCAGGGCCCGCAGCACGTTCAGCTTGGGGAAGCGCCCGAGGCCGTTGAACTTGCCCGTGACGCCGAGCTTCCGCCCCGCCACCGCCGCCGGCACCAGGGCCCGGAGGCGGCCGGGGTGGGTGAACGCCTCGAAGACCAGCCGCCGGAACGCCCGCTCCCGCCAGGGGCGGCGGTAGTTGCGCTCCACCTGGGGTCGGGTCGCCTCGATGAGCTTGCCGTACTCCACTCCCGAGGGGCAGGCGGTGACGCACGCCAGGCACCCGAGGCAGCGGTCCCAGTGGGTGACCATCGAGTCGGACAGCTCCTCGGCGTCCTCCCGGGCCGCGTTCATGAGCACGATGCGGCCGCGGGGGGAGTCCATCTCCTCGTTCCAGAGCACGTACGTCGGGCACGTGGGCAGGCAGAAGCCGCAGTGCACGCAGACGTCGATGAGGTCCTTGGCGGGGGGCCGGCGGGCGTCGAACGCCCCCGTCGTCGTGCCTGTCTCCGTCGTCGCCATCAGATGCCTCCCACGAAGATTCCCGGGTTGCACACGTTCTGAGGGTCGAAGCGCTCCTTGACCCGCCGCATGAGCGGGACGGCCGAACCTTCCTCGCCCCAGACGTCGACCTTCTCCCGGACGTCGCTCGGGGTGTCGAGCACGACGCAGGGGAACGGCTGCAGCCGCCGGCGCAGGTCCTCGACGGCGGCCACCAGCTCACCGGTGTCCTGGGCGGGCAGGCTGATCCACGAGAGCCCCTGCCCGGCCCGCCCCACGAGCGAGGCACGCGCCGCCTCCGCCGCCCGCAGCACCTTGGGCAGCTCCGACGCCAGCCCCGACACCTTCACCACCACGCCGTCGGTCGAGCGCTGGCGCTCCCGCTGCCTCTCCCAGAGGCCCTCGTCGTCGGCGGTGTGACGGGCCTCTTCGAGACCCTCGTCCCGCAGCATCTCGACGACCCGCTGAGCGGTGGCCTCGGGCGCGGCCCCGCCGAAGCGGGCCATCACCTCGCCGTGCCCGCCGGCCCAGGCGACGTCCAGCGCCTCGGCGCCGAAGGGCGAGTGGGCGACGGCCGACGCCGCCCGCCCCACGGCGTCGGGGTCGTCGGAGGCGCCGAGGGCGGTCACCTGGTTGGCGGCCAGGGGGTGGAGGCGCATGACGACCTGGACGATCAGGCCGAGGGTCCCGTAGGAGCCGGTGAACAGCTTGGCCAGGTCGTAGCCGGCCACGTTCTTGATGACCTTGCTGCCCGCCTTGGCGACGGTGCCGTCGGAGAGGACGAAGGTGATGCCCAGGATGAGGTCCCGTGCCGCGCCGTAGCGGTGGCGCAGCGGGCCCGAGTCGGCCGTGGCGATCACGCCGCCGATGGTGGCCTCGCCGTCCTCCCCCAGCCACGGGTCGAGGGCGATCATCTGGTTGGCCTCGGCGAACTGCTGCTGGGCTCGGGCCAGCGGCACGCCGGCCTGCAGCACGGCGGTGAGGTCGCCCTCGTTGTGCTCGACCACCTCGTCCAGCCGCTCGGTCGACACCTCCAGGTCGGCCGGCTCCGAGGGAGGGTTCCCCCAGGACAGCTTGGTCCCGCCACCTCGCATGCGGACGCGCAGCTTCTCCTCGCCGGCGGCGCCCATGATCTCGCCCGCCACCTCGGCCGACGACGGCGACTCGACCCGGCTCCCCGGCTCGGCCACTGTCAGAAGCGCTCGGCCACGCCGGCCTGCTCGAGGGGGTGCCGGCGGTAGGGGCCCGGCACCTCGCCGCAGAGCCGGGGGGTGGGCATGACCTTGCCCGGGTTGGCCAGCCCGTCGGGGTCGAACGCGCAGCGCAGCCGCTGGAACGCCTCGAGGTCCTGGTCCGAGAACATGTCGGTCATGTGCTTCTTCTTGTCGACGCCGACGCCGTGCTCGCCGGTGATGGACCCGCCGGCTTCCACACAGGCGGTGAGGATCTCGCTGGCCACCTCCTCCGCCTTCTCCAGCTCGCCGGGTTTGCTGGCGTCGAAGCACACCAGCGGGTGGAGGTTGCCGTCGCCGGCGTGGAACACGTTGGCGATCCGGAAGCCCGACTCCTCCGACAGCTCCTTGACCCTCCCGAGGATCTCGGCCAGGCGCGTGCGGGGGATGACGCTGTCCTGCACGTAGTAGTAGGGCGAGAGGTAGCCCATGGCGCCGAAGGCGGCCTTGCGGGCTTTCCAGATCAGGCCCCGCTCCTCCTCGTCCCGGGCCACCCTGGTGTCGCCGGCGCCGGCGTCCTTGAAGATCTGGAGGACGTGGTCGGCCCGCTCGTTGCACTCCGCCTCGGGCCCGTCGAGCTCGACGATCAGGGCGGCGCCCACGTCGAGGGGGTAGCCGGCGTGCGTCCAGTTCTCGGTGGCCTCGATCGTGAGCTCGTCCATGATCTCGATGGCGGCGGGGACGATGCCGGCGCCCACGATGTCGGTGACGGCCCGGCCGGCGTCCTGGATGGAGTCGAAGTAGGCGACCATGGTCTCGTGGCTCTCGGCCACCGGGATCACCCGCAGGGTGATCGAGGTCGCGACGCCGAGGGTGCCCTCGGAGCCCACGAAGGCGCCCACCAGGTCGTAGCCGGGGCCGTCGAGCTCCTTGCCGCCGAGGGTGACCACCTCGCCGTCAGGAAGGACGAGCTCGAGCCCGGTGACGTAGTTGGTGGTGAACCCGTACTTGAAGCAGTGCAGGCCCCCGGAGTTCTCGGCCGCGTTCCCGCCGATGGTCGACACGATCTGGCTGGAGGGGTCGGGAGGGTAGAAGTGGGTCGGGCCCACCGCCTTGCCGACCGACGCGTTGGTGACGCAGGGCTCCACCACGACCCGCTGGTTGTCGAGGTCGACCTCGAGGACGCGGTTGAGGCGGGTGAGCACGATGAGGACGCCGTCCTCGATGGGCAGGGCGCCACCCGAGAGGCCGGTGCCGGCGCCGCGGGCGACCCAGGGGGTCCGGCGCCCGTAGCAGGCGCGGACGACGTCTCGGACCTCGTCGGCCGAGCCCGGCAGCACGGCGACGGGGGGGTGCGATCGGTAGTGTCTCAGCCCATCGGATTCGTACGTCCGCAGCTGGTCGGTGTCGGTCAGAACGTGCGCCTGGCCGCAGATGCGCTTCAGCTCCTCGACCAACCGGGCGTCGATCGTGGCGCACCTCCCCGCTTGTCCCTCGGGACATTCTTGCCCACTTCGGCGCGGGACTCACCCGGGGGGCTCCGCCCGACTCCGGGGGGCTCTGCCCCCCGGATGCCCCCCGACGGCATCGACGCCTCGCTGGGCGCTCGGCGGCTGCTCTCCTCACGCCGAGGCTGGGCTTCGGCGTCGCCTCGCTCCTTGCTCGGCGGCGCCCTCACCCGGGGGGCTCCGCCCGACTCCGGGGGGCTCTGCCCCCCGATGCACCCCG
>DATAAF010000127.1:0-9642 GCA_036260255.1 Acidimicrobiales bacterium | reverse complement strand
GCCATCGAGCCGGCGGTCGCCGCCGCCACCGAGGCCGCCGTCGGCGCCGCCACGGTGACCGCGACCGCCGCCGCCACGGAGGCGGCTACCGAGGCCGCTGTCGCCGCCGCCACCCAGGCCGCGGTCGCCGCCGCCACCGAGGCGGCCGTGGGGGCGGCCACCCAGGCGGCGACCACCGCGGCCACCGAAGCGGCGACCCAGGCGGCCACCACGGCGGCGACCACCGCGGCCATCGAGGCGGCGACCACGGCGGCCACCGAGGCGGCGACCGCTGCCGCCACCGAGACGGCCGTGACCGCGGTGACGCAGACGGCGGTCACCGCCGCAACCGAAGCCGCGGTGACGGCGGCCACCGAGGCAGCCGTCGCCGCCGCCGTCCAGGCGGCCCACGCCGCCGCCACCGAGGCGGCCTCGGGTGCGGCGACCCAAGCGGCGACCGCCGCCGCCACCGAGGCGGCCGTCGCCGCCGCGGCCATCGCCGCCGCCTCGCGAAGCGCCCGAGCCGAGTTCGGGCGGGCGGCCGAGTTCGAGGCGGAGGAGGCCTCGCGCCCTGCGGACGCCGACGCGGCGGCCGCCGCCGCCCGCTTGGCGGTCGCGTCGGTTGTGCCTCCGACCGCTCCGGCCCCGGAGCGGGACGAGGAGCCGGCGGCGGCCACCGAGTCCCCGGCCGAGCGGCCCACGTCGGCGGTACCGCCGGAGCGGCCGACCTCGCCGGTGGCGCCGGAGCGGCCGACCTCGGCGGTGGCGCCCGAGCGACCCACCACCGAGGAGGCGCCGCCCGAGCCCCCCGCGCCGGCCCTGGAGCCGCCGGCCCCCGGTTTCTGGCGGGCCGCGCGCGAGCCCACTCCGCCCCCGCCCGTCCCCCCGCCGGCGGCCGAGCCGCCTCCCGTCGCGCCCGAGCCCGCCGCGCCCGAGGCCGCCGCGCCCGAGCCCGTACCCCCTCCGGAGGCCGCCGCCGAGCCGCCCTCCGAGGAGTCGGCCGCCACCCCTGCGCCGGACACCACCCCGGCACCCACCCCCGCCCCGGCCGCCGACGCCCCCGGCACGGCCCCGACGCCCGCCGCCGGGCCGGACGCGGAGAGCGAGGACGCGGCCGACGAGGGGTCGGAGTGGGAGCCACGGGAGTGGCGCAAGCCGATGCCGGCCCGCCCGGCGCGCCCGGCGGGCGAGGCCGCCGACGACGAGGAGCCCGACGAAGAGGCCTGGGACTCCGTCCTGATCGGCCAGCCGCCGGTCGAGCGCGACTGACGGCGCGGACCGGCCGGAAAGGAAGGCGACCGTGCCAGAGGAGCTCCGCACCGCCTTCCATCGCGACCTGCAACGGATCGACGAGCAGGTCCTGCGCCTGTTCGCGCTCGTCAGCGAGGGGCTGGCCGGCGCCACCGAGGCGCTGCTGGCCGGTGACCGAGAGGCGGCCCGGGCGCTCGTCGCCAGAGACGAGATGCTCGACCGCCTCTACGTCGACGTCGAGGGGTTGGTGCAGCGCCAGTTCGCCCTCCAGGCGCCCATGGCGGTCGACCTCCGGTTCCTCCTCTCGGTCCTACGGATCGTGCCCGAGCTCGAACGCAGCGGTGACCTGGCCGAGCACATCGCCCAACGGGCGGTGCGGGGGCTCACGGGCGAGCTCACGCCTCGGGTCCGGGGCCTCATCGAGCAGATGGGCCGCACGGGGGTGGAGATGTGGCGGGCGTCGGCCGAGGCCTATGCCGAGCGGGACGGGCAGGCGGTGGCTCGCCTGCGGGAGCAGGACGACGAGCTGGACGACCTCCACGTGAGCCTGATCGCCGAGCTGGCGTCGGGCAAGCTCTCGATCCCCGTCGCCATCGAGCTGGCCCTGGTCGGCCGGTTCTACGAGCGGCTCGGCGATCACGCCGTCAACATCGCCGCCCGCGTTCGGTACCTGGCCACCGGCGTGTTGTAGGGAGGCAAGTTCGGGGTACCGAGGACCGAGTTGGTACGGTTGAGCCGACACCAGGGAGGAGCTGCATGGATCTCGGCCTCGAGGCCACCGAACGCGGCAAGTATGCGGTGCTCAGCGTGCACGGCGAGGTCGACGTCTACACGGCCCCCCGCTTCCGCGAGCGGCTGATCGAGCTGGTCAGCGAGGGGAAGCACCAGATCGTCGTCGACTTGGAGGGCGTGGACTTCCTCGACTCCACCGGCTTGGGCGTGCTCGTCGGCGGGCTCAAGCGCCTCCGCAGCCACGGCGGCGACCTCTACCTGGTCTGCACCCAGAGCCGCATCCTCAAGGTGTTCGAGATCACCGGGCTCACCAAGGTGTTCTCCATCTACGAGTCGGTGGACGAGGCGGTGGGCCAGGCGCCCGCCGAGCTGGCCGCCGACGCGACCGGCGAACGGGCGGGCGACACGGGCGACTACTGAGCCGGCCGTGGTCGACGAGGAAGTCGCCCTGGAAATACCGGCTCGAGCAGAGTTCGTCGCCCTGGCGCGCCTCGTCGTGTCGGCGCTGGCGGCCACCGACACCCAGCTGGCCGACGAACGGGTCGACGACCTCAAGATCGCGGTGTCCGAGGCCTGCACCAACGCCATCGAGGCCCATGACTCCGTCGCGACCGACGAGCGGGTGCGCGTTCGGTGCAGGACGGCCGACCGGGGGCTCGAGGTGTCCGTCGAGGACCGCGGCCCCGGGTTCGACCCGTCCGGCCTCCCCGACCACCCGCCCGTCACCGACCCCGACCGCCTGAAGTTCGAGCGGGGCCTGGGAATTCCTCTCATCCGGGCGCTGGTTGACGAGGTGGAGATCACCTCGTCGGGCGACGGCACCGCCGTCCGCCTGGTGATGCTGCACGCGGCCGACGACGTGACGGACTGAGAGCTCGCCATGAAGCTGAAGAATCGCCTCCAGAGCCTTCGGACCCCGCCCGAGGAGCTCGGGCGGGCCGAGCTGCAGAGGTTCTGCGCCGACTGCGACGGCGTGACGCCGATCGCCGACGTGGTGCCCCGCCAGGAGGTGTCGGCCGTGGGCGAGATCCGCTCGCTGCGGATCGTGCCGCGCGCCGGCTGCCCGTCGCTCGAGGCCACCATTACCGACGGGACGGGGACGATCATCGCCAGCTGGACCGGGCGGCGCCAGATCGCCGGCATCTCCCCGGGCCGCCGCCTCATCGTCCACGGCCGGGCCAACCCCTGCGGCCCCGCCGGCCGCATGGTGCTCTTCAACCCCACCTACGAACTGCTGTGATCTCGCCTCGCAACCGGAGGTGCTCCGGGCGACCGGCGGAGCCAGATCGCCCTCGGCGCTGAAGGCTTCTCTGCCGGCAGCCGGGAACGGCCGCCTACGGCGGCGGGAGCGGCCGCCGGGAGAGGTTTCCCTCAGGTTCTCGCCGGACGGCTGCCTGCCGGGCCCACGAGCAAGGCCCGCAGGGGGTCCTCGGCCTCGGGCGCGACGAGGACGAGCACCTCGTCGCCCGCCTGCATGGTGGTCTCGCCGCGGGGGACGATCACGTGCCGCTCGCGGATTACGGCGACCACCGTGGCGTCGCGGGGCAGGCCGAGGTCGCTGAGGGCCTGGCCGATGGCCGGGGAGTCGTCGGCGAGGGTGACCTCGACCAGGCGGGCGTCCTGGAACTGCAGGAGGCGCACGAGCGAGCCGACCTGCACCGCCTCCTCGATGAGGGCGGTGAGGAGGTGGGGCGTCGAGACGGAGACGTCCACCCCCCATGCCTCGTTGAAGAGCCACTGGTTGGCGGGGTGGTTGACCCGGGCCACCACGCGGGGGACGGCGAACTCCTGCTTGGCGAGGAGGGAGATCACCAGGTTGTCCTCGTCGTCGCCGGTCGTGGCCACGACGACGTCGGCCTCCTCGAGGTGCGCCTCCCGAAGGCTGTCGAGCTCGCAGGCGTCGCCCACGAACCAGCGCACGTCGAGGCGGGGCTGCAGGATGGCGACCAGGTCGGGGTCCTGCTCGATGAGCAGGACGTCGTGGCCGCTCTCCTTGAGGTCGAGGGCGATGTACTGGCCGACGTTGCCCGCCCCGGCGATGGCGACGTTCATGCTCCACCTCCCAAGCGGCGCTCGAGCTCCTCGACGGCGTCGCGGTGGACGGCCAGGTGGAGCACGTCGCCCTCCTGGCCGATCACCTCCGGACCGGCCAGCCGCGCCTCCCCGGCCCGCGAGAGCGCGACCAGCCGGAAGCGATCCCCCTCGGTCAGCTCGATGAGCTTGCGGCCGGCCCACGCGTCGGGCAGGGCCCGTTCGACCAGGTTGATCGTGCCCGACGGGTCGCTCCACTCGGTGACCGTCCGCGACGGGTAGAGGCGGCGCAGCACCTGGTCGGTGGTCCACGCCACCGCCGCCACCGTGGGGATGCCGAGGCGCTCGTAGAGCGCGGCGCGCCGGGGGTCGTAGATGCGGGCGACGACGTTGGGGATCTCGTACGTCTCGCGGGCGATGCGGGCGCTGAGGATGTTCGAGTTGTCGCCGCTGGTGACGGCGGCGAACCCCTCCGCCCGGCGGATGCCGGCCTCCTCCAGGTGACCCTGGTCGAACCCGAATCCCAGCACCGTGGCCCCGCTGAAGCTCTTCGGGAGCCTCCGGAAGGCGTGGCGGTTCTTGTCGACGACGGCGACCGAGTGCCTGTCGCGCTCGAGGGCGGTGGCCAGCTCGGTGCCCACCCGGCCGCAACCGACGACGATGACGTGCACGGCCACCATGCAACTACCGGCTGGCTGCGCCGCACAACTCGGGTGGGGCTCTCTCCTCTGGCTCCGAGCGCCGGGACCGGGACTAGCGTTTCGCCGTGTACTCGTCGCTGAAGCGGTTCTTCGTCGGCCGCCCGATCCCCTCGACCGCAGAAGAGCAGCAGCGACTTCCCAAGTCCATCGCTGTCGCCACCTTCTCCTCGGACGCCATCTCCTCGACGGCCTACGCGACCGAGGAGATCCTCTTCGTGGTCGCCCTCGGGGCGTCGAGCCTCGTCCTGGGGCTGTCGCAGCTCGTGCCCATCTCGCTGGTGGTGGCGGTGCTGATCGTGATCGTCGTCGCCTCCTACCGCCAGATCATCTTCGCCTACCCCAACGGCGGCGGCGCCTACGTGGTCAGCCGGGCCAACCTCGGCGAGTACCCCTCGCTGGTGGCCGGCGCGTCGCTGATGGTCGACTACGTGCTCACCGTCGCCGTCTCGATCTCGGCCGGCGTGGCGGCCATCGTCTCCCTGCCCGCGTTCCGAGAATGGGAGCGCCATCGCGTCTGGATGGCGCTCGTGCTCGTCCTCGTGATCACGGTGGCCAACCTGCGGGGCATCAAGGAGTCGGGGCGCGTCTTCGCCATCCCGACGTACCTCTACATCGTCAGCCTCGCCGGGCTCATCATCTACGGCCTTGCCCGCGAGACGTTCGGCGACCTCCAGCCCATCCCGTTCGACCCGCACAAGTCGGAGGCGGCGCGTGAGGCGGGAGGCACGCTCGGGCTGTTCCTCATCGCCCGAGGCTTCTCCTCGGGCGCCGTCGCCCTCACGGGGATCGAGGCCATTTCCAACGGTGTCCCCGCCTTCCGCAAGCCCGAGTCCAAGAACGCCGCCATCACCATGGTCTGGCTCGGCATCATCCTCGGCAGCCTCTTCTTCGGCGTGTCGGTGCTGGCCCACCACCTACACCCGTACCCGAGCCACGAGGAGACGGTGATCTCCCAGATGGGCCAGGTCGTCTACGGCGGCGGTCCGATCTACGTGATCCTGCAGTTCGCCACCGCCGCCATCCTGACCCTGGCCGCCAACACCGCCTACGCGGGGTTCCCGTGGCTGTCGTCGATCATCGCCCGCGACGGCTACCTCCCGCGTCAGCTCGCCAGCAGGGGCGACCGGCTCGTCTTCTCCAACGGCATCGTCATCCTGGCCGTGCTGGCGTCGCTCCTGATCATCGCCTTCGGCGGCATCACCAACGCCCTGATCCCGCTCTACGCGGTCGGCGTGTTCACGTCCTTCACGCTCAGCCAGATGGGCATGGTCGTGCACCACCGGCGGAAGAAGGAGCCAGGCTGGCAGCGGAAGATGGCCATCAACGGCGTCGGCGCGTCGGCCACCGCCCTGGTCCTCTTCATCGTCGCCGTCACCAAGTTCTCCAAGGGGGCCTGGCTCCCCATCGTCGTGATCCCGATGATCATCGCCCTGTTCCTGGCCATCAAGCGCCATTACGACCGCGTGGCCAAGGTCCTGGCCATCTCGCCGAGCCAGGCCCGGCCCGAGGCGATCAACCACACCGTGATCGTGCTGGTGGGACGAGTCCACCAGGGCGTGGTGAAGGCCCTCTCCTACGCCCGTTCGCTGCGGCCCCAGCACTTGGTGGCCGTGTACGTGTCCTTCGACGAGGAGGACCGGTTGTCGCTGGAGCGGCAGTGGAAGGACCTCAACATCGACGTCCCCCTCGAGATCGTCGCCTCGCCCTACCGTGAGCTGCTGGGGCCGATCGAGCACTACATCGACGAGCTCGACGCCCGCTGGGACAACGACACCGTCACCGTCGTCATCCCCGAGTTCGTCGTGGGCAAGTGGTACGAGGCGATCCTGCACAACCAGTCGGCCCTGTTCCTCAAGGCCAAGCTCTTGTTCCGCGAGGGCACGGTGGTCACGTCGGTGCCGTACCACGTCGACCACAAGGAGGAGGGCGAGGACCCCGGGAAGGAAGCGGTGAAGGCGGCCGCCGAGGTCGTCGCCAAGGTCGACGTCAAGGACGGCGGCAAGGACGGCGGCCGGGAGGAGCCCGAGAGAGCGGCGAGACAAGGGGCCGAGGAGGCCGAGTCGCCGTCGTCTGCCGCCGAGCGCACCACCTGAGCGGCGGCGCCGGAGCGGGCGCCGCTCCTTGACTTTCAGGGGCCCAAAACTAAAATTCTTCGCGACTGAACAGATGGACGTCGCCCTTACGAAATCCGAGCGCGAGGCGCTCAAGTCGCTCTACCGGCTCTCGGGGGACGGTCGGGAAGCCCACACCGGCGCCCTCGCCGACGCCCTCGGCGTGTCCCCGGGGACGGCCACCGCCATCGTCAAGCGCCTGGCCGAGCGGGGGCTCACCGACCACAAGCTGTACCGGGGCGTCGAGCTCACCGAGGCGGGCCGCAGCGCGGCGGTGGCGGCCATCCGCCGCCACCGCATCGTCGAGCGCTTCCTCTCCGACATGCTGGGCTACGCCTGGAACGAGGCCGACCGCCTGGCCACCGCGTTCGAGCACGAACTGCCGGCGGAGGTGGAGAACCGCCTGTACCTCGCCCTCGACCGCCCGGCGTCGTGCCCCCACGGGTTCCCGATCCCACCGCCGGAGGCGGCGGAGATCCCCGAGATGCCGCCGCTCTACAACCTCGAGCCCGGGGACGTGGCCGAGGTGGCGGTGCCCGGCTCCACCGATCCGGAGCTGATCGAGTTCCTCGAGACCCTCGGCCTGCGGCCGGGCGTGCGCATCGAGGTGGTCGAGAAGCACCCGTTCGACGGGCCCGTGGTAGTCCGCGTCGACGGGCAGGACCGCACGGTGGGCGAGCGGGTCGCCCGCCAGATCTACGTCAAGAAGGCAGGCCCTTCCCCCAGAGAGGAAAAGCCCATATGACCTCCGTACTCGCCGCCGAGGGCGGCTACCAGGCCTTCGAGCTCGGCGGTGCCGAGTGGTTCTGGCTGGTGTTCTCCGCCCTCACCGCGATCGTGGCCATCGTCGTCGGCTACGCCCTCATGCGGGGCGTGCTGGCCGCCGACCAGGGCACGCCCACCATGCGGGAGATCGCCGGCGCCATCCAGGAGGGCGCCATGGCCTACCTGCGGCGCCAGTTCCGCACCATCGCGGTGATCGTCGTCCCGTTGGCCGTGCTGGTCTTCCTCACCTCGACCCGGGTGCTCAAGCCGGGCGGCGAGGAGGCCCTGAGCTTCTTCCAGTCGGGGCTGTTCCGCACCCTCGCCTTCGTGGGCGGCTGCATCCTGTCCGGCCTCACCGGCTTCATCGGGATGAGCCTGGCCGTGCGAGGCAACGTGCGCACCGCCGCCGCCGCCCGCTCGGGGTCGCTGCCAGGGGCGCTCAAGATCGCCTTCCGCACGGGGGGCGTGGCCGGCATGTTCACCGTCGGCCTGGGCCTCCTCGGGGCGACGCTCATCATCATGCTGTTCCAGCACACCTCCACCGCCATCCTGGTGGGGTTCGGGTTCGGCGGCTCCCTTCTCGCCCTGTTCATGCGGGTGGGCGGGGGCATCTTCACCAAGGCGGCCGACCTCGGCGCCGACCTGGTGGGCAAGGTGGAAGCGGGAATCCCCGAAGACGACCCCCGCAACGCCGCCACCATCGCCGACAACGTCGGGGACAACGTCGGGGACTGCGCGGGGATGGCGGCCGACCTGTTCGAGTCCTACGAGGTCACGCTGGTGGCGTCGATCATCCTGGGCTTCGCCGCCTTCGAGTCGATCGGCATGAACCCTGCCCTGGGCGTCATCTTCCCGGTGATCGCCAGGGCCATCGGCGTGCTGGCCTCGATCGTCGGGGTCTACGCGGTGCGGGCCAAGGCGAGCGACAAGACGGCGATGGCGCCCATCAACCGCGGATTCTTCACCGCCGGGGTGCTCACCGTGCTGGGCACTTACCTGGTGGCCCAGTTCTACGTCGGGAACCTCCGCGTGTTCTGGGCGGTGGTCGTCGGGCTCGTGCTGGCCCAGGTGGTCAGCCGCCTCACCGAGTACTTCACGTCCACCGAGAAGCCGCCCGTGCGGGAGATCGCCGAGGCGGCCCGCACCGGTCCCGCCACCACCGTCCTCTCCGGCATCAGCTCCGGTCTGGAGTCGACGGTGTGGGCGGTCGTCGCCATCGCCGGCGCCCTCGGCGTCGCCATCGCACTGGGCGACGGCAACATCCAGTTCTCGTTCTACCTGGTGGCGCTGGCGGGCATGGGGATGCTGGCCACCACCGGCGTGGTCGTCTCCGAGGACACCTTCGGGCCGGTGGCCGACAACGCCGCCGGCATCGCCGAGATGTCCGGGGAGTTCGAGGGCGAGCCCGAGAAGATCATGGTCAGCCTCGACGCGGTGGGCAACACCACCAAGGCCATCACCAAGGGGTTCGCCATCGGGTCGGCGGTGATCGCCGCCGTCGCCCTGTTCGCCTCCTTCATCGAGACGGTGGGCAGCGAGCTCGACCTGGGCAAGGTGGGCACCCCCCTGTTCCGCGACGCCGCCACCCAGATCAACGTGGCCGATCCGAAGACGTTCATCGGCCTCTTGATCGGGGGGTCGATCGCCTTCCTGTTCTCGGCCCTGGCCATCCGGGCGGTGGGCCGCACCGCCGGCACCGTCGTGCTCGAGGTGCGCCGCCAGTTCCGCGAGCACCCGGGGATCATGGACGGCACCGAGCGCCCCCAGTACGGCCGGGTCATCGACATCTGCACCGCCGCCTCGCTGCGGGAGCTGGCCACGCCCGCCCTCCTCGCCGTCCTCACCCCGGTGATCATCGGGTTCGGCATCAACTACCTGGCCCTGGGCGCCTTCCTGGCGGCGGTGATCCTCACCGGCCAGCTCATGGCCGTGTTCCTTTCCAACGCCGGTGGCGCCTGGGACAACGGCAAGAAGTACATCGAGGACGGGCACGAGGGGGGGAAGGGGTCCGACGCCCACAAGGCGGCGGTGATCGGCGACACCGTGGGCGACCCGTTCAAGGACACCGCCGG
>DATAAF010000126.1:0-11919 GCA_036260255.1 Acidimicrobiales bacterium | reverse complement strand
CGGCGGCGCCGCCGCCGCGGGCGCCGGCCGACGGCACGCCGCCCGACCGCGCGCCGCCCGACGCCGAGACCCTCGCCGCCCTCGAGGAGGAGCGCCAGTTCCTGCTCGGCTCGCTCCACGACCTGGAGTCCGAGCGGGAGGCGGGCGAGATCAGCGCCGAGGACTACGCCCTGCTCCGGGACGACTACACCGCCCGAGCGGCCACGGTCCTGCGCCGGATCGAGGCCGCCAAGGCGACCCGTCCCCCCGCCCGGCGGGCCGGCCGCCGCCCCCGCCCGGCGCGCACTGTTCCGGGAAATGGCTCGTCACGAGCCAATTCCCGGAACAGCTCACACCGGGGGACTCCCGGCCGCCGTCGCCGCCGCACCGCGCTGAGCGTCGCCGTCGTCGTCGGGGTGGTGGCGGTGGCGTCCGTCAGCGTCTTCGCGTTCGCGGGCGACCGCATCGGCGGCCAGAGCGCGACCGGTCGTGACCTCTCCACGCCGGCGGGGCGGCTGGCCCAGGCGCACATGTTGGAGTCGCAGGGGAAGGCGGCCGACGCCCTCAAGCTGTACGACGCCGTCCTGAAGGACGACCCCGCCAACGTCGAGGCCCTCACCTACAAGGGGTGGATCCTGGCCCGGGCGGGGCTCACCGACCCGGCGATGACCGCCCTCGACCAGGCCATCGCCCTCGACCCCCGGTACCCCGACGCCCACTTCTTCCGGGGCATGGTGCTCTACCAGGGCCGCAACGACGCCGCCGGCGCGGTCGCCGAGTTCGAGGCCTTCCTCGCCAACAACCCGCCGCCCGACTCGGTGCCGGCGGTGCGCGACGTCCTCGAGCGCGCCCGCCGGGACGCCGGCATGACGCCGCCCGCGCCCACGCCGCCGCCTCCCGGCGGCTGACGACTGCTGATCCACTTCGGTCGGGCCTGCGGCCCGGAGCGCTGAGCGGCGACGTCGCCGGCTCGGTCGCGGCGCAGCGCGACGGAACAGCAGTCATCCAGACGTATCAGGCGGGGGCCAACGTGATCTCACCACCCGATGCAAATTGGGTCGGGGCCGGGATAGTCTGCGAAGGCGCGGTCGAGCGTGTTCGGGGGACGGCCCGGAGAGGCCTCGGGACGAGGAGGCAGGCAGCCATGCGGAGTTCGACCAGCGCCTGATGGCGGCTGACTCCCACTTCGACACCATCGTCGTCGGGTCCGGTTTCGGCGGGTCCGTCACCGCCTACCGCCTCGCCCAGGCGGGCCAGCGGGTGTGCGTCCTCGAGCGGGGGAAGTCCTACCCGCCCGGGTCGTTTCCCCGGCGCCCCCGGGAGATGGCCGGCAACTTCTGGGACCCGAGCAAGGGCTACCACGGGATGTTCGACCTCTGGTCCTTCCGGACCATCGAGGTCGTGGTCGGCAGCGGGCTCGGCGGCGGCTCGCTGATCTACGCCAACGTGCTCATCCGCAAGGACGAGCGGTGGTTCACCCAGGAGAGGTTGGACGGCAGCGGGTACGAGGAGTGGCCCGTCACCCGAGCCGACCTGGACCCTCACTACGACGTGGTCGAGCGCATGCTGGACGCCCAGCGCTACCCCCTTGACGCGCCGGGCTTCCACTCGGCCAAGACGGTGGCCCTGCGCGACGCCGCCCGGGAGCTGGGCCTGCAGTGGGACATGCCGAACCTGGCCGTCACCTTCGCCAACGACGGCCGCCCTCCGGCGATCGGCGAGCCCATCCCCGAGGGGCCGTACCCCAACCTCCACGGACAGCCCCGCCAGACGTGCCGGCTCACCGGCGAGTGCGACCTGGGCTGCAACTACGGGAGCAAGAACACCCTCGACCACAACTACCTCTCGGCCGCCAAGCACCTGGGCGCCGAGATCCGCACGCGCTGCGAGGTCCGCCGCCTCGAACCCCGCCCGTCGGGGGGCTACGCGGTCGGCTACGTCGTCCACACGTCGGAGAACGAGGGACGGCGCACCAACACGTCGAAGCTCCCCGTCACCACGATCACCGCCGACCGCCTGGTGCTGTCGGCCGGGTCGTTGGGCACCCCGTACCTCCTCCTGCGCAACCGCAGCGCCTTCCCGGGCATCAGCCCGGCGCTGGGCACGAGGTGGTCGGGCAACGGCGACTTCCTCGCCTACCTGCTCGAGAGCACGTCGGGCACCGGCGAGAACCGCAGGGGACGGGTTCTCGACGCCAGCGCCGGCCCCACCATCACCAGCTTCGTGCGGGTCCCCGACGGGGTGGACCCGGGCGGTCGGGGAGGGGGCTACTACGTCGAGGACGCCGGATGGCCGACGTTCGTCGACTGGATGATCGAGATGGCGGACGTGCGCAGCGCCGCCAACCGGTGGGCCCGTTTCCTGGGCCGGCGGGTGTGGGGGCTGGTGGCGCGCAAGCCCCAGAGCGAGCTGGGAGCGCAGTTCGGCGACCTCCTCGGGAAGGCCGAGCTCTCGGCCGGTTCGCTCCCACTCCTCGGTATGGGCCGCGACGTCCCCGACGGGGTGATGAAGCTGCGCAACGGCTACCTCGACGTCGACTGGAACATGGCCTCGTCCAAGGCCTACTTCGCCCGCATCCGCCAGACGATGATCGACATCGCCGACGCCTTGGGCGCCCGGTACACCGACAACCCTCTTCGCACCCTCAAGCGGCTCATCACCGTTCACCCTCTGGGCGGCTGCCCCATGGGCCACCACGAGGGCGAGGGGGTCGTCGACTCCTTCGGCCAGGTGTTCGGGTACCCGGGCATGTACATCGCCGACGGGTCGGTGATGCCGGGCCCGGTGGGCCCCAACCCGTCGCTCACCATCGCCGCCCTGGCCGACCGCATGGCCCAACGCATCGTGGAGAGCACGCCCGCGCGGGCACCCGCCCGGGAAGGAGGACGTCCGGTGGATCCAACCTTCGTTCAGGGCTCGTCGCCGGAGGCGGCGCCACCGCCGGTCGACGCCGAGCCGGTGGCGGCGACGGCCAACGCCCAGCAGCCGACCAGCCTCGAGTTCACCGAGGAGATGAAGGGCTACGTCACCTTCGGCGAGCTCGACTTCGAGCAGGGGTTCCGTCAGGGCAAGCGCGACGGCACGTTCTGCATGTTCCACCTCACGATCAGCACCGACGACGTCGACCGCTTCGTGGCCGACCCGACCCACGAGGGCACCGCCCGGGGATGGGTGGAGTGCGAGGCCCTGGGGGGGCGCCTGCCCGTGCAGAAGGGCGTCTTCAACCTCTTCGTCGACACGGAGGACCCGGACACCACCAAGATGCTGTACCGGCTGTTCATCGCCGACAGCGTCGGGAATCCCCTCACCCTCACGGGGTTCAAGGACGTGCACGACGACCCCGGGTTCGACGCCTGGTCGGACACGTCGACGCTCTACACCCGCATCCTTCGCGGCCACGTCCCCCCGGAGGGCGACGCCACCGCCGAGGTGGCCGCCTCGGGGATCATCAACATCTATCTCCAGGACTTCGCCCGCCAGCTCACCACGTTCCGCACCCAAGGCCCGTCGAAGGCGGCCGAGCTCAAGGCGCTGAACGACTTCGGGCGCCTGTTCGTCGGGAAGCTGTGGGACCTCTACGCGCCCCATGCCAAGTCCGAGCCCCGCGTCGAGGAGGTGTCCGGTGGCTGAGATCCCTCCCCGCCCGACGTCGGAGGACCCCAAGAAGAACGAGCTGGGGTTCAAGCGGGTCAACCACATGACGCCCTGGCTCTCGCCGAGCGAGCTGTTCCGCACGGCCCTCAACGTCGTCCTCTCGTCGATCTTCGGGTCCTACTCCGACAAGCGCGAGATCCAGGGCAGCCTGGTCGAGGACCCGCCGGCCGACTACTCCGGCACCAAGGAGATGTGGATCGACTTCGTGGCCGACCTGGGCGACGGCTTCGGGCCGACCTACAGCATCGCCACCCTGCTGGCGGCCGACGACCTCGAGCTCGAGGCGCCGGCGGGGTCCCGGCTGAGGACCGAGCGGGGCCGGGTGCTGATCATGGGGGGCGACGAGGTCTACCCCACGGCCGACATCCACGAGTACCAGAACAAGACGGTGGGCCCCTACCAGGCGGCCCTGCCGGGCGTCGAGGACCCCGAGAAGGCGCCCCACCTCTACGTGATCCCGGGCAACCACGACTGGTACGACGGGCTGACCGCCTTCATGCGCATCTTCTGCCGCAAGCTGCGCGTCGGCGGCTGGCAGACCAGGCAGAGCCGGAGCTACTTCTGCATGAAGCTGCCCAACCGGTGGTGGCTGTGGGGGATCGACATCCAGTTCGACTCCTACATCGACGAGCCGCAGTTCCGGTACTTCGAGAAGGTGTCCGAGCAGCTGCAGGAAGGCGACTCGCTGATCCTGTGCACGGCCAAGCCCAGCTGGGCCGAGGCGGCTCAAGAGGGCAAGCGAGAGGCCTACGCCAACCTCGACTACCTCGAGCGCAAGCTGGTACGGCCCAGGGGCGCCGAGATCCGCCTGGCCCTGACCGGCGACTCCCATCACTACGCGCGCTACGAGCGCGTCGACGAACCGCGGAGCAACGGCAGCGGGCCGGCCCAGAAGATCACCGCCGGGGGTGGCGGCGCCTTCCTCGCCGCCACCCACCACCTGCCCGTCGACCTCCTCCTGCCCCCGCCGGAGTCGCTCGACCGGAGCAAGACGACACCGCCGACGCGGTGGAGGCTGCAGCGCTGCTACCCGTCGGCCAAGGAGTCGCGCCGCCTGCGCCGCCACGTGGTCCGCCTGCCGTTCGACAACGCCGGCATGTGGGCGTTCGTCGGCGGCGTCCACGTCGCGTACGCCTGGATGGCCCAGGCCTCCCACCGCAAGGCCACCGAGCGGTTCTCCGAGGTCCTCACCCGGCTGTCCTACGAGGACATCGCCCGAGGCCTGGCGCGCAGCCCGCTGGCCGTGCTGGTCAGCGCCGGCCTCGCCCGTGGCCTCGTGGGCTTCACTCAGGCGGAGAACCCCAAGCTGAAGTGGGGGCTGGGGCTGGGCCACACCGGCGCCCAGCTGGGCGCGGTGGTGACGAGCGCGGGGACGGCGGCGAAGGTCTGCAAGGCCCTGCGCCTCACCGGTCTGCCGTTCGCGGGGAGCTATGTCGCCCTGGTGGGCGTCGGCGGCGGGCTGCTCGGCTGCGGCGTGATGGCCGCCTACCTCTACGTCGCCGATCACTTCAAGCTGAACGACAACGAGCTGTTCTCGGCCCAGCGCAACCGTGACTGGAAGAACTTCGTGCGCCTGCACCTCGCCGAGGACGGGAGCCTCACCGTGTACCCGATCGGCGTGGACAAGACGCCGAGGCGGTGGCGGCTGCGCCGGGGGGGCAAGGCCGACGACCCGTGGTTCGAGCCGATCGACCGTGAGGTCGTCCCCCGCCTGATCGAGGAGCCCGTCCCGGTCGCCCCGGCGTCGGCCTCGGGCGCCATGGCCACCGCGGCGGCGGGTGCGGTGGCCGGCGCGGCGGGCGCGGTCGACCACGACGGCGCGGGGAGCGTGAGGCGGGCCAAGCCATGAAGCTACGGCTCCGGCGAGCCCGGAGCTCTTCTGCCTGAGGAGGAACGCATGCTGACGAACGAACAGACCCGCCCCATCCGGGAGCTGCGCCTCGGCGAGCCCGAGGTCCACCCGGTGGTCACCAACGACAACGTCGAGATCCGCCTGACCCGCTACAAGGGCGGCACCAAGGGCCCCGTGATCATGTCACCGGGCTACGGCACGTCCACGCTGGCGCTGGCCACCGACACGGTCGAGACCAACTTCCCCGAGTACCTGTACGAGCGGGGGTTCGACGTGTGGCTGCTCGACTACCGGTCGAGCCCGGCCCTGCCCGTCGCCGCGACCCAGTACACGGCCGACGACATCGCCACCCACGACTACCCGGCGGCGGTGGCCAAGGTGCAGCAGGAGACCGGCTCGAGCGACGTCCAGGTGGCGGCGCACTGCGTCGGGTCCATGTCCTTCACCATGGCGCTGGCCGCCGGCTTGAAGGGCGTGCGCTCGGCGATCTGCTCCCAGGTGGCGATGCACCCCGAGGTCGTCCCCCTGGTCCGGCTCAAGACCAAGTCGCACATCGCCACCGTGCTCAAGAACCTGGGCGTCAAGGCGATGACCTCCGACTACCACCCCGACCAGGCCAAGGACCGGGTGATGGACGCGCTCATGCACCTGTACCCGACCAAGGAGCGGTGCGACAGCCCGGTGTGCCGGCGCATCCTCTTCATCTACGGCGAGGTCTTCCGCCACGACCAGCTCAACGAGGCCACCCACGACCAGGTGCCGGCCATGTTCGGCGTCTCGAACATGACGTTCTTCGAGCACATCTCGAACATCTGCAACGTGGGCCATGTCGTCGACGCCCAGGGGGAGGAGACGTACATCCCCAACGTCGAGAACATGGCCGTCCCCATCACGTTCATCCACGGCGAGCTCAACCACTTCTTCCCGCCCAGGGGCACCGAGAAGACCTACGAGCTGCTCCGCCAGACGAACGGGCCCGAGCTGTACCGGCGTCACGTGTTCCCCCGCTACGCCCACATGGACCACTTCATCGGCAAGAACGCCTGGCGCGACGTCTTCCCCGTGCTGCACCGGGAGCTCGAGCGCTTCAATTAGTGCGGCGGGCACCCGGGTCCTTCGGATCACGCCCGCCGCTGCCGGCAGGGACCCCTGCCCCGCCGGCCTCTCCACGATCCGAACGAGACCAGGAGGGAGACCGCACATGAGTGACCAGACGGAAGTCGCGGAGGGGCAGGAGGGGCAGGCGGCGCCCGCGAGCGATCACAGCGCGGGGCTGGCCGACCTCTTCGAGGTCCCGCTCATGTCGGTGCTCAACTCCCGGCGGACGCGCCGGATCGCTCGGGGCACCTCGATCAAGAGCGGCCAGATCAGCCACGAGAGCCAGAACCAGCCCGAGCCGCTGACCAAGCTGGAGGAGGCGATCCTCATCGTGGCCAGCGGGACGACCGGCTTCGTCATGCACGACGGCCCCCTGCAGACCCCCAAGGGCGGGAGCGAGCTGGGCACGCCGTTCGTCAAGATCGCCGGCCGTTCGGTCCCCAGCCCGGACAACGCCCAGGCCGCCGTCCTGTTCATGCTCAACGACGAGGGCACCTGGCTGCTCAAGCGCCTCAGCAGCCGGGAGGCGGTGGAGCTCTATCGCGAGATGCCCCCCCGGTGGAGGGACTGGTCGGAGTCCGACTGGATCTCCGCCGCCGACATGGTCAAGGTCAAGGTCTACGACAAGCGCCTGGAGTTCCCCCGCGAGTGGCCCTACTACATCGGCTGGAACAAGCAGATCTCCAACGTGCCGGGGTCCACGATCTTCACTCCGCTGGTGGACTGCACCTACCAGTACATCAACGCCTTCCTGATCCTGGCGTCGGAGCCCGACGGCCAGCGGTCGCTGTTCGTCGACGACTTCCGGACGTTCCACCCGAAGACGCTTCAGGACTGGGTGGCCTGGGTGGCGTCGAACCTCAAGCTGGCGCCCAAGATCCCCTACCACCCGGTCGGCGGGATCAAGCGGGTGCGCAGCGGCTTCGTCAACCCCGACAACGTCGTCCCCCTGGGCCTGGCCCGCACGTTCCGCACCGACCACGACTCGTTCTTCCTGCTCCAGAACCTCAACCTGGTCGGCGAGGCCCTGGGGGTCGGCGGGTGGATCCACGCGTCGATCTTCCCGCCGTACATCATGCAACGACGCCCCGAGAAGGGGTGGTACGGCTACGGCTTCCGCGAGCAGCAGCCCAAGAACCCCTACCGCTGGCCGCCGCTCCCCGCCTCCCAGCCCAACTACGTCGGCATCGACGGGTTCCTGGAGGGGCTGTGCCCGCCGTACGTGAAGTCGATGGACGAGGCCGTCGACAAGGTCATGGAGATGAAGCTGGGCGCCGCCGGGGCGTACGGCGACAAGGACATCTTCGGCAAGCCCTACAAGGACAGCACCCAGGCCAGCGAGTACCTGCGCCTGATGGAGCCGCACAGCCCCAGGGCGGTCGACTACGCCAAGGAGATCTGCAACTACATCTACGACACCTACGGGCGGTTCCCGGCCCACACCAACGCCTTCTACAACCCGGGGATCTGGATCCAGTTCTCCCACCTGGAGATGGAGTACTACGAGAAGTTCGCCCAGCCCTGGTACTACGTGCGCCAGGCCGCCCACGACGGGATCTGGCACCCCGACGGCGCCGGCGGGGGGTGATCGGCGCCCGCTGCGGGCTCAGCTCGGGCAGCCGGGCTGGCCGGGAACGACCGGCCGGAACCCGAGCGACTGCGGCGTCCCCTCGACGATCCACGGCGTGCGCGCGCTGGCCCCGGCGAGGGCGGCGAGCAGCGCGGCGGCCTCGTCACCCTGGTAGAGGGTGCACGGCCGCGACCCGCTGGTCGTCGGCGCCCGGCGCAGGGGCCAGGCGAGCTGCTCCTGCGGGAGCTCGGGGTCGGGGTGGTAGGGGCCGAGCCCGTAGACGGCGATCGCCGGGGGCACCCACGGCTGCTCGCCCGGCGGCAGCCCCCGGGTCTCCTCGACGAAGCTGCGTAGTGCACGGCGGTTGGCCACCTGCTGCTCGGTGACCCCGCTCGCCGGCTCCTCGGCTTCGAAGAGGGCGGGCGCCACGTGGCGGTGCGTCGTGCCGCGGGCGGCGATCGTGACGGTCGTGACCGGCGCGTCCATGACCGGTGGCTGGCCGAAGTCGAGCGTCCCTGCCAGCAACCCCAACCGGCTGGCCTCGGCGACCAGGTTGTCGACCACGCCGCCGTCGACGCCCACCGACTGCAGCGGCGGGATCGCCGGGCCGGGGTAGATCTCGGGCACCGGCGCCGGCGTGATCACCGTCCCATCGCCCAGGACGGTCACCGAGGGGACGGTGGCGACCGCCACCTCGGGCGGCAGGAGACCGCCCTCCTGCGCCACCTGCACGACCACCTCTCCGCCCGCCGGGCGGGCAGGCCGGTCGCCGGTGTCGGTGTGGGAGTCGTCGCCGCAGGCCGACGCGGCGAGCGCCAGCGCCACAGCGATGAGGCGAACGGGTCGCGTGCCCACACCGGTTCGACGAGGGCCCGAGCTGTCCGGTTCCCACGGGTATCGTCGAGGCGTGCCGCCCACCGGCCCCGCCCTGGACGCGGCGCGGCGCCTGGTCGTCGAGCGGGACCTGGTGCGGGCGGCGTTCGCCCACCTGACCGGCGCCCTCAAGGCGGTCCCCTTCGAGGCCCTCGGCCCCATCAAGCAGCTGCTGAAGCGCTACTTCTCGACCGAGCCGTGGGGCCCTGCCGACGACGAGGCCCTGGCCGACTCCGTGGGTCCCGGAGAGGGCATGTGGCGCCAGGAGCTCGATGCCGACCTGAGCCTCGAGTACGGCTGGCAGGACGGCCGCTTCACGGTGCGGGTCTGGGCGAGGGGCGACACCGCCCCCGACGCGGCGGGCCCCGGCCGCCCGGGCCCCGACGACGTCCTGGCCGCCAGCTTCGACGGCCCGGTGGTCCCCGAGGCCACGCCGAGCCCACGCACGATCCGCTTCCAGGTCGGCCCCATCCACGACGGGCCGAGCCGCTGGTACGAGTCGGCCGAGCGGGCGAGGGACGACCCCGCCGCCGCCCGGCTGTTCGCCGAGTTCCCCGAGGTGGCCAACGTGCTCGTCGGCCCCGACTTCGTCGCCGTCGGTGTGCGCCGGCCGGCCGACTGGGAGCGCCTGCTCCTCCCAGTCCTCAACGTCGTCGCCGAGGAGTTCTCGTCGCCCGGAGCCGATCCGGACGCCGGCCCTCCCCGCGTCATGGGAGGTCCCGCCGGGGCGGGGGTCGCGGGGGCCCACCCGGGCGGTGACCACGCCGGGCGGCGGCGCAGCCGCCTGGAGGAGGCGTGGCGAGAGCTGCGGCCACTACGGCCCGCCGACCCCGCCGACCTCGAGAAGGTGCGGGCGGCGGCACACGGCGACGACCCCGCCCATCGCCAGGTGGCGGCCAGCCTGCTCCGCGAGGGTGACGCCGAGGTCGCCGCCATCGAGTGGGCGCGTCTCTCCACCGACCCCGTCCGGTCGGTGCGGAGGGCGGCGGTCGACGCCGTCGTCGACGTCGGCCGTCCCGAGCTGCGGCCGCTCCTCGAGGCGGCGCTGGACGACGCCGACGCCTGGGTGCGCTGGAAGGCCCTGCGCGGGCTGGCCGAGCTCGGCCCCGGGCCCAGTCGCCAGCTCATCGCCGCCCGCGCCGACGACCCGGACTTCAGGGTGCGCCTGGAGGCGGCCGCCGCCCTCCGCTAGCCGATCCTTGTCGCGATCGGTCGACCTCCTCGTCGACCAGGTGGCGGCCGGCCCAGAAGCCGCCGAAGGGGACGGCGGCGGCGAGGATGACGACGACCGTCCGCCAGAAGCCCCATCCCTGGCCTTCGCGGATCCGCAGGACGAGCACGAGGTAGACGAGGAAGGCGATGCCGTGCACCGGACCGAGGAAGCCGATGTAGTCGGGACCGTCGAACACCCGGTACAGCAGCACGGCGGCGAGCAATACCAGGTAGGTGACGGCCTCGACCACGGCGACGACACGGAAGGCGCTTGTCTCTTTGGGGGTGGCCACGGGCGACGAGTATGCCCGCTCCGCGGGCGTTTGCTTCAATGGCGCGATGAGCGCCCCGCCCAGGTTCGGATCGCCGGTGCCCAACTTCGTCGGGCTGCTCGGCGACATCCTCGGGCTCTTCCAGCGGGTCGCCGCCGAAGGCCACGACGTCACCGAGCTGGCGCTCGTCCCGGGCGTCAGGGTGTTCTTCGTCAACCACCCCGAGCTCATCCGGGAGGTCCTCGACACCCGTCGCGACCAGTTCCGGAAGCCCAAGGGGCTGGGCGATGTCCGCCCGGCGGTGGGCGACAACCTGCAGACACTGGAGGGGGCGGAGCACCGCCGTCACCGGCTGATCGCCGAGCCGGCGATGGCACCGCCCTCGGTCGCCCGGTACGCCGGCGAGGTGGTGGACCAGGGGGCGCGGCTCCGGGACGAGTGGCGCGACGGCGTGATCGACATGCACGGCCAGATGCTCGAGCTCATGTTCCGGATCTCGGGCCGGGCCCTCTTCGCCTCGCCCGTCGAGACCGAGGCTCCCGACGTGCAGGAGGCCCTCGACGCCGTCCTCGCCCGGGCCCAGCGCTACAACCTTCCCGTCGGCCCCATCCTCGACCGGCTACCCCTGCCGAGCACGACGCGCATGCACCGGGGCCGAGAGCGCGCCGACCGCTACATCGACCAGATGATCCGCCGGGCACGCGAGTCGGGTGACCCGAGCTCGAGCCTCCTGGCGACGATGCTCGCCCACGACGGCGACAGCGGCCCGCCGTTGACCGACACCGAGGCGAGGGACGAAGCGCTCTTCATCTTCCTGGCCGCATGGGAGACGGTCGCCGACGCCCTCACCTGGACGTTCTACGAGCTCGCCCGCAACCGGGCCGAGCAGGACCGCCTGCACGCCGAGGTCGACGGCGCCCTGGACGGCGAGCGGCCCACCGCCGAGAGCGTCGCCGGCATGCCGTACCTCGCCACCGTGGTCAAGGAGTCGCTGCGGCTGTACGCCATCGGTTGGGGGATGCTCCGCCAGGCGGCAGGCGACCAGGAGCTGGGCGGCTACACCATCGCGGCCAAGTCGTACGTCCTCGTGAGCCCCTTCGTGACCCAGCGGGACAGGCGGTGGTACCCCGACCCGACCGCTTTCACGCCCGACCGCTGGACCCGGCAGGAGCTCGTCGCCGCGCCCTACTTCCCCTTCTCCTTGGGCTTCCGCACCTGCCTGGGCGAGCACTTCGCGTCGATGGCCCTGCCGTTGCTCGTCGCCACCCTGAGCCAGCGCTGGTCGTTCCACCCCGCCGCCGAGAAGCCCGTCCAGCCCGTCCCCCAGTTCGCCCTCCGCCCCAAAGGGGGCTTACAGCTGCGCATATCCCGCCGCTGAGCGGCGGATGTCGCCGGTCGGGGCAGAGCCC
>DATAAF010000125.1:0-10189 GCA_036260255.1 Acidimicrobiales bacterium | reverse complement strand
GCGACTTGTAATCGCCAGGTCGTCGGTTCGAATCCGACCACCGGCTCCGTGCTGGGTGAGGGGGGTGCTTGACCTCGCGGGCCGACGCGGGCAACCTGCCGAGAATGGCACTGTCGGATCGCGACCGGGCGATCCTCGATTTCGAGCGGGCATGGTGGTCTGAGCCGGGGACGAAGGAGGCCGCCATCCGAGCCCGTTTCGACCTGTCGCCGACGCGCTATTACGAGCTCCTCCGGGCCCTCGTGGGATCGCCCGACGCGGACGCGTACGACCCCCTCGTCGTGCGCAGGGTCCGCCGCTCCCAGTCCCGGCGGCGTCGTGCCCGGCTGGAGGGCCGTCCGGCCAGCCAGCCCCCCGGCCGGTGAGCCGGCGCCCGCCGTCCTTCCGGGGAACGGGCGACGCGCTGGGGGGCTCGAGCGCTCGAGGCATCGCCCTGTTGGCGGTGGCCGTGCTCCTCGGCGTGTTCATCCTCAACCAGACCGATCCCGGGTCGTCCGCCAGCCAGTCGACCGAGGAGCTGGAGGACGTGACGACCACCACCATCTCGGCGAACGGGGTCAACACGCTCGTCCCGACCACCGCGCCGCGCCCGGCCCGCCCGCCGGCCGAGGTAAAGGTGCTCCCCGCCAACGGGAGCGGCGTCGCCGGCCTCGGCGGCAGGGTCGGCGACCGGCTCAAGGCCAGGGGCTACACCAACACGCTCGCCGCCACCAACACGACCAGGGAGGTCTCAGCCAGCTCGGTCGAGTTCAACCGGGACTTCGAGCCCGAGGCGCGGGCGGTGGCGGAGGCGCTCGGACTGCCGCCGACGGTGGTCAAAGCCCTCGACTCGCCGCCGGTCGCCGACACGCGCGGCGCCGACGTGGTCGTCCTCATCGGGCCGGACCTGAACACCGGCGGCACCACGACGACGTCGGGTCGGGGCACGACCACCACCCGCGCCGGAGCCACCACCACCACCCGTCGCTGACCGCGGCGCCGGCGCTCACGGGCGCAGGCGACGGGTCTCCGAGCGGACCTCGATGGTCAGCGTGCCGCCTACTGGCGTCACCGGCTCGGCCGGCTGCACCGGGGTGAGCGTCACCCGGAACTCCCCCCGCGTCTCGGTCTCGGCTCGTTCGACGGCGCCGTCGGCGAGGGCGCGGGTCGCCGTGCCCTCGCTGATCTCGACGCCCGTGAGGGTGACCGTGCTCCCGCGCAGCTGTGCCCTGCTGGTGAGCGGCACGCGGGTCTCCGCCTTGGTGGACGCCACCTTGCGCCCGTCGAGCAGGCCCAGCTCGAGCAAACGACCGGAGCCGGAGATGCGGGCCGGGGCGGCGCCGGGGAGCCCGACGGGGGTGTCGATGGTCCAGCGCTCCCCCGGCGCGAGTGGCCGGTCGGGGGGCGCGCCCGGGGCGCCAGGGAGGATGTGGGGAAGCGCGCCAGGACTGAGCACGGACGGCGGCAGGCCTTCGACCGCCTCGACCCCCGCGAGCTGGGCGCCCCGGTCGAAGCGGGCGACGAAGGTGCGGTCCGGCTGCCCTCGCTGCTGAAGGCGGACCCGGACGCGGGCCTCGCCCGGCGGGCCCGGCAGGACGGTGCTCTCGGTGACGAGGACGGCGTCGTCGACGGTCTCTTCGGGCGGGCTTCCCGCCAGGCGGATGGTGGTCACCGAGTGGACCTTGACCTCGTGGCGGTAGCGCGTGCCGATCGAGGGCCGGAAGGAGACCCTTACGGTGTCGGGGGAGCAGCCGGCGAGAAGCCCGCCCACCAGGGCGCCGACGACCACCGCCCGGCCCGCGCTGCGCACCGCGCCACCGTACGCCGGTAGGGTCGCTGACGGTGTCTTCAGGGGAGGAGCGCCTGGCAGCGCTGCGGGCCGATCCGTCACGAGCGGGGATCTTCTCCGACTTCGACGGCACCCTCGCCCCGATCGTCGACGACCCCGAGCAGTCCCGGCCGGTGGAGGGCGCGGTCGACGTGCTGGCCGCCCTCGCCCGGGCCTATGCCCGCGTCGGTGTGGTCTCGGGCCGGCCGGCGGGGTTCCTGCTCGAGCACCTGGGGCCCGACCCCGAGGCCGCGCGCGACCTGACCGACGCCGAGCACGGGAAGCTGCTGCTGGCCGGCCTCTACGGCCTCGAGGTGGTGCAGGACGGCGAGGTGGTGGCGACCGACGAGGCCCGCCGTTGGGGCCCCGTGCTCGACGAGGCGATCGCCCGGTTGAAGGAGGAGGCGCCCGAGGGGGTGTCGGTCGAGGGCAAGGGGTTCACCGTCGTCCTGCACTTCCGGAGGCACCCGGAGCTGGCCGACGAGGCCCGGGCGGTGGCCGAGCGAGAGGCGGAGCGCAGCGACCTGGAGATGGGGGAGGGCCGGCAGTCGTTCGAGCTGCGGCCGCCCCTGCCCACCTCCAAGGGCACGGTGGTGGCCGACGCCGCCGCCCGACTGTCCGCGGTGTGCTTTCTGGGGGACGACCACGGTGACCTCACCGCCTTCGACGCCCTCGACGACCTGGCCGAGTCCGGTGCCACGACCCTCCGGGTCGGCGTCCGCAGCGAGGAGGCGCCCGACGAGCTCCTGGACCGGGCCGACCTGTTGGTCGACGGCCCAACGGAGGTCGTGCAGCTGCTTCGCAGCCTCATCCCCGACGACGGCTGACGCCCGGGGGAGGACCACTTCCACGAGCTCTTCCCGGGAATGGTCCGGGGCGAGCCACTTTCCGCAGACAGCTCGCGGCACGACGCAGTCGTGACCGGGCCGCAGGCGCCCCTCGCCGAGGGCTGCTACTGGATGGCCGCCCGCCGCTGGTCCTCGAGCCAGTCGGCGGGCTGCCGGGCGTGGGCCGCCTTGCGTAGCCCGGTGGCGTGGTCGGCCCGCTCGGAGGGGCTCATGGCCAGGGCGGTGGCCAGCGCCTCGGAGGTGCCGGCGATGTCGTAGGGGTTCACCTCCAGGGCGGCCGACCCCAGCTCCTCCCACGCCCCCGCCTCCCGGCTCAACGCGAGGACGCCGTCGTTCTCGTTGAGCAGGGCCCCCTCCTTGGCCACGAGGTTGAGGCCGTCGCGGATCGGGTTGACCAGCAGCACGTCGTAGCGGCGCAGGGCGGCCACGGACCGGGGGAAGTTGTCGGTGGTGTCGACGATGACCGGCGTCCAGCTGGGCGTCGCCCACGTCTCGTTGAGGTGGCGGGCGAGGGTCTCCACCTCCTGGCGGTAGGCGAGGTACTCGGGCAGGCCCTCCCGGGACGGGTAGATGAAGGCGGCGAACACCACCCGTCCCCGCCACTCGGGGTGGGTGCGGAGCAGGTCGTCGTAGGCGAGGAACCCTCGCAGGAGGTTCTTCGACAGCTCGATGCGGTCGACCCGCAGGATGAGCATCCGGTCGCCGATCGTCTCCTCCAGCGCGGCGGCCTCCTTGGCGCACTCCTCGGACGCCGCCACCCCTTCGATGTCGGCGTGGTCGGGCGCCATCGGCGACACGAACGTGGACGGGCGCCATCCCAGTACGTGCTCGCAGCAGTCCTCGAAGTTGGCCGCCCACCGGCGGGCGTGGAACCCGCACGACGTATGGCAGCTCATGCCCACGAGCAGCTCCTCGGTCACGTTGGTCGGCAGCACGCGCAGCGCGCCGGGCTCGCAGAACGGCGTGTGGGTGAAGTGGACGGCGTGGAGGTCGCGGCGCTCCTGGGCCAGCCACGTGCCCACCAGGGACAGGTGGTAGTCCTGGACGAGGACGGTGGCCTCCTCGGGCGCCTCGTCGATCAGCACCCGGGCGAAGGCCAGGTTCATGGCCCGGTAGGCCGCCCACGCCTCCCGCCAGCGGCGGTCGAGGCGGGGCCGGCGCGGGAGGTCGAACATGCCGTGGTGCAGGAACCAGAGGGTGGCGTTGGAGACGACGTCGTAGGCCATCCGGTAGTCGTCGAGGTCGAGGGCGAGCAGGCGGACGCGGTGGCCCTCGGCCTCGTCCACGCCCCTGGCCGCCGCCTCCCGGTCGCCCTCACTGATCGCGGAGGCGATCCACGTCGCCCCCGTCTCGCGGGCGAGTGGCCCCAGGCTCGACACCAGCCCGCCGGCCCCCCGTCGCGCCGTCAGCTCCCCATCGTCCCCGACCGAGAAGGACAGAGGCCCTCGGTTCGACACGATGACGAGCGGGCTGGCGTCCTCTGGAATGCGCCACCATAACGGACCGCTCGGCGGCCCAGGCGAGTCAACTGCGCTCGCGGTAGGCCGCCACGGTGGCGATGGGCGGACGCTCGGCGATGTCGACGAAGACCGGTTCCAGCCCAGGCCGGCGCAGGACCACCCGACCGTCCTCGGCCACGCTCATCCCGGCCCGCCGGAGGGCGGTGGCGAGGACGGCCACCGCCTGTGGCCCCAGCTCGTGCAGCGACCGGTTGCGGTGGGTGCGGGTCCCGAGGTCGACCTGGGCGACCGCGTCCACGCCCGAGCGGGCGGCCACGTCGACGAGCAGGGCGAGGTCGACGCCGTACCCCCGGACGAAGGGCACGTGCTCCAGCACGCTCCGGCGCGCCGCGAACTCCCCCGCCAGCGGCTGGGCCACCGTGCTCAGGTGGGGGAACAGGAGGTTGAGCACCGGGCGGGCGACCAGCTCGGTGACCCTCCCGCCCTCGCCGACCACCCCGTCGAGGGGACGGCGGTAGAAGCCCTTGACGAAGTCGACCGAGTCGTCGACGAGGAGGGGGCCCAGGACGCCCACGACGAACTGGGGGTCGAACTCGCGGAGGTCGGCGTCGCAGAAGGCCAGCACCTCCCCCTTGGCCGCCCCCAGCGCCTTCCAGAGGGCCTCTCCCTTGCCGGTGCCGGGGCCGCACCCGGGCAGCACGTCGGCGGCCGCCAGCACCGTCGCCCCGGCGTCGGCGGCAACGGTGGCGGTGGCGTCCAGCGACCCGTCGTCGACGACGAGGACCTCGTCCACCAGCTCGGCGCGGTCGAGCAGCTCGCTGCAGAGGGAGGCCACGATGGGGCCGATCGTCGCCTCCTCGTCCCGAGCCGGGATGCACACCGAGACGAACCGGCCGCCCTTGGCATCGTGCAGCCGTCCGAGGGGGAAGTCTCGAGAGTGGAACGTCCGCACGTCGCCAAGAGCCATGGGCCATTCTTCTCCGTCCGCCAAGCGCTTTGACGAAGGGCGGGTCGGATCGCGATCATTGAGGTAATCATCCAGAGCGGTCGAGGGACCGGGCCCTGTGACGCCGCGACAACCAGTCTGCCCAGTCGACCGACGGGCGACCAGGTGCCAAAGCCCGGATCGATGAGGAGGCGACGTGCTGTTCGTCGAAGGTCTGCGATGTCGGGAGTGCAGCCGCGCCTATCCGCCCGAGGCGCTGCACGTCTGTGAGTACTGCTTCGGGCCCCTCGAGGTCACCTACGACTACGAGGCGATCGCCGCCGCCACCACCCGGGCGTCGGTGGGCGCCGGCCCGGCGTCCATCTGGCGGTACGCCAACCTCCTTCCCGCCCACAACGACGGCGCGGTGGACCTGGGAGCGGGGTTCACGCCCCTGGTGCGGGCCGACCGCCTGGCCGCCGAGCTGGGCTTGGGCGAGCTCTGGCTGAAGAACGACACGCTCAACCCCACCGGCTCGTTCAAGGACCGGGTCGTGTCGGTCGCGCTGGCCCGGGCCCGGGAGCTCGGTTTCAAGGTGGCCGCCTGCGCCTCCACCGGCAACCTGGCCAACTCCGTCGCCGCCCACGCCGCCCGCGCGGGGATGCGCCACTTCGTGTTCATCCCCGCCGACCTCGAGCCGGCCAAGATCGTCACCTCGGCGGTGTACGGGCACAGCCTCATCGCCGTCGACGGCAGCTACGACGACGTCAACCGGCTGTGCGCCGAGTTGGCGTCCGAGCACCCGGACTGGGCGTGCGTCAACGTCAACCTGCGCACTTACTACGCCGAGGGCTCCAAGACCCTGGCCTTCGAGACGGCCGAGCAGCTGGGGTGGCAGGCACCCGACCACGTCGTCGTCCCGGTGGCGTCGGGCTCCCAGCTCACCAAGGTGGCCAAGGGCTTCGAGGAGCTCTGGAAGGTCGGGCTTCTCGACGAGGAGCCGCACGTGCGCGTGTCGGGGGCCCAGGCCGACGGGTGCTCGCCGGTGGCGACCGCCTTCGCGTCCGGCGACCACTACGTACGCCCGGTGAAGCCCCGGACGATCGCCAAGTCGCTGGCCATCGGCAACCCGGCCGACGGGGTCTACGCCCTCGACGCGGTGCGGACGAGCGGCGGGGCGCTCGCCTCGGTCAGCGACGAGGAGATCGTGCAGGGCATCGTCCTCCTCGCCCGCAGCGAGGGCATCTTCGCCGAGACCGCCGGGGGCGTCACCATCGCCACCCTGGCCAAGTTGGCGGCGTCGGGCGTCGTCCGCCCCGACGAGCGGGTGGTCGCCTACGTGACCGGCCACGGTTTGAAGACGGTCGACGCGGTGGCGCCGTCGGTGGGGCCGTCGGCGACGATCGCCCCGACCATGGAGGCGTTCGCAACGGCGGTCGACCTCGACGAGGGAGGGCTCTGATGGCCGTCGTCGTGCGCATCCCGACCCAGCTGCGGTCCCTGACCGACGGGAGCTCGGAGGTCAAGGTGGAAGGGGAGACGGTCGGGGAGGTGCTGGCCGCCCTCGACCGGGCCCACCCGGGCTTCAACGACCGCCTCTTCGACGACGCTGGCCAGCTCCGCCGGTTCGTCAACGTGTTCGTGGCCGACGAGGACGTCCGCTTCCTCAAGGGCGTGGACACCAAGGTGGAGCCCGGCACGACCGTCTCGATCATCCCCGCGGTCGCGGGCGGCTAGGCCGGTCCGGGGCCGGCGGGGTAGGGGCCCCCGCCGGCAGCGGCGGGCGCGGTCCGAAGGACCCGGGTGCCCGCCGCAAGTGGTCGCGGGCGGCTGACCGGCCTAGGCCCCGCGCACGAACTCCAGGCGCATCGAGCCCGACTCGGGGAGGACGATCGTCGTCCCGCGGTCGACCGACCACGAGCCCGGGACGAGGAAGAAGCGGGAGCTCGAGCGCAGGAGGAGCTTGAGGCCCTCGTAGCGGAACCGGTAGGCGGAGTCGGGCTCGTCGAAGCGGGTCTCGGTCACGCCGGGCTGGTCGATCTGCAGCCGCTTCTCGCTGTACACGACGACGCCGGGCCGGAAGGCCAACTGGTCGGCGACGAACTCCCCGAGCTGGCGGCCTTTGATGTCGGCGTAGTTGGCCACCTCCCAGACCAGCCCGGCCATGAGGAGCAGCGACACGAGGATCACGCTCAGTGGGGCCACCGGGCCGGCGGCCGACGGGTTGGCGTTCCCCGTCGACGGCCCGGCGCGGCGCCGCCGGTCCACCAGCACCGAGTAGCTCACGAGTCCGAGGCCGGCGACGAGGCACAGCGGCGTCAACAGGAGCACCGTGTCAGTCGGCGTCTCGTCGTTGTAGAACACGACGCCGGCGACGAAGGCGAGGGCGCCGACGGCCGCCAACGCACCCTCGAGCCACGGCCAGACGGGGAGCTCCGGCTGCCGCTCCAGCCGCCCGGAGACGACCCGGTGGGCCCACAAGAGGACGAGGCCCGCCAGCACCACCTCGGCGAGGGGAACGTACACCGACGAGACGCTCTGGAGCAGGTAGTCCTGGGTCGAGAAGTCGAAGAGCGTCACGTCCAGCCCGAGGTAGTTGGCCTGGGCGTTGGCCCGGGCCCAACCGAAGTAGAAGAGCAAGGCGGTGAGCAGCGCAGTCGGGCCGACGACGGCACCGACGCTCTGCACCGCCCGGAGGACCGTCGCCTCGCCGCCCTGCGGCGTGTCGCCGGCGGGCCCGGCCACCGTCACCGCCTCGTCGTCGTGGTGGCCCGCGACGTCGTGGTCGGGGAGGTGGACGTGGTCGCCGGGCGGCAGTCGAGGGGGATGCGCTGGCCGAGGTAGACCTCGAACGCCCACACCAGGAGCTCGTGGGCCCGGCACGTCGCGTCGAACCCGTCGCCGGTACCGAGGCCGCTCAACAGGGTCCGGGCCCGTTGCAGCTCGGTCCGGGCCGCCGCGACCCGCCCCAGGCAGCCGTTGCCCGCCCCCCGGAAGAGCGCGGCGTAGGCGGCTCCACCCTTGGCCGAGGGGCCGTCGAGGGATGGGAGGTCCTCGTCGACCTGGTCCAACAGGGGCTGGCATCGGCCGTTGGCGAACCCCGCCTCGAGCAGGCGGAACCAGCGCTGCACCGCCCGGTCGACGTCATCCGGGATGATGGGGCCTGGTGGCCCGGGCGGTCGCCTCGGCGGGCGGTTGCCGCCCGTGTCGGGAGTCGTCGGCTCCGTCGACGGGTCCGCCGTCACGGCCGTGGTCGTCTCGTCGGGGCGCGCGGCCTCGTCGCCCGACCCGCCGCAGGCGGCCGTGCCGACCAGCAACGCGGTCAGCCCGGCGGCCAGGATGCTGCGTGGTCGCCTCACGGGCTCACCGTAGATCGGAGCCGGGCCGAAGGCCCCCTCGCTTGCATCGCACGGGCCGGTTTGGTTGTATCGTTAGCAGTCAGAGGACGAGAGTGCTAACGACCGGAGTCCGAACGGACCGGGACGGAGGAGCAACCACATGCCCAAGTTGATCGCCTTCGACGAGACTGCCCGCCGGGCCCTCGAGAGCGGCATGAACCAGCTGGCCGACGCGGTACGGGTGACCCTCGGCCCCAAGGGACGCAACGTGGTGCTGGACAAGAAGTGGGGTGCCCCCACCATCACCAACGACGGCGTCTCCATCGCCAAGGAGATCGAGCTCGAGGAGCCCTACGAGAAGATCGGCGCCGACCTGGTGAAGGAGGTCGCCAAGAAGACCGACGACGTCGCCGGTGACGGCACCACCACCGCCACGGTCCTGGCGTGGGCCATGGTGCACGAGGGCCTTCGCAACGTGGCCGCCGGCGCCAACCCCATGTCGCTCAAGCGGGGCATCGAGCAGGCCGTCGACGTCGCCGTCGACGCCCTGAAGGACGTCGCCGTCGACGTGGAGTCCAAGGAGCAGGTCGCCCAGGTGGCCGCCATCTCGGCCGCCGACCGGGAGATCGGCGACATGATCTCCGAGGCCATCGACAAGGTCGGCAAGGACGGCGTGATCACCGTCGAGGAGTCGCAGACCTTCGGGATGGAGCTCGAGCTGGTCGAGGGCATGCGCTTCGACAAGGGCTACATCTCGCCCTACTTCGTCACCGACCCCGAGCGCATGGAGGCGGTGATGGAGGACCCGTACATCCTCCTCGTGGGCAACAAGATCTCCGCCGTGCGTGATCTCCTCCCGGTGCTCGAGAAGGTCATGCAGTCGGCCCGCCCGCTGGTGATCATTGCCGAGGACGTCGAGGGCGAGGCGCTGGCCACCCTCGTCGTCAACAAGATCCGCGGCACGTTCAAGTCGGTTGCGGTGAAGGCCCCCGGGTTCGGCGAGCGGCGCAAGGCCATGCTCCAGGACCTCGCCATCCTCACCGGCGGCCAGGTCATCTCCGAGGAGGTCGGCCTCAAGCTGGAGAACGTCACCCTCGACATGCTGGGGCGGGCCCGCAAGGTCACCGTCACCAAGGACGAGACCACCGTCGTCGAGGGCGCCGGCGACCAGGCCGACATCAACGGCCGCGTCGCCCAGATCCGGGCCGAGATGGAGAACACCGACTCCGAGTACGACAAGGAGAAGCTCCAGGAGCGCCTGGCCAAGCTGGCCGGGGGCGTCGCGGTCATCAAGGTCGGCGCCGCCACCGAGGTCGAGCTGCGGGAGAAGAAGCACCGCATCGAGGACGCCGTCAGCACCACCAAGGCGGCCGTCGAGGAGGGCGTCGTCCCCGGCGGCGGCGTGGCCCTCCTGCGGGCCCAGGCCAAGGTGAACGACATGGTCGCCTCTCTGGACGGCGACGAGGCCACCGGTGCCCGCATCGTGGCCCGGTCGCTCGAGGAGCCTCTCAAGCAGATCGCCGTCAACGCGGGCTACGAGGGCGGTGTCATCGTCGAGCGGGTACGCGGCCTCGACGGGCCCACCGGGCTCAACGCCGCCACCGGCGACTACGAGGACCTGTTCAAGGCCGGTGTCATCGACGCCGCCAAGGTCACCCGCTCGGCGCTGCAGAACGCCGCCTCGATCGCCGCCCTGTTCCTCACCACCGAGGCGGTCATCGTCGACAAGCCCGAGAAGGAGCCGGCCATGCCCGGCGGCGGTGGCATGGGGGACATGGACTTCTAGTCCAGCGTCCCTTCGGGATCTGCAG
>DATAAF010000124.1:0-4517 GCA_036260255.1 Acidimicrobiales bacterium | reverse complement strand
GCGCGGCGGGTCCGGGTCGCCGGGTCTACGTCACCGGCGACGACCAGGTGGCGTCCCAGGTCTGGGCGCCGACGATCCCGTCGGCCATCAGCCCCTTCTCCTGCTGGAACTTGATGCAGATCTCCTTGCTCTTGGGGCCGTAGCTGCCGTCCACCGTGATCGGCCAGCCGCGGCTGGCCATCTGCTGCTGCCAGGTGCGGACGTCCTCGCCGTCGGTCACCACGTTGAGCAGGCGCCCGGGGAAGGGCGGAGCGCTGCTGATCCCCGGCCCGCCGCCGATGGAGGTCACGTCGGCCCGGACCGCCACGTGGACGTGGTCCTGGTGGCCGCCCACGTTCCTCGGGTGCCACACCCCTCGAGGGGCGTAGAACAGCTCGAGGAAGAGGTGCTTGTGGGGCAGGAGTGCGTCCATGATGGCGCCGCAGTCACTGTCCATGTCGCCGTAGTCGCGCGCCAGGCCCTTGTAGTGGAAGCTCGTGGGTGAGTGGACGCCCCCGGTCGTCTGGCTCTCCCGCGGAGGGCCGATCTTGATGCCCTTGCTCTTCAGGTAGTCGTCGATGACCTGCCAGCCCACTTTGAACCCTCCTGTCGACTCATGTCCGCCATATCGAGACTTGTACTCCTCCGCGGGGTGCGCGGCAATGGCTTAGGACGTTTCTCTGTCGCCCGTCGGGTGATTCGAGTCCGCTCTCGGAGGTGCTGATACGCGCGCTCAGGAAGGCGGCGGCGGTTGCGGTCTCTTCTCGAGCCACCGGCGCAGACCGGCGGCGTTGGAGTGGATGCCGTTCAGCGTCTCCACCCGCTCCCGCCCGGCCTCGTCGGCGCCGGCCAGGTCGTCGCCGAAGGCATCGGTGAGGGCGGCGACGACGTCCTCGCCGTCGCGCCAGGCCCGCTCGGCCACCTCGGCCCAGCGGCGCAGGGTGGCCTCGGCCTCGCCGAGCAGCTCGGCCGGGTCGACGGGGACGACGCCGTAGTGGGCGAGCGCCAGGGCCGTCGGCCGGCGGTCGGCGAAGCGGCGCAGCGAGGCCACGGCCGCCTCCAGGTCGAAGTCGGGCGGCGGCGTCGCCGGCCGCAGCACGCCGACGTCGGGCAGGCGCACGCCGACGGCGTCGCCGGCGAACAGCAGGCCGCTCTCCGAGTCGTGCAGGCCGAGGTGGTGCTTGGCGTGGCCCGGTGAGTCGACCGCGGTCAGCGCGCGGGTAGGGCCGACAACGATCTCCGCGCCGTCGGCCAGGACGTGCACCCGCTCGGCGTCGGTTGGCGTGAGGCGCCCGTAGAGACGGTCGAGGAGCTCGCCGTAGACGCGGCCGGCCGAGGCCACCAGGCGGGCGGGGTCGACCAGATGCCGGGCGCCCTGCTCGTGCACGTGGACGGTGGCGCGCGGGAAAGCGCGGGCCACGTCGCCCACCCCGCCGGCGTGGTCGAGGTGGATGTGGGTGACGACGACGGCGGCCAGATCGCCGGCCCCCACGCCGAGCTCGTCCAGCGCGCCCAAGAGGACCGGGACCGACGTCTGGCTCCCGGTCTCGACCAGCACGGGCGCCGGCCCGTCGATCAGGTAGCCGGCCGTCACCCTCTCCCAACCGCCGAGGAGCGTGTCGATCTCGATGACCCCGGGGGCGATCTCCGTGGCCGTGGGCACGGGTGGTCCGCGTCGGCTCAGTCCCCGACCAGGTCGGGCAGGACGCGCTCGGTGAACTCCTCGACCCGCTGGCGGCCCTCCTTGGGCCAGCTGGCGACCAGGTAGGTGAACCCGGCGTCGCCCAGGCCCAGGGCGGTGTCCCGGACGGAGGGCCACGGCTCGGAGAGCGACAGGTGCGTGGCCCGCACGATGTCGGCAGGGTCGCGCCCCGCCTTCCGGGCGTGGTCGTCGAGCACCTGGGCCTTCCGTCGCAGCACGTCGACCGAGCCGAACGAGTGCCACACGTCGGCGTGGCGCGCCGCGATGGGGATCGTGCGGCGCTCGCCGCCCGCGCCGACCCAGATCGGCGGGTGGGGCTGCTGCACCGGCCGGGGGCGGTAGGCGGCGTCCCGGAGCTGGTAGTGGCGGCCGTCGAAGGTGGCGCCGTCGGTGGTGAGGAGGGCCTTCACGACCGAGAGGGCCTCCTCCAGGCGCTCGACCCGCTCGGCGGTGGACGGGAACGGAAAGCCCAGCTCGGTGTGCTCGTCCTCGTACCAGGCCGCCCCGAGGGAGAGCTCCAGGCGGCCACCGGAGACGTGGTCGATGGTGACCGCCTCGGTGGCCAGGAGGGACGGGTGGCGATAGGTCACGCCCGTGACCAAAGCGCCCAGGCGGATGCGGGTGGTGGCGGCGGCCAGGGCGCCGAGCAAGGTGTAGGCCTCGAAGCACGGCCCCCGGGGGTCGCCGTAGAGGGCCTTGAAGTGGTCGAAGACCCAGGCGCCGTCGAACCCCAGGTCCTCGGCGAGGCGGGCCCGGGTCACGAGCTCGTCCCAACCGAGCTGGTGCTGGGCCAGGTCGATGCCCACCCTCATGGGGCCAGCGTAGGTCGAGGGTGTCAGGGCCCGGCCCGGAGCTGACCCCCGTCGTAGACGACGATGTCGCCGTCGACCCGCGCACCGTCGGTCAGGCGGTGCGGGGTCAACCGCCCGTCGTGGCCCATGTGGAGGACGTCGGCAGCCCGGGTGAGGACGGCGGCGTCGGCGAGGAGGCGGCGGTGGCAGCGCCACCACAGCGACTCCGAGCAGAGGGCGGCGGTCGTCGCCTCGGCCGCTTCGGCCAGCAGCCGGTCGAGGGCGGCGGCGAAGGGCGGCGTGGCCATGTGGTCGGCGTAACCGCGGAAGCCGGAGTGCCGCAGCACCGTGTTCGGGGAGTCGGGAAGGGGCTTGCGCCACCCGCCCAGGTCGGGCTCCCAGCGGTACCCGATCCCCGCCTCGGGCACCCACTGGCTCATCTGCGCCCGGCCGACGTGGGGATGACGGCGGCTCCCGGGCGCGGTGCGGACATCGACGAGCCGCTGCACGCCGGCGTTCCGCAGGAGGGCGGAGAGCGCGTCGGCCGACAGCGTCCCGTGGCCCACCGTCAGGAGCCGCGGCCGCGCCTCGCCGTCGTCCATGCTCCATCTTCCCGGACGGGGGAGCGATACTGAGGCCATGAGCGAACACGCCAGCTACGCGTCCGTCGCCACGCCCCTCGGTCCGGCCTTCGTGGCCTGGACCGACCGAGGGGTGTGCGCGGTGGACGTCTCCGACGACGAAGCGGGCTTCGCCGCCTTCTGGGCCGCCCGCCTGGGCCGACCGCTCGAGCGGGCCTCGGCGGTGCCGGACGCGGTTGCCGCCGCCGTGGCCACCGGCGAGGTCGAGGGGGTGGCGCTCGACCTGCGGGGGATCTCGCCCTTCGCCGCCGCCGTCCTCCGTGCCGTCGCCTCCATCCCGCGGGGTGAGGTCCAGAGCTACGGGTGGGTGGCCCGCCAGGCCGGGCGCCCGCGGGCGGTCCGCGCCGCCGCCTCGGCCATCGCCCGCAACCCGGTGCCGCTGGTGGTGCCCTGCCACCGCGTCGTCCGGGGCGACGGGCGCATCGGCAACTACGGCCTCGGCGGCAGCGCAGCCAAGCGCAAGCTCCTGGCCGGCGAGGGCTTCGTCGCCTCGGACTAGCGGCTAACGGCGTCGTGACCGCCACCGGGCCTCCCGTCTCGTCGCTTCTGCCACCCGAGCCGACGATCGACGGGCTGCGGGAGGCGGCGGCCGGCTGCCAGGCGTGCGAGCTGTGGCAGCTCGGCACCCAGACGGTGTTCGGCGAGGGGCCCACCCCGGCGCGGGTGCTCTTCGTCGGCGAGCAGCCGGGCGACCAGGAGGACCGCCAGGGCCACCCCTTCGTCGGCCCGGCGGGGCGGGTGCTCGACGAGGCGCTGGTGGCGGCCGGCATCCCGCGGGACGACGTGTACGTGACCAACGCGGTGAAGCACTTCCGGTGGGAGGCGCGGGGGAAGCGCCGCATCCACAAGAAGCCGAGCGTCGAGCACGTTGACGCCTGCCGCCCGTGGTTGGAGGCGGAGATCGCCGCCGTGCGACCCGAAGTCGTCGTGTGCCTGGGCGCCACCGCCGCCCAGGCCCTCCTCGGGCGCACCTTCCGGGTCAGCCGCCAGCGGGGCGAGCTCGTCCGGCGGGAGGACGGGACGGTCGTCACCGCCACCGTCCACCCGTCGTCGATCCTGCGCTCGCAGGACACCCGGGCCCAGGAGATGGAGGCGTTCGTCGCCGACCTGCGGGCCGTGGCCCAGCTTCTCCAGGCCCCTGGCTAGCATCCGCGCCCGTGCAGGAGGGAAGCCGCAAGGCGATCGTTGCCGCTCTTCTCGCCAACGCCGGTATCGCGGTGGCGAAGTTCGTCGGGTTCGCCTTCACGGGGGCGGCCTCGATGGTGGCCGAGGGCGTGCACTCGGTGGCCGACACCTCGAACCAGGGGCTGCTCCTGTTGGGCGGGTCCAGAGCCCGGCGGGCGGCCAGCGCCGAGCACCCCTTCGGCTACGGGCGCGAGCGGTACTTCTGGTCGTTCGTGGTGG
>DATAAF010000123.1:0-2132 GCA_036260255.1 Acidimicrobiales bacterium | reverse complement strand
TGTGGGGCGTTGACCATGATCTCCCACACGTCGTCGTCGGCGAGGAGGGGCTCGAGCGGGCCGTAGCCGACCAGGTTGCGATAGGCCCGTTCGGCGACCGCCTCCGGGTCGGCCAGGTCGAAGGGCCGCAGCCCCCGCTTGTGGTCGTCCGACCAGGCCGCCACCTCGTCGTCGATGAGCGCCCGCAGCTTCTCGGCGCCGTCTCCGCCGGCCATGTCGAGGGAGATCTCCTTGGCCCGGCGCTGGACCCGGCGCTCGATCTCCTGAAGGGGCGACAGCTCGCGGCTCATCCGCTCGCCGCCTCGGGCTCGGTCCACCGCCCCAGCGAGCCCGGCCGCACCCGCTCCGGACCCGCCTCGCCGGCCCCCCCGGGTGCCGGCGCGCCTCGGCCGCGCACAGCTGCGAACGCTCCGGCCAGCGGAGCCCCGAGCCCGGGCGGCAGGCGGGTGCCGTCCCTGAGCGCCTCGTCGATCCTGCGCTCGGGCAGGAAGACGGGGTTGGGCAGGCCGACGAAGCCGGCCGCCTCCGTCGCCCGGGCGACCGCCGGCTCGGCGAGGTCGGCCACTGTCGCCGTGAGCGCGGCCCGCGCCCGAGGGGAGCGGGGCGCCCGGTTCACGACCGGCACGATGCGGTCGGGGCGGACGCCGAAGGCCAGCAGCTCGACGACCACCCGCACGAGAGCATGCACGCCCTTCATGGAGGGCAGGCCGACGGCGAAGACGAGGTCGGCCTCGGCCATGGCCGTGCGGGCCATGACGTTGCGCTCTTCGACGTCGATCGAGCCGCCCTCGCGCTCGCCCTCGAGCTCGGGGTCGACGTCGCACACGAGGACCCGGTACGCCCGTCGCAGCGAGTCGAAGGTGGCGTCGAACGCCCGGCGCCGCAATGCCGGCCAGAAGCGCGCCTGGCGCAGGCCGAGCAGGAGGTGGTAGCCACGCTCCTCGACGGCGAAGGCCTGGGCGCGTACCTCGTCGGCCGAGGGCTGCCCGGACCGGTGGGCCTCCACCAGCTCCTGGATGCTGGGGAGGACATCGCGGGCGTCGTGGAGCATGGCCTGCTCGGCGTGCAGGCGGAGGTCGGCCAGGCAGACCAACCCGCCGTGGCGGACGTCGTCGCCGAGCGCCTGGGCCAGGGCGATAGCCGCGGTGGAGACCCCCGTGCCGCCCGGGCCGGTGACGGCGGCCACCGGGCAGCGCCAGGCCGCCGGGCCGGGCGGCGGCGCCGGGCCGGCCAACGCGCCGCTGCGCGCCTCGCCGCGAGCGATGGGGCGGGCGTGGGCGGTGAGGGCGTCCACCAGGTCGTGACGGTCGAAGGCGGCGCCCAGGACGGCGGCCGCCCCGAGCGCCGCCCAGTCGCGACCGGTGCGACCGTCGTCGACGACCAGGGTGGCGCAGCCGGCCGCCCGTGCGGTGGCCAGAAGGTCGCGGTCGACCCCGGGAAGGCCGGCGTCGACCAAGAGGGCGGAGTACGGGCGGCCCGACGCCAGCCGGGCCCGCACCTCCTCGGCGGACAGGCACTTGAGGAACTCGGTCGGCAGTGCTCCCGAGGTCGACCATTGCCCGAGGTTGCGGAACCACGCCGACCGGGCCTGGGCCAGGCCGAGGACGACGAAGCGCTCGCCCGCCATCAGCGGCCGCCGGGTGCGGAGACGGGCCCAGTGCGGTAGGTGGGCGGCGGACCGGGGAGCTCGGGCGCCCCGGTCGCCGCGACCACGGTGAGCTTGCCCAGCTGGACGGCGTGGGCGAGGGCCACCCCCTCGGCGAGGTCGTCGACGCCCACGGTGAGCACGACCGACCCGGTGTCGCCCAACGCTGACTTCGACCGGTCGACCTCGACGACGAGCGCCTGGCTCAGCACGACGGTGGTGAAGGCATCGACGCCGGTGCCGAAGGTGGCGAGCACGTCCACCCGCTCGCCGGGCTTCAGGGGACCGACACCCGAGCGCTCGACGGGGAACGACAGCACCCGCGCGGCACCGCCCGGCCGGGTCGCCACGAGGGCGCTGGCCTGCAGCAGCTCCCCCGCCGCCAGCGGCGCCACCAGTGTCGTGCCGGCGACCTCGTCGACGTCACGGAACGCCCGTGACCGCACCTCGGGAGGAAGGTCCATCGCCGACAACGCCAGGTCGGCCG
>DATAAF010000122.1:0-10674 GCA_036260255.1 Acidimicrobiales bacterium | reverse complement strand
CCGTTGCTGTCGAGCTCGCACCAGGCGACGTGGGGGAGCGCCTTCACCATGGCCTCCTCGATCGCCAGCGACTCGGTGCGGGGCGGCCAGTGCATCTTGTCGTCGACGTTCTGCGACGTGAGGCTGGCGGTGGTGAACTCGGCCGCCAGCGATGGCGACGACGGGTCGAACGGATCGCGGCGCACCTCCAACGCCAAGGAGATGTGCACGTCGCCACTCAGGATCACGACGTCGCCGATCCCGTTCTCGGCCAGGTGGCGTAGGATGAGGTCACGCTCGGCCGGGTAGCCGTCCCACTGGTCGGAGTCGGGCCCGTCACCGTCGGCGTTGATCAGCTTGACCACGGCCAGCGCCCGGCGGGCTGTCGCCGGCAGCGCCTCGCTCCATGTGTGGCCGAACACCGACGGCGTGCACAGGAGCCGCCATCTCGCCGTCGAGGCGGTCAGCTCCCGGAGGAGCCACTCCCGCTGCTCCGGTCCGAGGGCCGTCCGCCCGGGGTCGTACATGGCCGGTGGCGGCACCGGCTCGTCCCGCCGGCTGCGGGTGTCGACGAGGAACAGGTCGGCCAGCCGCCCGACGTGCACCGACCGGAACACCCGCTCGGGGTCGGCCGGATCGGGCGGGCGGGCCGGCAGCCACTCCCAGCGGGCCCGGAAGGCGCGGGCCCGGCGGTCCGCCCACGGGTCCTCCCCGCCGGCGATGTGCTCGACCGAGCCCTCCCGCCACGCCCCGTCGGCCAGCTCGTGGTCGTCGAGGGAGGCGATCACCGGGTGGGCGGCGTGAAGGCGCTGCACGTCGGGGTCCAGGTGGTAGTGGGCGTAGCGGCGCCGGTAGTCGTCGAGGGTGATGCACTCGTGCAGCGGGTCGACCTCGCGGCCGATGTCGGCCGCCGGCGTCTGGCTGGGCGGCGGCTTCTGGGCCGCCTCGTAGATGTAGTCGCCGAGGTGGACGACGAAGTCGAGCTCGGTGCGGTCGGCGATGCGCCCGTAGGCGTTGAAGAACCCGGCGTTGTACTTGGCGCAGCTGACGGTGGCCAGGCGGATGGCGGCGGTGCCGTCGCCCGGGAGAGTGCGGGTGGAGCCGACGGGCGACGAGTGGCCGAGGGCGGAGAAGCCGTAGTAGTAGGGCGTGCCCGGCCGCAGCCCGGAGACGTCGACGTGGACGGTGTAGTCGGCCTGGGGGTCGGCGAACCCGGTCCCCCATGCCACCACATCGTCCAGCGACGGGTCGGTGGCGACCGCCCACCCCACCTCGGCCCCGTCGCGGCGGGCACCGGTGACCCGCGTCCAGAGCACCATCCCGTCGGGAAGGGGGTCGCCGCTGGCGACGCCATGGGCGAAGACGTGCCCCGTGCCGGACATCACGTCGGTCATGTCGACGGACCGCCTTCCTGTCGTCCCGTCGCGGGAGGCGACGAACGGTACACCCGACTACCGCATCGTTCCCGCGCCCCGGTAGGTTCGCGCCGGTGAGCCGACGCGACAACCTCCTGCTGCGGGCCGCCGCCCTTTGGACGGTGTTCGTGTGGGGCATCTTCCTGCGCAATCTGCTCTTCGGCGACACCGACCGCTCGACCGGGTTCAAGGTCGTGCACAGCGTGCTGGCCGTGGTGTCGCTCGCCTTCGCCGCCGCCATCTGGTCGGTGGCCTCGAGGAGCCGGCGACGGGTCGACGACCGGGTCGGCACGCCCTAAGCGGGGTCATCGCCAGCGCCGGGTTCGCCAGCGGCGACCGTTTCGTCGTCGGCCACTGGACGGACTCTCCCCTCGGTCCGATCACCGACCTGATGTGGGCGACGCCCGCTGGCGAGCGGCGGCTGGTGGGGTCCACCGAAGAGGTGGCGGGTTTCGTCTCGGCGGTGTACGGGTTCGACCGCACGGACGTCAGCCCCCTCCTCTGCGACGTCGACGACCACCGCCTCGACCTGTCGGCGCCGGGGCTCGGCCTCCAGCTCCACCTGCGGGTGGGGCCGGGCTGGCGGATCCCGTTCCGGCGCCCGGCGTGGGTCACCCGGTGGGTGGAGGCGCCGGTGGCCCGCCGCCTGCTCGGCGTCCGGACCTACGGCGTCAGCCCCAGCGGGGTGCGCGAGTGGTACCGAGCCGACGTCTACCGACCGGTCGTCGAGGCCCGGGCGTCACTCGCGGGCCGGGACTTGGGCGAGCTGCGCCCGCTCGACCCTCCGGTGCGGTTCGGGTTCAGCGAGCCTCCCCGCCCGCCGTCCATGGTGTGGCTCCGCCCTCTGCTCCACGACCCGTCGGGGGCGCTGGACCGCTTCCTCCTCGGGCCGGCGTCACCGCCACGTCGAGCGCCAAGGTGAGGCAGCGGCAGGCCCCGCCGGCCTTGAGGAACTGGCTCACCGGGGCGACCTCCACCGAGAAGCCCCACGCCTCCAGTCGGCGGCCGACGCCCGGCGGGCAGGCGGGCATGACCACGTTCGTCCCGACGACGACCGAGTTGGCGCAGAACGCCATCATCTCGTCGGCCTCCAGTACGAGCGTGTCCGCGACCAGCGCCTCCACGACCCGGCGGCCGTAGTCGTCCCAGGCCGCCGGGGCGATCATCGCCCGGCCCTCGTCGAGGGGGCAGAACGTGAGGTCGAGGTGGTAGAGGCGGGGGTCGACGAGCTCGACCGGTCGTACCTCGGCGCCCACCAGCCGCGACAGGGCCAGGTGGGCGGCGGCGTCCGAGCGGAACCGGTAGCCGGAGAGGAAGCCCTGGCCGAACGGGAGGGCGTCGCCGGCCCCCTCGTGGTGCAGGCGCTCGGGCAGCTCGGCCACGCGGTAGCCGTGGTCGGCGAACCAGCGCACGTAGTGGGGGACCTCGCGGTGGCGCTCGGGATGGCGGAAGCGGCTGGGGACGAAGACGTCCCCGTTGACGGTGCCGGCGTTGGCGGTGAACACCAGGTCGGGCAGCCCGGGCTGGGGCTCGAGGACCTCGACCTCCGCTCCGGCGGCGCGCAGGGTGGCGACGAGGCCGTCCCACTCGGACCGGGCCTTCTCCAGGTCGACGGCCACCTCCCGGTGCATCCAGGGGTTGATCTCGTAGAGGACGCCGAAGTGCTCCGGCGGGCACATGAGGTACCGCCGGCCCCACGGAAGGCTCACCCGGTCAGGTGCGAGGCCAGGGTGTCGAGGAACAGCCCGACGTCGGTGACCACGCCCAGGGCCTGGTGGCTTCCCCGGTCGGCCAGCTTGGTGACGACCGCCTGGTTGATGTCGACGCAGTACGTCTCCACCCCGGCCGGCAGGATGTTCCCTGTGGCGATGGCGTGCAGCGTCGACGCCAGCATCAGCGCCACCGACACGCCCGTGATGTGGTCCCTCATGGCGTCGGCCGCCTCGACCACGTCGGTGACCACGTCGGGTAGGGGGCCGTCGTCACGCACCGACCCGCCCAGCACGAACGGCACGTCGCGCAGCACGCACTCGTACATCACGCCGCCGGTGAGCCATCCGTCGGCGACGGCGGCGGCGATCGAGCCGCGCCTCCGGACCTCGTTGATGACGCGCAGGTGGTTGCTGTGGGCGCCCTCGGCGGGCGTCTCGCCGCTGAGGGGGACGCCGAGCGACGTTCCCCTGACCGCCGACTCGATGTCGTGGGCGGCGAACCCGTTGCCGGCGAAGAGGACGTCGACCCATCCATCACGCACCAGGCGGGCGAGCGACGGGGCGGCACCGGTGTGGACGACCGCCGGCCCGCAGACGGCCAGGATCCTGCCGCCGCTGGCCCGGGCTTGCCGGAGCCGGTCGGCGACCCGGCCGACGAGGACGTCCTTGGGCTTCTCCGACGACACGTCCGACGTCATGAACTCGAAGGGGCTGGCGCCCCGCGGGCGGTCGAGGGGCTGGGCCCGCACGCCGTCGGTGCCGAGCACCACCTGGTCACCGGCGCGCACGCGGTGCATGGGGACGGTGCGCAGACGCCCGTCGGGAAGGACGACCAGCCCGCAGTCCATCTCCGGGTTCTCCACGTCGACCCACCGGCCCGACAGGCGCACCCGGGTCGGGAGGTTGGTGGTGGCGTAGAAGCCCTCGGGAAGGACGCCGTCGGTGGTCGCAGTGGCGACCGTCGCGTCGGCCTGCTCCACCCGGTTGGCGCCGTGGAGGAGCAGGGTGTCCACGAGCCGCGACAGCGCCTCGTCGTCGCCGGCGACCACCTCCAGCCGGGCCCGGCTGGCGTCGACGCTCGTCCGCCCGATCTCCACCTCGACCATCCGGTAGTCGGCGCCGGCGTCGACGATCACGTCGAGCACCTTGGCCAGGATCAGCGAGTCGATGATGTGGCCTTCGACCTCGACCAGCTCGCTGGGCATCAGGAGGTCGTCGGCGTGGCTTCGGGGGCTGTCTCCGGCGGCTTCGCCGCCCCCGCCGGGGCGCCGTCACCGGCCGGGGCGCCGTCACCGGCCGGGGTGCCATCACCGGCCGGGGCGCGGTCACCGGCCGGCTCCTCTTCCTGTCCCTGCTCTTTGCCTTCCCGGGCCAGGTGCTCGGAAACCGGCACCTCGTCCTCGCCGATGGTGGGCTCTTCCTTGAAGCGGCCCCGGCGGTGATCCCAGAGGTCCCGGAGGATCACCTGGATCACCCCCGCCGCCGGGATGGCCAGGAGGGCTCCGAGGAAGCCGAACAGCTCGACGCCGATCAGCACGCTCACCAGGACGAACAGCTGGTTGATCTGCACGGTCTTGGACATGATCACGACCTGCAGCACGTGGTTCTCGAACTGCTGGTAGACGATGTAGACGATCAGCATCCCGATGCCCGCGCTGGTGGAGTGGAGGAACGCCACCGCCACCGTGGGGATGGCACCGAGGGTGGCCCCGACGAGGGGGATCAGGTCGGCGAAGGCCACCCACAGGGCGAGGACGGCCCGGAACGGCACGTCGAAGGCCCAGAGCGCGATGAACGTGACCACGCCGGCGATGACGCTGATCGTGAGGTTGCCCATCACGTAGCCGGTGAGGGCCCGCCCGCAGTCGCCGGCGACTGCGAGCACCCGTTCTCGGCGTGGTGGCGAGAGGATCCCCAGGGCGCTTCGGGCCAGATCGGGCGCGTAGAGGATGAGGAGGAACGAGAGGACGAGAATGGTCAGCAGGGAGATGATCCCGCTGGCCACCGACCGTGCCACCTTGACGGCCGGGCCCCCCGCCGAGCTGAGCCACTCGCGGATCCTGTCCTCGTTCTGCTCGAGCCTCTCGTCGAGCTTGTACCGCTTCACCAGCCCGCCGACGGGCCCCTCGCCCGCCCTGGCCTCGCTCACGTACTCCGGGAAGTTGTCGGAGAAGTCCTGTACCTGGTCGACCAGGGGACGGATGATGAGGTACAGCAACCCCGAGACGAGCGCCAACCCGAGCACGTACACCACGGTCGTGGCCAGGCCCCGCCGAAAGTGCAGCTGCCGCTGGAGCCAGTCGACGGGCTGGTTGAGCACGACGGCGAAGAACCCGGCCACCACGAGCAGGGCGATGATGCGGGCCAGGAGCACCACCAGGTACAGGCCGATCACCGTGGCCAGCACCAGGCCGATGGTGGCGAGGATGGTCCGCACCGGCACCGGGCGCGTCTCGGTGGGCACGGGCCGAGCCTACCCAGGGGTCGATCCGGTACGGCCGCACGCCAGGTGCCTCCGGACGTGGTGCGCGGGTTAGCCTGCGGGCTCCGTGGGCCAGCTGATCACCGTCACCGAGAAGCCGACGACACGACCCGGCGTCGCCATCTTCGAGCTCAACCGCAGCCTCACCGGCATGGGCCACGAGCGCTACCGGTCGCCCGAGGTGACGGGGAACCGGCCGGTGGACGAGCTGGCCCGCCGCCTGTTCGCGACCGGTCTGGTGGGCGCCGTCCACGTGTACTCGAACGTGGTCACCGTCGAGCTGGCCGGAGGCGCCGACGAGGGTGCCCGCCAGACGCTGGCCGAAGTGATCCACAACCTCTTCACGTACTACCGGGAGGGCGTCGAGGTGGCCGACCCCATGGCTCCGGCGGCCGAGGCGTAACGCCGACTCGATCCTCGCGGACGTGACCGGGGCGGACGCCCTGGCTCGTTCGAACAGCTGTTCGATAAGCTTCGGGCGTGACCCCCGCCCTCCTCGAGCAGGTCGCCGGTCGGGTGCGGCCGGTGGCCCTGGCCGGGGAGCGCCTCCTGCCGGTGCTCCCTCCGCTGCGCGCCCTCCTCCCCGAGGGCGGCCTGCGGCGAGGGTCGGTGGTGGCGGTGAGCGGCTCGACCTCGCTGGCCTTGGCCCTGGTGGCGGCGGCGTCGGTGGACGGGTCGTGGTGCGCGGCGGTGGGGGTGGGGCGCCCGCCGGTGGGGCCGCGGGCGGCGGCCGAGCTGGGCGTCGTGCTCGAGCGGTTCCCCCTCGTGGCGGCCGCCCCCGGCTCGGCCCGGGGAGGGTGGGCGTGGGCGGCGGCCGCCCTTCTCGACGCGTTCGATGTGGTGGTGGCCTGGCCGCCGCCCCGCCTGCGCCCGCCCCAGGCCCGCCGCCTGGCCGCCCGCGGTCGGGAGCGGGGCTCGGTGCTGGTCGTGGTCGGCGCCGAGCGGTGGCCGGAGGCGGTCGACGTCCGCCTCGGCGTTGTCGCCGCGAGCTGGGAGGGGGTGGGCGACGGCCACGGCCGGCTCCTCGCCCGCCGGGTCGAGGTGGTGGTGACCGGTCGGGGAGCGGCGGCCCGCCCGCGCCGGGCCGCCCTGTGGCTCCCCGCCTCCGGCGGCGACGTGGCGCCGGCGCGAACGCCTCCCCTGCGGGGCAATTGCGCGAGGACGGCCGAGTGAGCGGGAGCATGGGCGGGGGTGGGGTGCGCACGTTGGTCGTGCACTGCCCCGAGTGGCCGGTGGTGGCCACCGGGCTGGCTCTGACCCTGCCGGTGGCGGTGGTCGCCGCCGGCCGGGTGGTGGCCTGCTCCGACCCCGCCCGGGACGAGGAGGTGGTGGTCGGGCTCCGCCGCCGCCAGGCCGAGGCGCGCTGCCCGTCGCTGGTGGTGGCCGACCACGATCCCGCCCGCGACGTCCGCGCCTTCGAGCCGGTGGTGGCGGCGGTGGAGTCGTTCTCGCCCCGCGTGGAGGTCACCCGCCCGGGGACGTGCTCGCTCGCGACCCGGGGCCCGTCGCGGTACTTCGGCGGCGACCACGCCCTGGCCGCCCGGGTGGCCGAGCGGGTCTCCGCCGCCACCACCGGCACCTGCCGCGTCGGAATCGCCGACGGGCCGTTCGCCGCCGAGCAGGCGGCGCGCGCCGCGAAGGTCGTTCCTCCCGGTGCGAGTGCCGCCTTCCTCGCCCCCCTGGCCGTCTCGGTTCTCGAGCCGGCCGTCGACGCCCCCCTCGTCGACCTCTGGGAGCGCTTGGGCATCCGCACGTTGGGCGACCTGGCCGTCCTTCCCGCGGCTGCCGTGCTCGCCCGTTTTGGCCCGGCCGGCGCCGCCGCCCACCGCCTGGCTCGGGGCCTCGACGACCGGCCCCTCTGGGCCCGCACGCCCCCTCCCGACCTGGTCGCGGGGGCCGAGCTCGATCCTCCGGTCGAGTCGGTGGAGACGGCGGCGTTCGTCGCCAAGTCGCTGGCCGACGAGCTCTTCGCCCGCCTGGCCGACGAGGGGCTGGCCGTCACGCGGCTCGGCATCGAGGCGGAGACCGACCACGGCGAACGCCTGTCCCGGCTTTGGCGGCTCCCGTCCGGGCTCAACGCCGCCGCCCTCGCCCAGCGGGTGCGCTGGCAGCTGGAAGGATGGCTCCTCGCCACCGGCCCTGACCGTCCCACCGCCGGCCTCACCCTGCTGCGGCTGGTGCCCGACGAGGTCCGCCCCGATCGCGGGCGCCAGCTGGGCTTCTGGGGCGGGGAAGGGGCAGGGGCGGAGCGGGCGGCCCGGGCTCTGGCCCGGCTGCAGGCGATGCTGGGCCACGAGGCGGTGGTCACCGCGGTGGTGGCGGGCGGGCGGGGGCCGGCCGAGCAGGCCCGCCTGGTGCCCTGGGGCGACGAGCGCCCGTCCGCTCCTCCCTCAGGGGAGCCGTGGCCCGGTCACCTCCCCGCCCCCGCTCCGGCAACCGTCCATCCCGAGCCCCGGCCCGCCGAGGTCGTGGACGCCGCCGGCACGCCGGTCGCGGTCACCGGCCGGGCCGGGGCAACCGCCGCCCCGGCCCGGCTCTCGATCGACGGCGGGCCCTGGGCCGACGTCGCCGCCTGGGCCGGCCCCTGGCCATGTGACGAGCGCTGGTGGGACCCCCGCAACCACCGCCGCCGGGCCCGCGGGCAGCTGGTCACCACCACCGGCGACGCCCACCTGCTGACCGTCGAGGGCGGCCGCTGGTCGGTCGAGGCGACCTACGACTGAGGCGACCGGTCGCCTACCGCACCCGCAGGATCCCGTGCATCTGGGCCCGGTGCACGTCGCAGCGGAAGGTGTAGGTGCCGGGCGCGAGCGGCGGCACCTGGTAGGTCACCGTCTTCTCGCCCGAGAAGATCTCGCCGTCGAAGACCCGGTCGTTCGAGCTCTCGCCGGCCAGGATGTCGATGTCGTGCGGCAGGTTCTCCTCGTTCGAGAACACGATGGCGAACGGCCGGTTGGCGGGGGCGGCCAGGCACTCCTTGTCGTACTTGATGTCGTCGGCGGACATCGTCAAGCGTTCGCCCGCCGGCCCGCACTCGGCGCCGCCCGACGCGCCGCCGATCGTCGGGTCGTCCCCGCCGCCGCACGCGCCGAGGGCGACAACGAGGAGGACGAGAAGGGCGAGGCGGGCGAGGCGACGGGCGGCGGGCGGGAGCATCGGCCGACCCTACCGTCGGCCCGCCCCTCCCCGGACGGCGCCAGGGCGACGTCTAGAGTCGGGCGGCGGCATCGACGGCGCCGGACCGAGGAGGCAGGATGCGCAGGTTGTTCGTCGTGGCGGTCGTGGCCGCGCTGCTGCTGGCGGGGTGCGGCGACGACGAGGAGGCGGAGACGTCAGGCGGGGCGACGACGACGGCGGCCGGCCAGCACGAGCACGGGGCGGCGAGCGGCGAGCCCACGTGCGAGCCGTCCGGCACGTCGCTCGAGATCGTCGCTTCGAGCATCAGGTTCGACAAGGACTGCTTGGCCGTCCCTGCCGGCCAGCTGTTCACGATCACGTTCCGGAACAACGACTCCATCCCCCACAGCCTGGTGTTCCTCCGGACGCACACCTCCAACGAGAACCTGTTCGAGGGGGCCGACGTGTTCACCGGCCCCAGGACGGTGACGATCGACGGGCCGGCGCTCGAGGGGGGCAACTACGCGTTCCACTGCACCGTGCACCCGGCGGTCATGAAGGGGTCGTTCATCGTCAAGTGACGTAGGAGACCGTCGTCTGCATCCCGCCGGCCATGTGGTACAGGTTGTGGCAGTGCAGCACCCAGCGGCCGGGATTGTCGGCGACGAAGTCGACCGACACCGGCTCGTCCGGCCGCACGATCAGCGTGTCCTTGCGGGCCCCGCCGTCGTTCGGGGTGACTGTCTGGAAGTGGTGGCCGTGCAGGTGCATGGGGTGGAACATCACCGAGCGGTTCTCGAACGTGAGCCGCACCCGCTCCCCGTGCTCGACCTCGAGGCCGGCGTCGTGAGCGTCGTGGCGCCCGTCGTGGCCGCGGGCCCTCCCGTTGATCGTCCACGTGTACCCCGTCTCGCTGCCCTCCAGGACGACCTTGTACGTGCGGTCGGGCTCGCCGGGCGGAAGGGCGGCGGAGGCCGCCGCCCGCAGGTCGCCCAGCGCGAGGACCTGGCGCTCGAGCTCGGCGGGGCGGACGTTCGACCGGGGGTTGTCGCCCGGCCCTGACCGGACGACGGCCAGGGCTTGGGCACCCTTGGCCTCCGCCACCGCGACCAGGGGATGGACGCCCCCCTCGGCCACCGTGACCACCACGTCGTAGCGCTCGGCCATCCCGATCATGAGGGCGTCCACCGTGACCGGCTCCACCGGGAAGCCGTCGGCGTGGGTGACGGTCATGCGGTGGCCCCCGAGGGCGACACGGAACGGCGTGTCGGAGGCGACGTTGACGAGCCGCAGGCGCAGGCGCTCGCCCGCCCGGGCTTCGAGGGTGACGGGGTCGGAGGCCCGCCGGCCGTTGGCCAGGTAGATGGGGTAGAGCACGTCGCCGGGGTGCTCGCCGCCGAGCAGGGGACCGGCGGTCATCGCCTCGGCGCCGCCCCCGCCACCGTGGGCGGCGTGGCCGCCCAACCCGGCGCGCAGGTCGGCGAGGGTCTCCTCGGGCGACTTGCCGACGCCGTCGATCCAGTCGTCGAGCACGACCGTGTACTCCCGGTCGTAGTCGCCGGGCTCGGCCGGGTCCTCGACGATCAGCGGGGCGTAGAGGCCGCGGTCGAGGTGGAGCCCGAAGTGGGGGTGGAACCAGTAGGTGCCGGGTTCGGGGACGGTGAACTCGTAGAGGAACGTCTGGCCCGATGCCACCGCCGGCTGGGTGAGGTCGGGGACGCCGTCCATGTCGTTGCGGATGGTGATGCCGTGCCAGTGGATCGTCGTGGGCTCGGACAGCTGGTTGGTGAACCGGGCTCGGATGACGTCGCCCGCCTGCACCCGCACCTCGGGCCGGGGCACGGCGCCGTCGTAGCCCCAGGTGTCGGCCCGGAGGTCGGCGCCCAGCTCGATCGTCAACGGCGCGGCCGTGATGGCGACGTCGTGCACACGGGCGTCGGGGCGCCGCCGGCGGCTCTCGGCCGCGCCG
>DATAAF010000121.1:0-7537 GCA_036260255.1 Acidimicrobiales bacterium | reverse complement strand
CGCGCTCAGTCCCTGTTCCGACGAGCAAGCCCTTCGGGCGCTCGTCGGCGGTCGGCTCCGCCGACCGGCGGCTACTCACCCTCGTCCTTCTTCTCGTCCTCTTCGCTCTTGCCCTCTTCCTTGTCCTTGGACTTGGCTTCGGCGCCCTTGCCGCCCTCGGACTCCTTGTCCTCGCCCTTGCCGTCTTCGGATGCCTCGTCGCTGGGGGTGAAGCGCTCCTGGAAGTTCTCGATGGCCTCGTTGAGCTTCTGCTCGTCGGGGAGCTTGCCGCTCTCCTTGATCTCGTTGAGGAGGTCGCTGTAGCGGCTGCGGAACTCCTCGAGGAGCTCGGACTCGAAGCGGCCGACGTCGTCGGTGGGAATGTCGTCGAGGAAGCCCTTGGTGCCGGCGAAGAGGGAGACCACCTGCTCCTCCACCGGCATGGGCGAGTGCAGCCCCTGCTTCAACAGCTCGGTGAGCTTGTTGCCCCGGTCGAGCTGGGCCTGGGAGGTCTTGTCCAGCTCGGACCCGAAGCTGGCGAACGACTCGAGCTCGCGGAACTGGGCGAGGTCGAGCTTGAGGGTGCCCGCCACCGTCTTCATGGCCTTGATCTGGGCCGATCCGCCCACCCGGGAGACGGAGATGCCGACGTCCACGGCGGGCCGCACCCCCGACCGGAAGAGGTCGGTCTGGAGGTAGATCTGGCCGTCGGTGATCGAGATGACGTTGGTCGGGATGTAGGCGGAGACGTCTCCCTCTTTGGTCTCGATGATGGGCAGGGCGGTCAGCGACCCGCCGCCCTTGTCGTCGCTCAGCTTGGCCGACCGCTCGAGCAGCCGGCTGTGGAGGTAGAAGACGTCGCCCGGGTAGGCCTCCCGGCCCGGGGGACGGCGCAGGAGCAACGACAGCTGGCGGTAGGCCTCGGCCTGCTTGGAGAGGTCGTCGTAGATGATCAGCGCGGCGTCGCCCTCGTCCATCCAGTGGGCGCCGATGGCACAACCGGCGTAGGGCGCCAGGTACTTGAACGGGGCCGGGTCGGAGGCGGGGGCGGTCACTACCACCGTGTAGCCCATGGCCCCGTTCTCCTCCAGGGCGGCGACCACCTCCGCCACCGTCGAGCCCTTCTGGCCCACGGCGACGTAGATGCACTTCACCCCCTCGCCCTTCTGGTTGATGATCGTGTCGACGGCGATGGCGGTCTTCCCAGTCTTGCGGTCGCCGATGATCAGCTCCCGCTGGCCACGCCCGATCGGCGTCATGGAGTCGATCGACTTGATGCCGGTCTGGAGCGGCTCCTTCACCGGCTGGCGGGCGACGATGCCCGGCGCCTGCACCTCCAGGCGGCGGCGGTCCTCGGTGTTGATCGTCCCGCCGCCGTCGAGCGGCTCGCCCAGAGGGTTGACGACCCGGCCCAGCAGCGCGTCCCCGACCGGGACCGAGAGGATCTCGCCCGTCGACGTCGCCGTCTGGCCCTCCTCGATGTCGTCGACGGAGCCCAGCACCACCGCGCCGATCGAGTCCTCGTCGAGGTTGAGCGCCAGGCCGAGGGTGCCACCTTCGAACTCGAGCAGCTCGTTGACGGCGGTGTTCGGCAGCCCGGAGATGCGGGCGATGCCGTCCCCCACCTCGACGATGCGCCCCACCCGTTGGCGCTCGAGGTCGGGCTTGAAGCCCTCGAGGCGCTTGCGGAGCACCTCGGCGATGTCGTCGGTGGAGATGGTGAGCTCGGCCATGAGGTGCTCCTTGGGGGCTAGAGGGACTCGCGAAGTTGGTCGAGGCGGTGACGGACGGTGCCGTCGATGACCGTGTCGTCGACCCGCGCCGACAGGCCGCCCATCACTGACGGATCGACGATGACCTTGACCTCGACGTCCTTGCCCAGGTTGGACGACAGGGCCTCGGCGAGGCGCTTGCGCTGGTCCGCGTCGAGCTCGACGGCGGACCGGACCTCCGCCACCGCGTGCCGGCGCTCGGCGGCGGCCCGCTCCACGAGGCGGTCGATGATCGCCGGCAGGTCCCTGGCCCGGCCGGCGCCCACGACGAACGACACCAAGCTCGTGGTGAGCGGGAGGGCCTTGCCCCCGAGGAGGTCCTCGACGATGGCCTGGCGCCGCTCGGCGGGCAGGTTGGCGTCGGTGAGGGTGGAGCGGAGGTCGTCGGACGCCTCCAGCACCCGGGCAAAGCGGAAGAGCTCGTCCTCGACCTCCTCCAGGGCGTCCTCGGCCTTCGCCACCTCGAAGATGGCGGAGGCGTACCCGTCCAGCCGGGCGCTCAAGACCTCGCCCCCGTCTGGCGAATGAAGCTCTCGATGAGGTCCATGTTCGTCTCCCGGTCGAGGCTGCGCTCGACCACCTTCTCGGCCAGGTCGATGGACAACTCGGCCATCTGGGCCTGGAGGTCGGCCTTGGCCCGCTCCACCTGGGCGGCGATGTCCTCCTGGGCCCGGTTCTTGATCTCCGCCACCTCCTCCTCGGCCTGCTTCTTGAGGTCCTGGCGGAGCTTGTCGGCGGCCTGGCGGGCCTCCTCGATGATGCGGGACGACTCGCTCTTGGCGTCGGCCAGCTGGCGCTGGTAGTCGTCGAGGATCGACCGGGCCTCCTGTCGGGTCCGCTCGGCCTCGTCGAGGCTGTCGCGGATCTTCTTGGCCCGGTTGTCCATCCCCTTCTTGACCGACGGGTAGCCGTACTTGGCCAGGAGGAAGAACAGGACGAGGAACGACAGCGCCCCCCAGACGACCTCGTTCATCGACGGGAGGATCGGGTTGGTGGTCTCGGCAGCGAGGACACCGGCAGGCATGGCGTGTCTCCTACGTGAACTTGAGGAGGATGAAGACGACGAAACCGATCAGGGCCAGGGCCTCGGTGAAGGCGATGCCCAGGAACATCGTCGTGCGCACCATGCCCGCCGACTCCGGCTGGCGGGCCATGGCGGTGATGGCGTTGCCGACGACGATCCCGATGCCGATCCCCGGGCCGATGGCGGCGGCGCCGTAGCCGATACCGGCACCGATGGCCGAGAGCCCCGGCGTGATGTCCGGCTGTTGAGCCAGAACCTCTAACACACGTCCTCCTAGATGTGGTCGCCGTCGCGGGCGCTCAGGCGGTCGGTTGGATGGGCAGGGCCGGTCAGCACGTCAGTGCTCGGGTTCCATGGCGCCGCCGATGTACACGGCGGTGAGGATGGTGAAGATGAAGGCCTGCAGGGCGGCCACGAGGATCTCGAACGCGGTCACGATGACCAACATGATGAACGGAAGGGGCAGGATGACGGCGACGAAGCTCTTGGTCCAAAGGGCGGCGCAGAGGACGCCGAACGTGACGAGCAGCAGGTGCCCCGCCAGCATGTTGGCGAAGAGCCGCACCGCCAGCGAGAAGGGCCGCACGAAGATCGTCGAGATGAGCTCGATGAACGCCACGAGCGGGAGAAGGAACTTGGGGACGCCGGGAGGGATGAACACCGACCTCATGTAGCCGCCCAGGCCCTGGTTCTTGATCCCCACCACGTTGAAGATCACCCACACGAACAGGGCCAGCACCATCGGCGTGGCCATGCGCGCCGTCACCGGCAGCTGGATCAGCGGGATCACCTCGAACATGTTGCAGAAAAAGAGGAAGTAGAACATCGTGATGAGGAAGGTGGTCCACCCGAGGCCCCGAGGTCCCATCGTCTGCAGGACGATCTCGTTGCGGACGAACTCGACGCTGGTCTCGACGATGTTCTGGGCCCCGGCCGGAACCAGCCCCTCCTCGCTCTGGGCCCGCTTGCCGGCCAACCAGAACATGACGAAGCTGAGGATGGCGGCCAACCAGGTGAGCAGGACCACCTTGTTGATTGCCAGGGGGGTGCCCTTCAGCGCCAGGTCCTCCCAGTCGACCAGGTCCTTGATCGGCGGGAAGTGCAGGTCGGCGAGAAGGGCCACGATCATCCTTTCGCTGGCTTGAGGCCCGGGAAGGCCAGTGACGTCGAGACGTGCCGGGCCTCCCAGACGAGCAGGCCCAGATGGGTGAGAACGAGGGTGAACCCGAGAGGCACCAGCTCGACCCACCAGTGGTCCTTGACCGCCAGCACGGCCAGGGTGATCAGCGCCAGGCGGACTACGAAGCCGCCCATGGCCGCGAGGGCGAACACGGCCACGGAGACGCGTGCCCCGGCAGTGAGGAGAGTGGCGGCCAGCAGGAAGTTCACGAGCACCAGGCCGATGGCGAACGCCGCCGAAAGCGCCCCGGCCACGCCCCAGAAGGCAGCGGCGACGAGGACCAGGACAGGGAGGCCGGGGAGGCTCCGGCGGATCATGTCGGAGACGACCTGTCGCTCGACCGGAGGAGCGTCTGCAAGGGTGACCTGCGCCCGATCGGTCCGCTCAGACGTCAATGCTCCGGCCCTTCTCGTTGGCCGGTGAGCCGTCGTCGGCAACCGTCGACGCCTCGGGGTCGACCGCCCCGGGGGCGATCAGAGTGCCCGGAGGAGGCGCGGCTGGGGGAACGCGCCGCGCCCAAGGTCCGTTCGCCTCGTGCACCTTCATGCGGGCGTCGTAGCCATACCACATGCGGACCGACAGGCCCACGATCGCCATCAGCACGAAGATGATCGTGAGGATCGGGAGAGTGCCGAGCCAGCGGTCGAGGCCGTAGCCCATGAGCCCCAGGACCACGGGTGTGAAGGCCAGCTCGAAGGCCACCGCCAGCGTGTCGCCGAACCCCTGGTAGAGCGCCTGGCGCTGGCTCAGCACCGCCGGGCTCAGAGCGCGCCGCCAGCCTTCCGACGGAGAGGCTTCCTCCCGCCCTGCGTGCCCATTCTCCACCTTCATCCCCGATCCAAACCCAAGGTTGCGCCTCCCCGGTCGCGACGCTTCAACCCCGGTGTTTGGTGAAACATGGCGCAATCTACGGGACCGGCCGCGGAGGCCGCAAATGGCCCGGAGGCGGCGGAGGGGGCGACGACGGGGACTGTTGCCGGGGTACAGCCACCTGCGGCGAGACCTTAGTCGGACGGGTCTCGTCCTTGCCGTTCCCGTTGCCGTTGCCACCGTTGGTAGCCGGCTCGGGCCAAGGCGCCTCCTGGTCGAACACCTTGAGCTCGGGCGCGGGCGGGAGCGGAAGGCGCACCCCTGGGTGGAAGAACGTGTAGAGGAGCACCCCCAACGCGGCGACGAGGAACGGCACCACGGCGTTGCCCTGGTTGGTGAAGGTGGGGACCAGGACGACGCCCGACAGCATGGCGGTCCACGTCCAGAGGATGAGCACCGACCGCCGGGGGCCGTGGCCCATCTGCATGAGGCGGTGGTGGAGGTGCTCCTTGTCGGCCTGCGACACCGATGCGCCCCTGACGGCGCGGCGGACGATGGCGAACCCCGTGTCGAGGATTGGCACGCCGAGGATGAAGAACGGGATGAGAAGAGGGGCGAAGAAGAAATAGGTCTGGCCGCTGAACTGGTCGGCCGTGCGGCCACCCACGGAGATGGTGGCGGCGGCCATCAGGAGCCCCAGGAGCATGGCCCCGCCGTCGCCCATGAACACCTTGGCGGGCGAGAAGTTGTGGGGGAGGAATCCGACGCACAGGCCGCAGGCGATGGCGACGATGAGGGGGGCCATGTTGTCGGCCTCGAGCAACCCGGCGTCGGAGAGGCGGGTGGCGTAGATGAACAGCGCGCCGGCGGCGATGGCGATGATGCCGGCGGCCAGCCCGTCGAGACCATCGATGAAGTTGACGGCGTTGGCCATCCCGACGACCCACAGCACGGTGACGAGGAAGGCGAGGTCGGGGGCGAGGACGAAGAAGTCGGCGAACGGGATCCGGAAGTAGAACATCGTGACGCCGGCCAGGGCGAGGACGGAACCGGCCAGCACCTGCCCGGCCAGCTTGGCCGGCGCCGACACGTCACGGAGGTCGTCGAGCGTGCCGACGGCGAGGATCACCACCGCGGCCATGACCAACCCGAGAGGTTCGGAGGAAGCGGTGAAGACGGGGCGGAACTCGGGGAGCACCGCAGCCACGGCCATCGCCCCGAGGAACGCCACCAGCATGGCCATGCCCCCGAGCGTGGGCGTGGGCCGGGTGTGCACCCTCCGCTCGCCGGGGGCCACGACCGCGCCGACCCGGACGGCGAGCCGCCAGACGGCGGGCGTGACCGCGTAGGTGACGAGGGCGGCCACCGCGAAGACGACGGCGTAGCTCAGCACGGCCGTCGCCGCCCTGGAACCACCCCCGAAGCACGGCCGAGCGAGACCCCTCGCGGTCGTGGGGACAGGCTGTCGATGAAGCGAGTCTAAGCGAGGTCCTCCGTCGGCTTCAGCCTTCGCCGCTTGGCGGGCGACCGCCACCTACCCTCGGGGAACATGGTCGACGACACCGAGTTCGATCGTTGGCGGGCCGAGGCGAACGAGGCGATCGAGACGGCACGGTTGGCCGCCGGCGGAGGGCGGTTCAACTGGGCGTGCTTCCTCGCCGAGCAGGCCGCCCAGCTGGCGGTCAAGGGCCTGCTCCACGGGTTGGGTGCCGGGCCGTGGGGCCACGACCTGTTCGAGCTGGGCAACTCGCTGGTCACCGCGCTGGATCGGCCGCTCCCCGACGACCTTGGCGATGCCATGCGCCGGTTGTCGCAGCATTACATTCCTTCGCGCTATCCCGACGCCCAGCCCGGGGGCTTCCCCGCGGAGCGCTACACCGCCGAACAGGCGGACGAGGCCCTGGCCGACGCCGAGCTGGTGGTGGCGGCCGTCGACGACGTCTGGGCGCAGCTCAGAGGTGCCGCCGGATGAGGATCGACGCCACTCGGGTGCTCAGAGGACGCCGGGCGGAGCGCGAAGGTCTCATCGGTCGGGCCCGAGAGCTGGCCGCCCGCCTGGATCCCGTGCTGGCCCCGAGGGCAGTGGTGGTGTTCGGCTCGGTGGCGCGCGGCGACTTCAACCTTTGGAGCGACGTGGATGTGTTGGTCGTGGCCGACAATGTGCCGCCGGGCTGGTCCGAGCGCATAGCAGCCATCGGGCCGCCTCCCCCCAGGGTCGCACCTGTCGTCTGGACACCCGAGGAGTTCCGCTCCCGGCTGGGGCACAACAACCCCATCGCTCGAGAGGCGGTCGATCGGGGCGTGTGGCTGGTGGGTGGACCGGATGAGATGGCGACAGGCGACACCCCTCTTTGATGCCACCGCCGACAGGACGGGGCGCTCACGTCTGCGCCGCCAAGCCGCCCAGGCTGCTCAGCTCCCTCCACCCGGCGCAGGGCGGGGGTAGGGCGTGAACTTCGAGCACAGGGTGGCCACCGCCTCGCGCACTTCGGCCACCACCGAGCTGTCGCCGTCGGGAGCGAATGCGGCGTCGCGCCGCAGCGACCGGGCGATCAGCGAGGCGATCTCGCCCATCTCCTGCTCGCCCATGCCCGCCGTCGTCACCGCCGGTGTCCCGATGCGCAGCCCGCTGGTGACGAACGGCGACCGCGGGTCGCCGGGGATCTGGTTCTTGTTCAGGGTGATCCCGGCGCGGTCGAGCCGCTCCTGAGCCTCCTTGCCGGTGACCTCTTCGTCGAAGGGCCGCAGGTCGACCAGCATCAGGTGGTTGTC
>DATAAF010000120.1:0-25418 GCA_036260255.1 Acidimicrobiales bacterium | reverse complement strand
TCGACGGGAAGCTGATCACGCCGGATCGGGTCACGTTCTCGACCGACTCCACGACGACCTCGTCGTCGAGCTCGTCCAGCACGTCAACGTCCGCGACCACGACCACCACGACGACGCCGACGTCGACGACGACGACCACCGCCCCGACGACGACGACCACCACCGTCGCGCCGACGACCACCACCTCGGCGCCGGCGACGACCACGACCACCGCCGTCCCGCCGACGACGACCACCACCGTCCCGCCGACCACCACGACCGTGGCACCGACGACGACCGTCGCGCCGACCACGACCGTCGGCCCGACGACGACCCTCCCGCCGACCACGACGACCACCACGCCGCCGCCGACCACGACCACGACCGTCGCCGGGCCGACCACCACGACGACGACGCCGACTCCGGGCGGGAGCGCGGCCTGCGAGCAGCTGCGGCGGAGCCGGGCCGCGTTCAACGCCCGCATCGACCGTGACGAGCAGGCTGTCATCGCCCGGCTGGAGGGGGCCGAGGAGGCGCGGGCCCTGGCCCGGCTGGACCAGACGAGGCGTCAGGGCAACGCCGCCTTCGACCGCCGCCTCGCCCAGTGCAACCGGGCTCCGGGGGCGCGAGGGCTTGGGTCGTTCCTGTCCGCCCGCGCCAGCCTCTCCTGACGGACCGGCTGGGAGCTGTCAGCCCGAGCCGTTGACCTCCCGGACGCGGGCTTCCGCCACCTCGAGGGCGGCGGCCTCGGCGGCCGCTTCTTCCGCCTCCCGGGCGGCGCGCTGAGCGGCGTCGGCGTCCTCGGCCGCCAGCTCCGCCTGGCGGCGGGCCGCACCGAGGGCGCGCTCGAGGCGGGCGACCTCCGCATCGGCCTCCTCCAGCTCCCGGCGCCGGCGCGCCGCGCGCGCCGCCGACGCCTCTGCGGTCGCGGCGAGCTCGTCGGCCCGGCGCCGGGCGGCGACCGCGGCACGCCGGGCGTCGGCCGCCGGCGACTCCGGCTCGACGTCCGCGGCGGGCGCCAACCCGAACGCCTCGTCGAGACCACCGTCGGCTTCGCCGAAGCCTGACGGCGGCTCCAGGGCGCCGGCCAGCCGGCCGCTCAGCACGGCGGCGGCCGCCTCGGGATCCAGAGAGGCGGCGTCCAGGGTGTCGGCGATCTCCTGGCGGTGCGTCTCGACCGCCAGCCCGCTGTCGGCGAGGAACCGGGCCGCCGAGTCGGCAAGCGCCACGAGCGCGTCGCGCCGGGCCCGCCCGGCGTCGCGCAGCTCGCCGGCGGGCGCTCCCGCCAGCGCACGGGCCTGGGCGGCGCGGAGCTGCTCGCCGCGGCGGACGAGGTCCTCCACCTGTTCCCGGTGGTGGCGGCACAGCTGGTTGACGGCCCACGCCGCCGGCGTCGGGCGGCGAAGCTTCCCCACCGCCGCCGCCAGGTCGCGCCGCCCCTCGGCCCGCAACCTGCGGGCCAGGTCGTTGCGGGCGGAGACGAACTCGGCGGGGACGACGCCGTAGAGCTCGTCGGTCACCTCCGCCAGTGCGTCGTCCGCGGGCATCGCCACGTCGCTCACCCGACTCCTGGGGACCGAGCCCGGCGGGAGCGCACGGGCCAGTCGTCGGGGACGTGCACGACGTCGAACGGCTCGGCGGCGTCCTCCCGGACCAGTCGCAGCAGGGGGTGGTCGTCGCCGGCCGGCACGACGAGCACCAGCCGCACCGGGCGGCCGGCGCGGGAGGCGGCGGCTTCTCTGAGCTCGACTGCGATGGGCACGGCCTCGGTGTCCAGACCGACCGAGCACACCGCCAGCAACGCCGAGCCGTCCGGCGCCGATCCCAGCGCGGGCGCCGGGGCACGGGCCCGGACGTCCTCCGGCCGTGGCACCGGCGGCGACACCGGTTGCAGGGCGGTCGCCCCCACCTGGCCCGGGTCCTCCACGAGCCACGCTCGCAACCAGCGCTCCCTGGCGAGCTGATTCAGCGGGTGGGCCAGATCGCCGTGCTCCCGCGCCTGGCGGGCCTGGTCGACGACCGAGCGCACGGCATCCACCCCGGGGTCGTCGCCCCACACCAGCCGGTGCGTGAGCCGGTCCTCCTTGGTCACTCCCACGCCCAGCCACAGGTCGCCGTCCTCCGCCTGGGCCCGAGCCACCTCGAGGCCCCAGACGTCGCCGAACAGGGTCCCCCACTCGACGACCGGATCGGCGCCGCCGTCCCGGAGCAGGACGCGGTACGGCTCGGCCCGCGGATCGAGCGGAGGCTCCGAGGGGAGCGGCTCGACGGCCACCTCCGCCAGCGAGGTTCCGTGCACCTGCCAGGCCTGCACGCTGGTCCGGAAGTGCCGGCCCCGCCGAGCCGCCCGGGTCGCCTCGTCCCCGTCGGAGGAGAACAGCAAGTGCAACTCGTGCACGCCCGCGCGCCGCGCCCACAAGAGCCCACGACCCAGCGCCCGGCCGGGCTCCTCCTCCACCAGCATCCACCCCTGCTCACCCGCCTTGAGGGCGGCGCCCCCGCCCGCCGGCCGGGGATCGGGGTCGAAGGCGCCGACGCCCCAGCCCGCGCGCACGAGGGCGGTGAGCTTGGCCCGCAGGAGCAGGGCGCGGCGCTCCGGGTCGAGCGGTCGGTAGGAAGGGCTCGCCACGACGGAAGCTTGCTCGAAAATCCGGCCGCGGCGCGCGCCGGCGGCCGGCCCGGCCGTGAACCGGCGGGCGACGACCACTCGAGCGAAGTGATCGGGGAAAGCTCCCCAGGACCACTTCGCCGAACGCTTACCCCCAGGCGCGCCGGCTCAGGACACGAGCGGGTCGCCGACCGGCTCTTCGTAGACCGGACGGATGCGGTCGTACCGCTCGGTCAGCAGCGGTGACGACACGATGAAGTCGGCCGACGCCCGGTTGCAGGCGACCGGGATGTTCCAGACCATGGCCAGCCGCACGAGGGCCTTCACGTCGGGATCGTGGGGCATGGGCTGTAGGGGATCGGCGAAGAACACCAGCAGGTCGACCAACCCCTCGGCGATCATCGCCCCGATCTGCTGGTCGCCGCCCAGAGGGCCGCTGTGCACCCGCACGACCGCCAGCCCGAGCTGCTCCTCGAGTATGCGCCCGGTCGTGCCGGTGGCCACCAGGTCATGGTGGGCCAGCACGCCGCGGTTGAAACGGGCCCACTCGGCCAGGTCCAGCTTCTTGTTGTCGTGGGCGATGAGGGCGATGCGCTTCCTTGGGCGCTCGGCCTCGAGCGATCGCACGGTGCGCGGCGTCATCAACAGGAAGCTACGTCGCGCCCGTTTCGGCACCCTGACGGCGGTGTCAACGGTGGGTGAACGGACGCGGCGGTCGACGGTCGCGCCGCCGGCAGGCCAACCGCCAAGGGCTCGGCGCGCCGCGGTGGCGATCTCGAGGTCCTCCCCGGAGGCGACGACGCAGACGTCAGCGTCATCGTCGCGCCTCCGGCGTCTCGGTCGTGCCCTTCTTCCGAGCTGACGGGCGTGCTGCAACGCGTCGGCGAGCGTGGCGATCCAGCCGAGGCCAACGACCTGCTCGAGGCTCCCACCACCACCGTCCGCCAGCGGTGGGAGCACGAGGCGAGCTCCGCCGGGGCGCACCGGGCCGTCTGTGACCTCGCCTCCCGCGGCCCTCTGCGCCCCCGGCAGGACTCGAACCTGCGACCCGCTGCTTAGAAGGCAGCCGCTCTGTCCAACTGAGCTACAGGGGCCCCGACCCGGTCAGCCGCTGGGTCGGCGGCTTCCCCTCAGGCTACCGTTCGACTAGCGTGCGGGGCCGCCTCTCGGCGGGGGACATCTATTGATCGCGGCGCAGCCGCGTGCTGGACTGAGCCGCCAACAGGCTCTTGGGGAGACGGAGGACACGTTGAACAAGCTTTGCCGCAGGCTCGCCCCGGTGGTCGCGCTCGTTCCGTTGGTGCTCGGCACGCTGTTGGTGGAGACCGCCTCGGCCGCGCACGTGTCCTGCGGCCAGACCATCACCCAAAACACAACCCTCGACAGCGACGTCGGCCCCTGCACGGGAACGGGCATCACGGTCGGCGCGAACAACATCACCCTCGACCTGGGCGGGCGGACGGTGTTCGCCAGGGCTCCGCAGACGGGCGAGGGCGCCGGCATCCTCGTCCAGGGCCGCACGGGCGTCACCGTCCGCAACGGGCGGGTCATCCTGTTCGACGCCGGCGTCGTCATCGCGGGCGGGTCGAACAACACGGTCACCAACATCGTCGCCCAGGACAACCGGGGCACCCGGGCCACCGACTTCGGCGACGGCATCGCCGTGTTCGGCTCCAGCAACAACGTCATCCGCCGAAACCGCGCCCAGCGCAACGGGCCGTTCAGCGGGATCTCCCTCGTCGGCAACTCCGACAACAACCTGGTCGACAACAACACCGTCCAGGGCAACAACGTCGAGTCGTCCCCCGCCGTCATGGACGACATCGGCATCCGGGTGGAGGGCCCCGGCGTCAACGGCAACATCGTCAGCAACAACAAGGTCGAGGGCAACGGCCTCGACGGGATCCAGATCTTCCCCTTCGCCGCCAACACCGACAACGTCGTGCGGCGGAACACGATCAGAGGGAACGGGTTCCACAACAAGGCTCACCGCACGGGGAACGGCTTCGTCACCGGCGCCCGCAGCAACCTCATCGAAGCCAACCTCGCCGAGCGGAACGCGGCCAGTGGCATCCGCATCAACGGGACGAACAACACCATCCGCAACAACACCGCCCGCAACAACGCCCAGCTCGTGAACCCCGGCACCATCGCCGCGGGTGGCGCCTTCGACCTGCACGACACCACCTTCAACTGCGACAACAACGTCTGGACGAACAACACCGGTAACCGCAACCAGCCCTGCATCGGCTGACGCGGGAGGCGTCCGGAGCGGCCTCGCCCGGCCCGCTCCGGACGTTCTGCCGCCGGCCGTGTGCCATGCTGGAAGGCCCGTGGTGGCCGTAGCTCAGGTGGTCAGAGCGCCAGGTTGTGGCCCTGGAGGTCGGGGGTTCAAGTCCCCTCGGTCACCCTCATCGAACGTCGGTCAGACGCGCCTCTAGCTCAATTTGGCAGAGCAGCGGACTCTTAATCCGCGGGTTCAGGGTTCGAGTCCCTGGGGGCGCACTCAGCGGCTCTTCGCACCGCCTGCAGCCACGCGTCCGCCGGCGCTCGCCGGCCATCGCGAGGCACGCGTTCCGCCGTGGGCGTACACTCCGCTCGGAGGAAGGGGGTCTCGTGCGCCCACCGCTTCGTCGTGGCACGTCTGACGCTTCCAGGCGCCCCCCGCCTCGCCCCGGTTCCGAGAGCGGCCGCGCCGCGCGCCGCCTGAGGACGCGACCGACGAAAGGAGCGCCATGAGGGTCGAGAACATCCTGGAGAAGAAGGGCCGCCGCGTCGAGACGGTCAAGCCCGACGCCAGCGTGCTCCTCGCCGTCCACAAGCTCACCGGCAACAACATTGGGGCGCTCGTCGTCACAGCCGACGGGATGCACGTCGAGGGGGTGCTGTCCGAGCGCGACGTCGTGCGGGGCCTGGCCCGGCGGGGCGCCGAGCTCCTCGACGCCACCGTCGCGTCGGTGATGTCGCGGGGCGTGCCGGTCTGCTCTCCGGACGACCTCTTGACCGCGGTCATGGGCCAGATGACCCGCACCCGCAACCGTCACCTTCCGGTCGTCGCCGACGGCCGGCTGCACGGCATCGTGAGCATCGGCGACGTCGTCAAGTACCGCCTCGAGGAAGTCGAGCTGGAGGCCAACGTCCTACGCGACGCCTACATCGCCCGGCGGTAGCCGGTCGCCGGTGAGGAGGACCTGACCCCGAGCGCCCCGAGCGCCTGGCGCGTCGGGTCGGGAAATGCGGCCGGATCGGCCACGTTCGGCGGGGCGCAAGCGGGCGACCGTTCAGACGACGACCGAGAGATGCCCCTGGTCGGACCGGTCGCTCGGCGCGTAGGCCCGCCAGGCGGCGGCCAGGCGCTCGACGAGCGCTTCGCTGGCCGCCCGGTCGAACACGAACGGGACGCGCAGGTGGTCGCGATGGGCGCCGTCCGGCGACATGGTGCTGCCGGGGACGATCTCCACCCCGTGCCGCAGGGTGATCTGTCCGAACGTGTCGGTGTCCCCCCACGGGATGCGCACCCAGAGCGAGGGGCCGCCCTGGGGTGGGTTCCAGCGCCAGCCCGGGAGGTGGCGACCGAGCAGGGACGTCATGTTCTCGAGAGAGTCGAGCAGGTCGACCTGGCGCTCCGCCCGCAGGGCCTCGAACCGGGGCAGCAGCCGGGCCACCACCAGCTGGCCCATCACGCCGGTGCCGAGGTCGTGCAGCACCTTCAACCGCACCAGCCGGTTCACGAGCTCTTCGGACGCCCTCACCCACCCCAGGCGCAGGCCGCCCCAGAGCACCTTGCTGACGGAGCCGATGGTGACGACGGGGCCCTCGCCGGTGGCGCCGACGGACGGGGGTGGCACCATGCCGAGCCGGGCGTGCTCCATGGCGTTGTCCTCGATCACCGGGAGCCCGAGCTCGGCGGACAGCGACGCCAGCCGGCGGCGGCGGGGCTCGCTCATCGCCACCCCGACGGGATTGTGGAAGCTCGGCATCACGAAGACGGCGGCGACCGGGGTACGGCGGGCGAGGTGGTCGACCTGGTCCACCCTCGCCCCCTCGCCGTCCACCTCGACGGTGAGGAGGCGGGCCCCGGCAGCCCGGAAGACGTCGAGCACGCCGGGGAACCCGGGCGACTCGACGATCACCGTGTCCCCCGGGCGGACGAACAGGGCGGCGGCCAGGTTGATCGCCTGCTGGGCCCCGGTCGTGACGAGGATCTGCTCGGGCCCGGTGGGGACGCCCTCGCGGGTGTGCAGGTCGGCGAGCTCCTGGCGGAGCTCGGGCAGCCCGAGCGGGTGGTACCCGGTGCGGCCGGTGGGCACGGCCAGATCGGTGGCGGTCAGGGCGGCGGCCGCCTCGACGACCGCGGGCAGGCAGGACGGGATGGCGCAGGCCAGGGAGATCACGGCCCCGGGACCCTCGACCAGGCGCCGGAACACGGCCTGGCCCCGGCCGCCGGGAACGGTGCCGTCGCCGACGGGCCGCCGCACGTCGGCGGCGACCCGCGTGCCGCTGCCCTGCCGGCTCACGAGCAGGGCCTCGGAGCGGAGGCGGTCGAGAGCGGCGACAACCGTGCTGCGGCTCACGGCCAGCTGGGCGGCCAGCACCCGTTCGGGCGGCAGCTTGGCGCCCGGCGCCAGGTCCCCGCCCACGATGGCGGCGCGCAGCGCGTCGGTCAGCTTGCGATGGAGGGGGCCCCGGCCGGCCGTCCAATTGCCCAGCACACCGGGGACGTCCGCCACAGTTCCAGTCCAATTTTGGTCTGCTTGGCTCTGTACCACCGCAGGGATGGTACGCGATCGTAGGGCCGAGGACAACTCTCACCCGACAATGGACTGAAAGGCGGACCGAGAGAATGTTCAGCATCGACTGCCCCCGCCACCGCAGCCGGGTCCTGGTGGGCCTCGAGTCGATCGAGGCGCTCGTCTCCACCCCCCAGGGCATCGAAGTGCGCTGGCGCTGCACCTGCGGGGAACGGGGTGTCTGGGTGCCCGGGGTCCTCGCCGGAGTCGGCTCCGCGTAGCGCGGGGCCCGGGCCGACGGTCTAGGGGGACCAGACGGCCCAGCGCTTGACGGTGACGACGATCACCGGCCCCCGGGGCGGCTGCTCGCGGTACTGCTCGTACTTGGCGCCCAGCCGCTCGACCGCCTGCTCCCGCTCGGTCCCGCCGGTGACGATCCGGGCCGCGCCGTCGCCCCGGACCCACCACAGGTTCGACCAGTCGTCGTCGTAGTGGTCGACGAGGACGCTGGCGGCCGGACGGGCCTCGATGTTGCGGAGACGCTGGAGGCTCGTCGTCGTCTTGGGCTTGTGGTCGACGGCGGTCACGACCGTGTCCCCTTCGAGGGCGAAGGTGATGGGCACGACGTGGGGACCACCGTCCGGACGGACGGTCGCGAGCCGGGCGACCGGCGCCCGCTGCACCCGCCGTCGCAGCTCGGCGTCGAGCTCCTCCATGCCCTCAACCTAGGCCGAGACCCCGCTTGCTCCCGGTACGCTGCTCCGACGCTCGAGGAAGGAGAGACGGCCATGGAGATCGGCATCGGCGTCCCCAACACGGTCCCGCGCGCGACCGGGTCGCAACTGCTCGACTGGGCCCGCCGCGCGGATGCCGCCGGCTTCTCCAGCCTGTCGTCGATCGGCGCCGTCTCCTATCCGGGGTACGAGGAGCTCACGGTGTTCGCCGCCGCCGCCGCCGTCACCGAGCGCATCGGCGTCCTCCCCAACGTCCTGATCGCCCCCGCCCGCAGCACCGCCGAGCTGGCCAAGCAGGCGATCACCGTCGACCAGATCTCCGGTGGGCGGCTCACCCTGGGCCTGGGAGTGGGCTGGCGGGCGACCGACTACCAGCTCACCGGCCGGGACTTCGCCACCCGGGGCGAGCGCTTCGACCAGCAGCTGCGGGAGCTGCAGTCGGCGTGGGCCGGGGAGCCCCTGGCCCCCGACACCCGAGCGGTCGGGCCCCGCCCGGTGCGGGAGCCCGGGATCCCCCTGGTCATCGGCGGGATGGCCGACGCCAGCTTCCGCCGGGCGGCCGAGTTCGCCGAGGGATGGACCGCCGGAGGGCTCCCCCCGGACATGGTGGCCGACATGGTGCCGAAGGTGCAGGCTGCCTGGAGCGAGAGAGGGCGGGAGGGCCAGCCGAGGATCGTGGCCCTCGCCTACTTCTCGCTGGGCGACACCGAGGAGGAGTCCCGTGAGTACCTGCTCGACTACTACCAGCTCATGGGGAGCGAGACCGCCGAGATGATCGCGGGGAGCGCCCTGCGGACGGCGGAGGCCATCACCGGCGCGGTGAGCGCCTTCGCCGACGCCGGCGTCGACGAGCTCATCCTCGACCCCACCGTCCCCGACCCCGGGCAGGTGGACCTGCTCGCCGAGGTCGTCTTCTGACGCTCAGCCGGCCGGGAGGAGCTGGCCCAGGCCGGTGATCTCGACGATCTTGGACACGCTCGGCCGGGGGGCGCGCAGCACGAGCTTCCCGTCCAGGGGCCGGAGCCGCAGCACCGACCGCACGAGCGCGGCCAACCCCTGGGAGTCCATGAACGAGACGCCGGCCAGGTCGACGACGATCTGCCGCTCCCCCGCGTCGATGAGGTCGAACAGGCGCTGCTGGAGGGTGGGCGCGGTGTAGCAGTCGATCTCCCCGCCCACCCGCACGAGGCTCGCCCCGCCGGGGGACGACACCTCGACGACGAAGGCGTCGAACGTGTCCAGAGCCGTCATCCGAACGGGGACCTCCCTTCGCCCGTCGCGACGGACGGGCACCGAGGGGGGAGTCGGGCGCCCGAGCCGCCGTCCTGGGGCGCTCACCAGTCGAACCGCGAGCAGTATCGCGCATCGGGGACCGCCGGACCATCTGCGGGCCCAGCCTTGGTCGCCTGGCGATCGACGACTCGCTGCCCATGGCGCCTCGGGGCCTGGTCCACCGGGTCGGCTGCCCCCCGGGGAGCCGGGAGCCGCAACGCCCGGAGGGTGGCGGGGCCTGGGCTGGGCGCTCATTCGGAAGCGTCCCGTGCCGCTCACGCCCGAGGACCTGGAACGACCGGAGCCGGGCGAGCCGAGGGAGCGAGGCACTGCGCCACAGCCCCAGCCGGGCGCCTCACCCGGCCGCTGCGGGTGCTTCGCAGCGCCTGGGACGGCGGCGCCGGTCGGGCGCTCGGCGGTGAGGCGTTCGGTCGACCAGGGATCGGGGCACGAACGGCTCGTGGACAGGAGACTGCTGTGGAAGGTCGTCGGCGGGGTGAGCGGCGTGGCCGCCGGAGCGGCCACCCGGCTGGCGCTGCGGAAGGGATGGCGGAGCGTGAAGGGGTCGGAGCCCCCGGCCAACCCCGCCGCCCCGGGGACCGCCTGGTCGGAGGCCCTGGGCTGGGCGGCGGCGTCGGGCGTGGCCATGGCGGTCGCACGGCTCGTGGCTCAGCGGGGAGCGGCAGGGGCATGGAAGGCGCGCACGGGCCGCTATCCCGAGGCCCTCGAGACGGTGACCCCTTAGTCTCGGAGTGGGGGCGTTCCCGTGCGGTGGTGCCGGAGCGCCGACGCGGCCAGGTAGAGATGGTCGAGGGCGGTCTCCACCGCGTCGTCGTGGAGAGAGCCGCCGGGGCCGCCGACCAGGGCGTCGAGGACGTCGACCGCCCTCTCGACGTGCTCGAGCACGTACGCGGTCAGCGCGGTCGGGTCGTCGCCGGCGACCTGACCACGGCGGTCGCTCTCGAGGGGATGGTCAGAGGCGAGCAGGGGAACCTCTCGACTGCAGCGTGAAGGACGCCTCTACTTCGGCACGATCGTAGCTGAGGATGAGTAAGTACCGGCCCCGACGAGGTGTGTAGGCAGAACGGGCCCGACGTCGTAGGGTGTGAGCGAGGAGCAGACCGGGGCGTCGGGGATCCCCCAGCCTCCCACGCCCCGGTGCTCCTCTCCGAGGACGGGCGCCTCTCCGAGGACCGGCGCCGCAATCCCGTCGGCTCCCGGCGCCGTAGAACCAGTCGGGCGTCCGTCGGGGCGGTGACGGCCGGGGGCGTGGCCGGCGGACGCCCGGCCGACCGCCGCCGCGCCGGCGCGCCGGAGGGTGCCCCGCCCGCCGAGGGGGACCGCTCTCAGCGCCGCCGGGACCGGGGCGCCGCGGCCAGGTGGCGACCGTCGAGCAGGTTCAGTTCGACCCCGTTGTCGAAGGCGACGCGGTAGCGGATCCACGCCAGCCCGGTGACCATGACGACCGTTCCCGGCGTGCCCTTGGGAACCCCGGGGAGGTCGTCGGCCGCCTCGACCCGGTCGTCCTCCCGGTAGGTACGCCCCCCGTCCGCCTCGGCCATCGAGGCGAGAGTCTGCCAACCGGGCGCGGCCCGGCGCCACGTCCGGGGAACACCGGGGCGGGCAGCAGTGTTTTTTCAATGCCGACCTTTCGTTAGGAGCTCGACATGGCCGATCTCGACACCTCGATCCTGCCCTGCCTGCCGCTGTCCACGGGCGTGGTCACGCCCGGGATGGTTGTCACCATGGCCCTCGAGACCGACGAGGCGCGGGTGGCCATCGAGGCCGCCGAGGCGGCCGACGGCCGCCTGCTGCTCGTCCCCCGGATCGAGGACCGCTACGCCCGGGTCGGCACGATCGGCAAGATCGAGGACAGCGGCGAGCTGCCCGGCGGCACCCGGGCGGTGGTGATCCGCGGCCTGGCCCGCGCCGTCATCGGCGCCGGCGTTCCCGGGACGGGCGCCGCCCTCTGGGTCCAGATCGAACCGGTGACGGAGCCGCCCGCCAGCCCCCGCGCCCACGAGCTGGCCCGCGAGTACCGAGCGGTGGTCGAGAACATCCTCGAGCAGCGCGGCGCCCGGCCCATCGCCGAGGCCCTGCGGGGGATCAACGACCCCAGCGCGGTGGCCGACACCGCCGGCTACTCCCCCGACCTGAGCCTCGAGCAGAAGATCGAGCTCCTGGAGACGGTCGACGTCGAGCAGCGCCTCGAGCGGGTGCTGGCGTGGGCCCGCGACGTGCTGGCCGACCTGACCCTGAAGGAGCGGATCCGCCAGGACGTCTCCGAGGGCATGGAGAAGACCCAGCGCGAGTTCCTGCTGCGCCAGCAGCTGGCCGCCATCCGCAAGGAGCTGGGCGAGGGCGCCGACGGCGAGAGCCTGGTCGAGGAGTACCGCCGCAAGCTCGACGAGGCGGGCCTGCCCGACTCGGTGCGCCCCGCCGTCGAGCGGGAGATCGACCGCCTCGAGCGCACGAACGAGCAGAGCCCCGAGCACGGCTGGATCCGCACGTGGCTCGACACCGTCTTCGAGGTGCCGTGGGACAAGCGGTCGGACGACCACCTGGACGTCACCGACGCCCGCGCCATCCTCGACGCCGACCACACCGGTCTGGACGACGTCAAGGACCGCATCATCGAGTACCTCGCCGTGCGCAAGCTGCGGGCCGACCGGGGCCTGACCCCGACCGGCGGCCGGGGCTCGGGCGCCATCAACGCCCTGGTCGGGCCTCCGGGCGTGGGCAAGACCTCGCTCGGCGAGTCGGTGGCCCGCGCCCTCGGGCGGTCGTTCGCCCGGGTGTCGCTCGGCGGCGTGCGGGACGAGGCCGAGATCCGCGGCCACCGCCGCACGTACGTCGGGGCCCAGCCCGGGCGCATCGTCCGGGCCCTCCGCGAGGCCGGCACCATGAACCCCGTCTTCATGCTCGACGAGGTCGACAAGCTCGGCGCCGACTGGCGCGGCGACCCCTCGTCCGCCCTCCTCGAGGTCCTCGACCCGGCCCAGAACCACACCTTCCGCGACCACTACCTCGAGGTCGACCTCGACCTGTCCGACGTGCTCTTCATCGCCACCGCCAACGTGGCCGACACGATCCCCGGGCCGCTGCTCGACCGCATGGAGGTCATCCCCCTCGACGGGTACACCGAGGACGAGAAGGTGGCCATCGCCACCGACCACCTGCTGGCCCGTCAGCTGGAGCGCAACGGCCTGACGGCCGACGAGGTGACGGTGACCGAGGCGGCGCTGCGCGCCATCGTCGCCGACTACACCCGGGAAGCGGGCGTGCGGAACCTCGAGCGGGAGCTGGGCAAGGTGCTCCGCAAGGTGGCCACCCGGCTGGCCGCCGGGGAGGCGACCGCGCCGGTCAGCGTCGACCGCGACGAGGTCCGCACCTACCTGGGGCGGCCCCGGTTCTTCTTCGAGGCGGCCGATCGCACGGCGGTGCCCGGCGTGGCCACCGGCCTGGCCGTCACCGGCGTCGGCGGGGACGTGCTGTTCATCGAGGCGACCAAGCTGCCCGGGTCGCCCGGGGACGGCAACTCCTCGCTGACCCTGACCGGCCAGCTGGGCGACGTCATGAAGGAGTCGGCCGAGATCGCCCTGTCCTATGTCCGGTCGCACGCGGCCGACCTGGGGCTGGCCGAGGACGCCGTCCGCGGCTCCCGGTTCCACGTGCACGTGCCCGCCGGGGCGGTGCCCAAGGACGGGCCGTCGGCGGGCGTCGCCATGGTCTCGGCCCTGGCCAGCCTGCTTTCAGGCCGGCCGGTGCGGTCGACCGTCGGCATGACCGGTGAGGTCACCCTGCAGGGCCGGGTGCTCCCCATCGGGGGGGTGAAGCAGAAGGTGCTGGCCGCCCACCGGGCCGGGCTGAAGGAGGTCATCCTCCCCGCCCGCAACGGGGCCGACCTCGACGACGTGCCCGAGGCGGTGCGGGAGACGGTCACCTTCCACGTGGTGGAGGACGTCCGCCAGGTGCTCGACCTGGCCCTCGAGCCCGAGGGGGCGGAGGTGCCGGCCGCCGCCTGACGGCCCCACCCTCGCGGTCAGGGCCGGCGCGCCGCCAGCAGGAGGGACGCGAACTGGCCGGCCATGGCGTCCAGGGCCGCGCCATCGGGATCGACGGTGACTTGGAGGGCGAGCCCGTTGGCGACCGCGATCAAGAGCGCCGACATCGCCTCCGGGTCGACGCAGGCCGCCAGCTCGCCCCGCTCCTGGAGCTCGCGGACTTTGAGAACAGCGAACCGGGTGCGGTCGGCCGGGGGCCGAGCGCGTACCCGGGCCAGGCCCGGGTCTGCGTTGTCGTCGTGATCGTCCTGGTTGTCGCGGCCTTCCTCGCCCTCTTCGCCCGCGACGACCCGCGGTCGTGGTCGACCGCCACCGCGGGTGGTTCCACGAGCGACGTCATCACGATGGCCGAGTCGGCGGCGTCGCTGGCGTTGTCCGCCACCGCGGCGGTGTCCGGCTGGTTCCTCGCCCGTCCCTACAGGTAGGTGACGTCGTCGCCCTGGTCGTCGTCGACGACCAGCGCGCACGTCGGGCACCACCACCTCGCCTCCAGGGCGGTGCCGCAGGCGCGGTGGCGGACGGCTTCGGCGTCGGCGCCCCGGCCCGCCCCCCACTGCGCCAGCAGGCGCAGGACGCCGGCCAGCTCGCGCCCGGAGGCGGTGAGCTCGTAGACGAACCGGGGCGGCCGCCGGGAGTAGGGCGTGGCGACCACGAGCCCCTCGCGCTCGAGGTGGCGGAGGCGCTGGCTCAAGATGTTGGGCGCCAGCCCCGGTAGTCCCCCCAGCAGGTCGTTGAACCTTCCGGGGCCGGCCAGGAGGGCGTTGACCACCAGCAGGGTCCACCGGTCGCCCACCCGGGCGACCGCCTCGGCCAGGGGGGTGGCGGGCGAGCGCTCGGGCGCCCGGGCCGGCTCTTCCATACCGACCATGGTGTTGCCCACCTTCCGGTCGAGTAGTAACTTGCAAGTGACAAGTTAGTAGGAGGAGCGAAGGAGCGCACGTCGATGACACTGCTGGACGAGGTGCAGGCGGCGGTGGCGGCGGTGGCGGAACGGGTGGGACCGGCGGTCGTGGGAGTGGGACAGGGCTGGGGGCTGGGCTCGGGCCTCGTGATCGGCGACGGCCTGGTGCTGACGAACGCCCACAACCTCCGGGGCGGCGAGGTCGCCGTGTCCTTCGGCGACGACCGCACCGAGCGGGGACACGTGGCTGGGGTCGACATCGACGGCGACCTGGCCGTCATCTCCGTCGACACCGCCGGCGTCACGCCGCTCGAGTGGACCGACGGCGACCTGCCCGGCGTCGGCGGGGTCGTGTTCGCCGCCGCCAACCCCGGCGGGCGGGGACTGCGGGTCACCGTCGGCCTGGTGTCCGCCGTCGGCCGGGCGTTCCGGGGGCCCCGAGGCCGCCGGGTCACCGGGTCGCTCGAGCACACCGCTCCGCTCGTCCGGGGCTCGTCGGGCGGCCCCATCGTCGACCGGGAGGGGCGGCTGGTGGGCGTCAACACCAACCGGCTGGGTGAGGGCTTCTACGCCGCCATCGCCGCCGACGCCCAGCTGCGGGCCCGCGTCGACGGGCTGGCCCGGGGGGAGTCGGCATCGCGCCGCCACCTCGGCGTCGGCCTGGTGCCGGGCCGGGCGGCGCGCCACCTGCGCCGGTCGGTCGGCCTCCCCGACCGCGATGGCGTGCTCGTGCGCGAGGTACAAGAGGGCTCCCCCGCCGCCCGGGCCGGCATCCGCCGGGGCGACCTGATCGTGGAGGCGGCCGGAGGGCCGGTCACCGGCATCGACGACCTCTACACCGCCCTCGACGGGCTCGGCGACGGCCAGTCCCTCGCCCTGGGGATCGTCCGGGGGGCCGACGAGCTGTCCCTGAGCGTCACCTTCGGCGATACCCGAGAGGAAGGGTCGGTCTGAGGTGACCGACGCCACCGTCGACGACCGGCCCGAGCCGGCGCCGGTGGAGGCCGACGAGGCGGAGGAGCCTCTCGACGCCTACTCCCGGGTGGTCACCAGCGTGGCCAAGGCCCTCCTCCCCTCGGTGGCCAGCCTGCGGGTGATGACCCCGGTGCCGGGAGGACGCCGGCCCCGGGGGTCGGGGTCGGGCGTGGTCGTCACGCCCGACGGCTTCCTGCTGACGTCGGCCCACGTCGTCGAGCGCTCGTCCGGCGGGGTGGCAACCTTCGGCGACGGCCGGGAGGTCGACTTCGAGGTCGTCGGCACCGATGCGCTGTCGGACCTGGCCGTCATCCGCGCCGCCGGGGCGGCCGCGCCGGCGGCGACGCTGGGTGACGCCGACCACCTCCAGGTCGGGCAGCTGGTCGTGGCCATCGGGAACCCGTTGGGCTTCGCCGGTTCGGTGAGCGCCGGGGTCGTGAGCGCCCTCGGGCGGTCGTTCGCGGCGGGCGCCGCCCGCGCCAGCCGGCTGGTCGAGAACGTCATCCAGACCGACGCCGCCCTCCACCCGGGCAACTCGGGCGGCGCCCTGGCCGACAGCAGCGCACGGGTCGTCGGCATCAACACCGCCGTGGTCGGGCCGGGGCTGGGCCAGGGCCTGGGCCTGGCCGTCCCTGTCAACGCCACCACCCGCGCCATCGTCGCCGCCCTCATGCAGGAGGGCCGGGTGCGGCGGGCCTACCTGGGCATCGCCGGCGGCTCCCGCCCCCTACCGCCGCGCGCGGCACGGGCGACCGGGCGGGAGAAGGGCATCGAGGTCCTCACCGTCGTTGCGGGCAGCCCGGCGGCCGACGCCGGCCTGCGGCCCGAGGACATCATCCTCGAGGTGGACGGCGTCGGCGTCGCCGACGTGGGCGACCTCCAGCGCCTGATGACGGGCGACCGCATCGGGCGCCCGGTCACCGTCACCGTCTTCCGGCGGGGGCGGGTGGACAACGTGGAGGTCCGCCCCACCGAGCTCGCTTGAGCAACCGGCGGCGGTTGTACGGGCGAGAGCCGTACATCCACCGCCGGTTCGGGGGGGTCAGCTGGTCAACCGGGACGACGCCGGCGTGGCGCCAGCCGGCGGAGCCGCCAGCCGTGCACCGCCTCGCCGGCGGCCGCCGCCCGGGCCCGGCGGTACCGCCTGGCCCCGTCACCCGCCTGGGCGAGGAGCGCCAGCTCGGCGTGGCGGGCGGTCGCCATCCGCTCCACCAGGTGTGGGTGCACGGCTCCATCGTCCACCCGGCGCCGTCGCCGCGGGCGTGGCAGAAATGCCAACCTTCGCTAAGATCCTGCCATGCACACGGTGGCCACGGTGGTCCCCCCGCGCGTCGCCATGTTCGAGCTCTCGGTGGCCTGTGAGGTGTTCGGCCTCCAGCGCCCCGAGCTGGTCGACCCGTGGTACCGGCACCTGGTCTGCGCCGGGGGCCCGCCACCCCTCACGAGCCCGGAGGGGATCGAGGTCCATGCTCCGCACGGGCTCGACGCCGTCGCCGCCGCCGACACCGTCATGGTGCCGGCCTGGCCCTACCAGGACCACCCCCCGGCCGCCGAGCTGCTCGACGCCCTGCGGGCGGCCCACGAGCGCGGCGCCCGCCTGCTGTCGGTGTGCAGCGGGGCGTTCGTCCTGGCTGCCACCGGGCTGCTCGACGGGAGGCGAGCCACGACCCACTGGATGCACGCCGGCGAGCTGGCCCGGCGGCACCCCCGGGTGAAGGTCGACCCCCGGGTGCTCTACGTCGATGCCGGCAACAACATCCTCACCTCGGCGGGGACGGCGGCCGGCATCGACCTCTGCCTCCACGTCGTCCGCACCGACCACGGCGCCGAGGTGGCCAACGCGGTGGCCCGGCGCATGGTCGTCCCTCCTCACCGCGACGGCGGCCAGGCCCAGTTCGTCGACCTCCCCATGGCCGGCACGGACGACGACTCCCTCGCCAGCACCCTCGCGTGGATGACCGAGCACCTCGACCTGCCGCTGACGGTGGAGCAGCTCGCCCGGCGGGCGGCGATGAGCCCCCGCACCTTCGCCCGTCGCTTCCGGGCCGCCACCGGCACCACGCCCCACCGGTGGGTGCTGCGCCAACGCATGCTGCTGGCTCAGCGCCTCTTGGAGACCACCGACGAGCCCGTCGCCCTCGTCGCGGCCCGCTGCGGGTTCACGTCGACCGCGGGCATGCGCGTCCACTTCCAGCGGCAGGTCGGCGCCTCCCCGGCCTCCTACCGGAGGGCCTTCCGCCGGTCCCCGCCCGGCCGCCCGGCGGCCGCCGAAGTGGGCTATTAGTAGGCCTGCGCCAGGGCGACCGCGGTCACGCGGGGAAGGCGCTCGAGGACCGGCTCCCACGTCCGGCCGGCGTCGGACGACCGGTACAGGGTGCCTCCATGGGTGGCGAACGCCACCTGGTCACCGGCGCCGACCAGGGTGCCGGTGTCGACGTTGCCACCGAGCCATTCGGGCAGCCCGGTCCGGCACCGCTCGAACGGCCCCTGCCCGCCCGGCCGGCGGTATATGGCCGACCGCTCGCCACCCGGGCCCGTGGACGCCGAGACCAGCACGTCTTCGCCGGCGACGGCGACGGCCCGCAGGTAGGTGGCGTGGAGCCCCTCGGTGACCATCACCCAGCTGTCGCCTCCGTCGGCGCTGGTGGCCAGGCCGTAGGCGCTCGGTGCCAACACCGACCCGTCGGCGGCCAGCACCTGGTGGACGTCGGTGTCGACGTCGATCGTCGGCTCCCAGGTCTCGCCGCCGTCGGACGAGCGCACGATGCCGCCCACATGGACGTTGGCGTAGATCGTCCCGTCGGGGCCGATCGACAGCGACCGGGTGTCGGGCGGCCCGCCCCACGGCGTGTACCAGCCGTCCCTCCCCTCGGCCTTCTCGAAGCCGGGCACCGGCTGGGCCCGGCCGTCGCGCACGCGCAGCAGGTGGGCCTCGGCCGTGCCGACCAGGACCTCGTCGCCCACCGCCACCAGGCACCGCGCCGGCGGCCCGTCGTCGAAGGAGGCGACCTGCTCCCACGTCCCGTCAGCCTCTCCGGCCCAGAGGAACCGGTCGCCGAGCAGGGCGAGCCACCGCCGGCCACCGGCGGCCGGGGCCAACGCGGTCACCCGCCCGCCCACCAGCTCCACCGGGCCGCCGTTACCGACGCGCAGGAGGCCCTCGGTGGTGCCGACAAGGACCGTGGGTGCGTTGGTCATCCTCGCGTCTCCCAGATGAGAACCTCGGCGCCCCGCTCGGCGTCGGCCACCAGCCGGGGGATGCCCGCCGCGGTCAAGCGTGCGGCGTCTCCCTCCTCCAACCGGCCGGCGCCGTCCAGCTCGGCCGCGCCGCGGGCCACGAAGAGGTGGACCCACCGCGCCTCGGGAAGGGTCACCTGCTCGCCCGGCCGCAGGCGCCCGCCCCAGAGGACGGCGTCGCGCTGGCGGATGGCGATCGCCGCGTCGTGGCCCCGGCCCGACGCGATGGGCACCAGCCCGCCCCTGTCGATCTCGGCGTTGATGTCGAGCTGCTCGTAGCCGGGGTCCACCCGCTCGGTGTCCGGCAGCACCCACATCTGCACGAAGTGGACGTCGGTGTCGCCGCGGGGGTTCATCTCGGAGTGCCAGATGCCCGTCCCGGCGCTCATGCGCTGGGCCAGGCCGGGGTAGATCACGCCCTTGTTGCCCACCGAGTCCTTGTGCTCGAGCTCACCGTCGAGCACCCACGTGACGATCTCCATGTCGCGGTGGGGATGGGTGTCGAAGCCGGTGCCGGCGCGCACGACGTCGTCGTTGTTCACGAGGAGCAACCCGTGATGGGTGTTGGCCGGGTCACGGTGGTGGCCGAAGCTGAAGCTGTGGCGGGAGTCGAGCCAGGGAAGCCGCGTGTGGAAGCGGGAGCTCGCCCGGCGCACGTCGATGGTGGCGGTCGCAGTGGTCATCTCGTCGCGCACAACGCTCCCGACCGTCCGGCATTCCCGTGAACGGCACCTACCGGTGGCTGCGCTCGTCGGTCGGGAAGGTGGCCCGGGTGGCCCTGCCCGGAGTCAGACGGGTGCACGCCCAGGTGGCGGTGTACGCCAAGGCGTGGGAGGAGGCGAACGCCCTCGCCCTCTCCGGTGAGGGACCGCTCTGGGTCGTCCTGGGCGACTCGACCGCACAGGGGATCGGCGCGCCGGCGTACGACCAGGGGTACGTGGGCCAGCTGCGAAAGGTGCTCGACGAGCACTCCGCCCGTCCGTGGCGGGTGCTGAACCTCTCCCGCTCGGGGGCCCGTGCCGCCGACGTCGTCGACGTGCAGCTGCCCCGGCTCGAGGCGCTGGAGAGGACCCCCGACCTGGTGAGCTGTGCCATCGGCGCCAACGACATGGTCCCGACGCCGCTGCCCCAGGTCCTCGAGTCGATCAGGGAGATCGTCCGCCGGCTCCCCAAGGGGGCGATCATCGCGACCATCCCCCAGGGCCTGCGCCCCGCCCGCGCCACGGTCGTCAACGAGATGATCCGCGAGGAGGCGCCGGCCGCCGGGCTGGTCGTGGCCGACGTGTGGGCCCATACGGGGCCGCCCTGGCACGGGAAGCTGGCCGAGGACGGGTTCCACCCGGGGCTGGCCGGCTACGCCGACTGGGCCAAGGCGTTCGCCGAGGCCCTCACCCAGGTGCCGCCCCGGAGGGACGGCGGCTGACGCGCACCGACCCGGGCCCGGTCAGGCCCGGGCCACGTTGCCCTGGATGTCGACCACCCGGGCGGTGGCGGAGTGAAAGCCGTCCTTGTCGTTGACGCTGCACTCGATGGTGGTGCCCGGCTCCGCCAGCCTGACCTTCCCCGGCCCGCAGTCGACCTGGGCGCTCTGGTCGGGCCACGACTGCTTCACCACCCCGACGACCTTGGCGGTGGACACGATGGCCTTGGTGAGCTCGAACTCGTACTCGGCCGTCCTGGCGTCGCGGTCGACGTCGGTGACGGTCACCGTGTAGGGCGCCGGCAGCCCCTCGACCATCACGCTGCAGCCGAACGTCGCCCCTCTGCGCAGCTCGGCCCGGGTGACGCACCGCGCCTCGCCCACATTCAGGTCCGGAGTGGCCTGCTTCTGGCGGGCAACGAGCTGCTGCTCGGCCTGGGTGGTGTCGAGCGCCCCCTCGGTCGTGCGGGTCTCGTCGTCCCGGGTCTCGGTGCCGTCGACCGTGTCGTTGCCGCACCCGGCGACCAGCGCTCCCAGCACGAGCACCAGCAGGACAGCGAGCACACGCCTCGTCACTGAGACGATGGTAGCGACCCCACCCCCCGTGAATTGGGTGACGAAAGTGGTTGGAAATCAGCCCCTGAGCGCGCCAGAAGCACGCTCGCTGGGATCTGGCACGGTGAGCGGTTGGAAATCAACCACATTCGTCACCCAATTGGGGGGCGGGCCCGTCGCCGTCTCAGAGCTGGACCGACTTGGTCTCGAGGTACTCCTCGAGACCGCGGTGGCCGAGCTCGCGCCCCAGCCCGGACTGCTTGTAGCCGCCGAAGGGGGCGAGGTGGTTGTAGCCGCCGCCGTTCACGTCGACCTGGCCGGTGCGCAGGCGACGGGCGAACGCCAGCGCCCGCTCCCGGTCGGCCGAGAAAACCGCCCCGTGCAGCCCGTAGATGGTGCCATTGGCGATGGCCACCGCCTGGTCCTCGTCGTCGTAAGGGATGACGGCCAGTACCGGGCCGAAGATCTCCTCCTGGGCGATGGTCATCTCCGGGTTCACGTCGGCGAAGACCGTCGGCTGCACGAAGTAGCCGCGGTGAAGCCCGACGGGTGGCTCGGGACCGCCGGCCACGAGCGTGGCGCCTTCCTCGATGCCCCGGCGGATGTAGGACCGCACCCGCTCCTGCTGGACCTTGCTGGCCACCGGCCCGAGCCGGGCGTCGGCCAGGGGATCGCCGGGAGCGAAGTCATCCGCCACCTTGGCGGCGAGGGCGGCGGCCTCGTCGTGGCGGCTCCGCGGCACGAGCAACCGGGTCCAGGAGAGGCAGGTCTGTCCGGCGTTGAGGTAGCACTGGCTCACCGTCGCCCGGACGGCCTCTTCGAGGTCGGCGTCGTCGAGCACGACCGACGGCGACTTGCCCCCCAGCTCGAGGGTGACCCGCTTCACCGTCGCCGCGGCGGCGGCGGCCACCGCCCGCCCCGCCGGCGTCGAGCCGGTGAACGACACCATGTCGACCTCCCGATGGGCGATCAGGGTGGCGCCCACCTCGGGGCCGTAGCCGCTGACCACGTTGAGCACACCTGCCGGCAGCCCCACCTCGCCCGCCACGTCGGCCAGCACGAACGCCGAGAGGGGCGCGATCTCGGAGGGCTTGGCCACCACCGTGCAACCGGCCGCCAGCGCCGGCGCGACCTTGCACACCAGCTGGTACAGCGGGTAGTTGCACGGCGTGATGGCGGCCACCACGCCCACCGGTTCACGCAGGACGAGCGATCGGCCGACCTTCTCCTCGAACGGGTGGTCGAGGACGAGCTCGGCGTAGGAGCTCACCACCAGGGCCGGGGCGATCGCTTGGACCAGCGTCGCCATGGAGATGGGCATCCCCACCTCCCGGGCGATCAGCGTTCCGATCTCGTCGGAGCGGGCGACCAGACCCTCGTGCAGCCGCCGCAGCCACCCGGCCCGCTCGTCGAGCGGGGTCGCCGCCCAACCGTCGAAGGCGGCGCGGGCGGCGGCCACCGCCCGATCGGCGTCGGCGGAGGTGCCCTCGGGGACCCGGCCCATGACCTCCTCGGTCGCCGGCTCGACCACGTCGATCCACCCGTCACCGGCCGGTGGCAGCCACTCGCCGCCGATGTAGAGGGTGTCGCGGACGTGCACGCCCTCAAGCCTGCTCTGTCCCGGGCCCGACTGCCAGCGTGGCGGCGTGGCAGACCCGAGCGGAGGATTCGTTACGTCGTGGCGTCGTGCACGTGGAAGTTCCCCTGGTCGATGGGGAACTGGTGGCTGTTCAGGTTCGGGCAGACCTGCGGCGGGGCCGGCCGGAAGGTGAAGTTGTAGGTGTCGGGGGTGCCGTTGTCGTCGTTGTCGCGGACGTCGATCAGCACACCCGTCCCCGGAGCGGGATTGGGCAGCACGCCTCCGGGCTCGACCGGCCGGTTCTTGGTGACCTCACCGCCGACGATGGCCTTGTTGCCGCTGACGAAGAGACACGTCACCTTGCCCGAGAAGTCGAGCGGGAGCCGGAAGAACGTCTGGCGCACGAAGAAGCTCCCGTTGGCGCTCCCGTCGGGCTCGCCCTGGGCGTTCACGTGCACGAAGGTGCCGAACTGCTCGATCTTCCCCGACCCCGCAACCGAATCGTGCTTGGGCCCCTGTCCCTCGCTGTGGTTCGCGCCGGCGCCCGAGGGCACCGCCACCACGGCCAGTGCCGAGACCATGACACCCAAGAGAAACCGCCTCATCGCCCCTCCCGTCGATCTTCGTGAACCGCCGGTCGTGGCCACCCTGCCGGATGCCCGCCGCTGCGACCGATGAAGGCTTAACACCGCCGTTCATGGCGCGCAATAAGTGCGAGCGGAATCTAAAGTGCGCGTCCCCACCTCTGGGAGGGCCGTGACCGCCCTGTACGGCGACGAGATCGCCTGCCGCACCACGACGTTGGTGAGGGCCGGGTCGGGCGGCGGCTGACCGTCAGCGCTGGTGGCGCGGGCACGACCAGGTCGTGCGCCCGCCGACGGTGCGGCGGACGAGCGGCGTGCCGTCCTTCGGGCAGACGCCTCCGGCGCGACGTTCGGCCATGAGCTCGCCGGTGTGCGAGCCCCCGCGGGCGAGAAGGTCGGAGAGGGTGGCGCGCAGGTGCCGGTGCAGGCGCCGGCCCTCGGCAGGGGTGAGGGAGCTGGCCGGACGGGCAGGGTCGAGCCCGGCCCGCCACAGGATCTCGTCGGCGGCGAGGTTTCCGACGCCGGCCAGGTGGGCCTGGTCCATGAGGCGGGCCTTCAGCGGGGCGTTGCTGGCGGCCAGGGCGCGGGCCAGGCCGCTCGGCTTCAGCGTGAGCGCGTCGGGGCCCAGACGGCCCTCGTCGGGCTCCAGCTCGACCCCGCCCAAGCGGCGCGGGTCGCGCATGCGCAGGTCGCCGCCCTCGACGAAGGTCATGGCGAAGCGGTCCCACGCCTCGAGCTCGCGGTTGCTGGCGTAGACCAGGTCGTCGAGGGCGGCCGCACCATCGACGACGAGGCGGCCGCTCATGCCGAATCGCAGGCCCAGCACCGGACCGCCGCCGTCGTCGGTGTCGAGCAGCAGGAGCTTGCCGATGCGCCGGATGCCGGCGAGCCGCCGTCCCACCAGCGCCGCCCGAGCGGCGTCCGCTGTCAGCCCCCCTTTCAGGTACCAGGCGTCGGGCGCCACCACCTCGGCCACCCGCCGTCCCACCACCCGCTCGGCCAGCCGCCGGTACACCTCCACCTCGGCCAGCTCGGGCAGGGTTCACTCCTCCTGGGCTGGGCGGCATCCCCACCGACACCGCCGAATGTAGGGCCACCTGGACGATCAGTTCGGGTGGGTGGCTCCTGGGTGGCTCGTCGTTGGCTCCTTGGCGGTCGCCCGGCACCGCCCCACCCCGGTCGTCGGCGGGCACCGCCCGAGCGGAGACAAGGCACCGGCCGCTTACAGTGGGCCCGATGGCACGGGAGGTCCTCCACTGGGCGCACCTGTTCGACGAGGTGGTGACGTCCGGCCTCTGCACCGGCTGCGCCGGCTGCGTCGTCGCGTGCCCGCACGACGTCCTGAGCTACGACGACACGGGAGGCGTGTACAAGCCCTTCCACATCGAGGAGGAGGGCGGCCCCGGGGGCTGCATCCACGGAGACAGGGGATGCACGTCCTGCACCCGGGCGTGCCCAAGGTTCCGCTCCTGGGAGCCGGAGATCGACACCCACCTGTTCGGGCGCTCCCGCCGTCCCGACGAGGTGGACGGAATCTCCAAGGACATCATCCTGGCCCGGGCGGCCGACCCCGAGATCCTCGAGCGGGGACAGGACGGCGGGCTCGTCTCCGCCATCCTCATCTGGGCCCTCGAGCACGGCTACATCGACGCCGCCCTGGTCTCCTACCTCGAGGGCGACGGCACGACGTGGAAGGCGATCCCCGGCGTCGCCCGTACGCGCGAGGAGATCCTCGCCGCCGCCGGCAGCCGCTACACCTACTCGGCCAACACCATGGCCTACGCCGAGGCCGTCGAGAAGGGGGCGGAGAAGTTGGCGCTGGTCGGCATGAGCTGCCAGTCGTCGGTGCCCCCCGTGATGACGCTGCGCAAAGCAGGGAAGCCGGCCCGGCGCTTCGTCCTCAACATCGGCCTGCTCTGCTCGAAGACGTTCGACGACGCCATCTTCACCGAGCTCCTCGAGGCCAAGTACGGCCTACCCAAGCAGGACATGGTCAAGATGAACGTAAAGGGCGTCCTCCAGATCTGGATGCGGGACGGCAGCTACCACGAGGTACCGCTCAAGGAGTGCCACGCCTGGACCCGCGAGGGCTGCAAGATGTGCCCCGACTTCGCCGCCGAGCACGCCGACATCTCGACCGGAGGGATCGGCGCTTTCGGCGACTGGACGCTGACCATCGTCCGCACCGACCTGGGGCGGGAGCTACTCATCAAGATGCTGGAGGACGGCACCATCGAGGGCCGCCCCGGCGACGACGACCCCGGGGCCATCGCCCTGCTCCGCAAGCTCTCGACCCGCCAGCGCAAGCGCTGGCCGGAGACGGCCGTCGACGCCCCCCGGCTGATCCCCCCGCCGCCCCCGAAAGCACCCGAGCCGGCGGCGACCGCCGAGCGGGCGGCCACCTGACCTGGCCGAAGGCCTCCTCCGAGACGCGCTGACCCTCGTCGTCGGCCTGGCCACGGGCATGCTCTCGGGCGCCTTCGGCGTCGGGGGGGCGGTCATCTCCACGCCCGGCATCCGCATCCTGGGCGCCTCCGCCTTCCAGGCGGTGGGGACCACCCTTCCCGCCATCATCCCCAGCGCCGCCGTCGGCACGGCGCGCTACGCCCGCGAACAGCTCGTCGACTGGCCCGTCGTCGGCGCCACCGCGCCGGTGGGCGTCGCCACCGCGGTCGGGGCGTCGTACGCGTCGCACGCCGTCCCCGGCGAAGGCCACCTGCTCATGGTCCTGACCGCCGCCATCCTCGGCTACACCGCGTGGCGCATGGCCCGCCGGGACC
>DATAAF010000119.1:0-2789 GCA_036260255.1 Acidimicrobiales bacterium | reverse complement strand
AGCACCGGCCGGGACACGAGCGGTCAACACGGAGCCCCGGGCGACCAGCCGCCCGGGCTCCCCCACGCCGTCTGGGCCGCCTACTTCGCCTTGGCGAGGTAAACCCCCGGCAACGCCCTCAGGGGAGCAGGAGGCACAGGTCCCCGAACTCGTGCCACAGGTAGCCGTGGGACAGAGCCTCGCGGTAACAACGGTCGAGCAGGTCCCTGCCGGCCACCGCCTCCAGCAGGTTGAGGTGCGACGCCTCGGGCTCGTGCCACCCGGTGAGAAGCCCGTCGACCAGGCGGACGCCGCGCTCGGGGCCGATGACCAGCTCGGTCCACCCCTCGCCCGGGTGGGCCCGGCCCGACCCGTCGGCCACCGTCTCCAGGGCCCGGACGACGGTCGTCCCCACCGCCACGACCCGGCCTCCTCCTTCCCGTGTGGCGTTGATCCAACGGGCGGTGGCGGGCGGGACGCGGAAGCGCTCGGGGGCGGGAGCCTCGTGCGCCTCGGGCGACGACACGCCGCTGTGCAGGACCACCGGCGCCACGCCCACCCCGCGCGCCACCAGGGCGGTGACGATCTCGGGCGTGAAAGCCCGGCCCGCGCTGGGCATCTCGGCGCTGCCGTCCTCGGTGACGTAGACCGTGCGGTACGCGTCGAGCGGCCACGGGCGGCGCACGTGGCTGTAGCGGACAGGCTCCCCGTAGGCACCGAGGTAGGGATGCAGGGGCAGGGGGAGGTCGAGGCGGGCCACCCAGAGGCGGTGGCCGGCGGGCTCCCACGGCCGCACCAGCTGCAGCACCCCGCCGCCGCGGAGGCGCAACGCCTCCCCCACCCGGCCCTCGGCGAACGGCCGGCTGCCGACGCCCGCGGGCAGGCGGAGCTCGACGAGCCAACGCCCCTCGGGGAGCGGCGTCGACAGGTGGGCCCGCAGCTCGGTGCCGTCATCGCGCTCGGCCACCAGCGCGGCGGCCAGCGTGCCCGACGTGTTCAGCACCACCAGGTCGCCCGGTGCGAGGACGTCGACGATGTCAGGGAACCGCCGGTGGCTGACGGTGCCGTCCCTCCGGATGGCGACCATCAGGCGCACGTCGTCGCGGCCGCCGGCCCGCACCTCGGCCGGCTCCCGCGCCTCCCGCTCGGCGGGCAGCTCGAAGGCGACGGGCCCGGCGGCGGTCGCCGGGGTCACGCCCCCACTCCCACGGCGAGCAGGTCGCGCGCCCGGTAGCGACCGCTGGGCCGGTCCTCGTCGAGCAGGCGGATGACGGCAGGCACGCTGTCCTCGGGCGGGGGCCGATCGGAGATGTCCTCACCGGGGAACGCCTCCTGGTGCATGCGGGTGCGCATGTCGCCGGGATCGAGCCACCACACCCGGACACCGGGCTCCTCGGCGGCCAGCACGTTGCTCAGCTGCTCGAGGGCGGCCTTGGACGAGCCGTAGCCGCCCCATCCCTCGTACCCCTCGACGGCGGCGTCCGAGGTCACGTTGAGGATGCGTCCCCCCGACGACCGCAGGAGCGGAAGGGCCAGCTGCACGAGCCCGAGCGGCGCCACCACGTTCACCTGGTAGACCCCCGCCAGCACGTCCAGTGGGTAACGGGCGAGCGCCGGCTGCGGGCTGGGCCCGAGCAGGCTGGCGTTGTTCACCAGCAGGTCGAGGCCGCCCAGGAGCTCGGCCGCGTCCACCAGTGCCCGGCGGTGCCCCTCGTCGGCCACGTCGCCGGCCACCGCCACCACCTCCGTCGCCGCCGCCAGATCTCGCCGCGCCGCCTCCAGCGCCGGCGCGCCGCGGGCGTCGACGACCAGCTTCCATCCTCGCTCCGCCAGCGCTCGGGCCAGGGCCAGACCCAGCCCTCGCGAGGCCCCGGTGATCACTGCCACGGCCATCGCCTTGCCTCCCCTATTAGTCAACGACACTGTTGCAATAGTGGTGTCGCACGGCGCGGTTTGACAAGGGGTCGTTTGGGGCCCGGCCGCTACCGGAGGTGCAGCAGACCGAGCAGCTGGGAGGAGCGGATCACGTTGGCCCCCCGAGCCCGGAGCTTCTCTCGCAGGCGGCGGTCGCTGGTGGCCACGACGACCGGGCGCCCGAGGGGGAGCGCGGCGACCTCCTCGACGAGGACGTCGTCCGCCTCGACGTCGGGCGGCGAGAACCGGACGCGCACGGCCCTCGACGTGGACGCCACCGGCGGCGGCTCGACGGTGTCGGACCCGTCGAAGACCACCCGGACGTCGGCGCCCGTGCGGGCCGCCAGCTCGCCCAGAGCGTCGACGAGCCGCCGGCGCTGCTCGCGCACCGGGGTCCCCGGCCAGGCGGCGTGGGAGATGTTGTAGCCGTCGACCAGGAGGACCGCGCCGCGCAGGCGGACCAGGTGCTCGGCCGCCTCGGGGGCGTCCTCGACGATGCCCGGCGGGAGGGGCGCCGGGGCCCGGCGGGGGGCGGACGGGGCGGACGGGGCGGAGCGGGGCCCGGCCGCCCGGAGCGGCGCCCCGTCGGCGGCCGTCGGCGGCGCCGGGTCCCGAGGGCGCCCGGTTGCCGGTGCCGCCGGGTGCGGGACCACGGGGGCGGCGCCCATGGCCTCGGCGGCGGCGGCGAGGGCCTCCGCCAGGTCGCGTGCGGCCAGGGCGGCGGCGGCCAGGGCGGCGGCCGCGCCGGGGTCGCCCGGGCCCGGGGCGGAGGCGACCGGCGGCTCAGGAGGCACCGACGCCCGCACCGCCTCGAGCTCGGCCGCCAAGGGTCCGGCGCCGATGGGGTATGCCGGCGACGCCCGGCGGATGGACGAGGTGGAGGACGCGTCGGTGGC
>DATAAF010000118.1:0-47739 GCA_036260255.1 Acidimicrobiales bacterium | reverse complement strand
GGCCAGGATGTCGGCGCGATCAGCGCTGACGACCTGCTGATCGCCGCGTACATCGCGATCGTGCCCGGCGCCGTCGGTCACTTCGTCACCACGTGGCCGCTGCACCGGGTGCCCGCCAACGTCCCGCCGGTCATGCAGCTCGCCATGCCGTTCATCGCAGGCGGACTCGCCTGGCTGCTTCTCGACCAACGGATCACCGTCGTACACGTGATCGGCGGCCTCGTGACCATCGCCGGCGTCGCCGGATCCTTGCTGTCGCCGGGGGGAGAGGACATCGTCGAGGGCAGTGCCGACCCGACGATCGTCCCCGGCGATTGACTTCGCTGGGACATACCGGAGGGCATCGTCCGTCGAGCGAGCGACGGGACGTACTGCTTCTTCCACGGTCGGGCGAGAAGAGAGAAGCCTACGACCCCCTTGGTTCCTTCGAGCTGCTTGCGGACGGCACTTGCGCCCCTGAAGAGCCGCAGGGTCGACGACGGCGGCGAGGCGGGATCCTGGTGGCGAGCACCAGGTACTCGCGGTCGGGGGCCATCGACATCATCGACTTCCACGGCGACTTCACCCTTCACCCTCCTGTTCCGCCGCCGCCGGCGCCCGACCGACCAGGTTAGGGGCCGAGCCACGTCAGCGAACGGTGGGCTCCCGGTGCATCGGGCGCATGACGGCGGCCCCGTCGGCCGTCACGACCTCTCCGTCGACGCGGAAGCCGAGCCGCTCGTGGAACGGCAGGTTGCGAGGGCTGGTCGACACCAGCACACAGGGAAGCCCCTCGTCGTCGCAGACGTGGAGCATCGGGGCGACAGCGGCGCTTCCGAGGCCGGCGCCCTGCCGGGCGGGCCGGACGCCGAGGTACTGCGGGGTCCAGTGGGGCACGTCGAGGGCACGGGCCCGAGCCGCCATGATGGTGGCGACCGCCTCGTCGGCCCGGGCCTCGCCGGAATGCTCGGCGATGATGCCCCGCCCGCGGACCACGTCGTCCGGGCCGACCAGCGAGAGGTCAGGCGGGATCCAGGCCACCGCCACGTCGACCGCTTCGTGGACGTAGGTGTGGCCCCGCTCGAACGTCAGCTCGACGATGAACGTCATCCACGCCCGGCCGAACTCGGGCCATCGTCGATCGTCCGGCTGGATCCAGCGCAGGTAGGGATCGCCGACGAACGCCTCTGCCCACAGGTCGGCGATCGCCGGAAGGTCCCGCCGTAGCGCATGCCGAAGTCGCACGGCCTCAGTGTGACCGACGCACGGCGACCAACCGGCGAACGCGATAGGTGAGCGGGAAGGGCCCGGTGGCGGCCCGCGCCCGCAACCGGGCCCGGGCCTCGGCCAGCTGCGCGTCGTCGGCGCCGATGGCGTAGAAGGAGTCGGCCACCAGGCGGCACTGCTCGACGCCGACGTGGCGGGTGAACCGGCCGTGCACGTCCTCGGAGAGCGCCAAGCCGGCCGCCGCCAGCCGGGGTCGCAGGGTGGGCGGGTCGAGCGACCCGGGGTAGCGGACCTGGCGTTGTCCCAGCACGGCCAGAACCTCGGCGAAGACACCGGCGGACGGGTCGTCGTCGGCCGCCCGGGTCGGGAAGGTGGCGACGAACGTCCCGCCGGGGCGCAGCACGCGCCCCACCTCGGCCAGGACGCGGTCGACCTCGGCTGCGACCATCAGCATCATCGAGGCGACGATGGCGTGCGCCTGCGCGTCGCCCACCGGGAGGGCGCGGGCATCGGCCAAGGCGACCGCCACCGGGCCCGTCGCGACGGCACGCCGCAGTTCGCTCGCCGACCGGTCGACGCCCACGTACCCATGCCCGCCGCCCAGGCGGCGCGCCACCGGCGCGCTCCCGCACCCGATGTCGAGCACCACACCGCCACCGGCCGGCACCGGCTCCAGAAGCCAGTCGTAGGGCGACCGCCCCGACTCGTCGGCGGCGCAGCCCAAGACGTCTTCGGTGATCCCGGGATGGTCGGCGTGGTACCGGTCGAGGTACGACGGCCAGTCGGCGGTCACTGGTCGAGCACCCGCCGCAGGACCTCGTCCTTGAGCGACACGAACCGCGGGTCGGACAGCGTGGCCCGACCGCGGTCGGCGGGCAGGGGCACCTCGACCACCCCGGTGACGCGCCCCGGGCGGGCGGAGAGCAGGCCCAGGCGGTCGCCGAGCAGCAAGGCTTCGTCCACGTCGTGAGTCACCAGCACGACGGTGGTCGGGCGCTCGGCCAGAAGCCGCCGCAGCCACTCGTGCATGCGCAGCCGGGTCTGGGCGTCGAGGGCGCCGAAGGGCTCGTCCAAGAGGAGCACCGGGGGGCGGGTGGCCAGCACCTGGGCGATGGCCGCCCGCTGGCGCATGCCCCCCGAGAGGTGCCGCGGCAGAGCGTCGGCGAAACCCGCCAGGCCGGTCACCTCGAGGAGCTCGTCGACGACCGCGTCGGTGTCCGGCGCGCCCGCCGCATCCAGCCCCCACGCCAGGTTGGCGCGCAGTTGGAGCCACGGGAAGAGGGTGCCCGCCTGGGCGACCATGCCCCGCTTGGGCGACGGCCCCCGCACCGGCTCGCCGTCGACCTCCACCACGCCGGCGTCGGCCTGCTCGAAGCCGGCCAGCACCCGGAGCAGGGTGGTCTTCCCACACCCGCTCGGCCCGAGGACGGCCATGACCTCGCCGCGCGCCACGTCGAGGTCCACGCCGCTCAGGACCTCGACGGCGCCGAACGACTTGCGCAGACCGCGCACCGTCACCTCCGGCGACGAGCTCGATGCCGTCAAGACCTCAGGCGTCGTTCCAAGCCACGTACCGGCGGGTCACGCCGCGCAGGACGAAATCGCCGACCAGGCCCACGACCGCGAAGCACACCATGCCCACCAGGATCTGGTCGAGCCGCCCCGTCTCGCGGGCGGCGTTCATCATGGCGCCGATCCCTCGCCGGGTCCCCGTGAGCTCGGCGACGATCACGCTCATCCAGCCGAGCGTCATGCCCAGCCGCAGCCCGGTGACGATGCCGGGGAGCGCCGCCGGCACGTACACCTTGCGGGCCAGCGCCCGCCGGCGCGTGCCCAGCATCAGCGCGGTCTCCACGTAGGCCTTCGGCACGCGGGAGACGGCGTCGCCGGTCGCCACCACGATGGGCCACAGGGCGCCGATGAACACGAGGTAACGAGCCGCCCCCTCGCCCAGCCCGAACCACACGAGGGCGAGCGGGAGCCAGGCGAAGATCGGGATCGAGCGCAGCGCCTGCACCACCGGGTCGATGAGGTCGGCCACCCGGCGGGAGAGCCCGATGCCGAGGCCGATGGCCAGCCCCACCGCGCAGGCGAGGGCGTAGGCCGCCAGCCACCGGGTGATGCTGGCCGAGAGGTGCTGGGTGGCGGCGCCGCGGAAGGGGACGACCCCGGGCAGGGTCTCCTGGGTAGGCCCGGCGAAGAAGTCCCGGGCGGCCACCGCCACCGCCCAGGGGGAGGGAAGGACCCGGCGCGAGATCCACCCCGTCGAGATGGCCACCTGCCACAGCGCCACCAGGCAGGCGGGCACGACCAGGCCGAGCAGCCGCCGCCGCCCGATCCGGAGCCGCCGCCGGGGCGGCAGGGGGACACCGCCGACCAGCGCCGGAGCCAGGTCGGCGTCGGCGAGGACCTCCGATTCGGGCTCGCCGGCGGCCCTGTCGACCTCGTCGGCCGGAGGCGGCGCCGGCCCGGGGGAGCGGTCGACGGTGGGCTCGGCCAACTGGGTCCTAGGCGCTGGGCTGGTACTCGAGGGCGAACACCTGCGAGTAGTCGGGGTCCTTCTTCAGCACGCCGGTGCTCCGCATGAGGGCACCGCCGGCCTCGACCTGCCGCCGGCGGGCCTCGTCGAACCTCCACACCGCGCCGATGTTGGACAGGACCTCGTTGTACACCGCCTCGGTGTAGCCGAACTGACTGACGAGGAGGTCCTTCCAGACGGCCCGGTCGTTGACGCCGCCCGGCGTCAGGTACTCGGCGGCGTCGCGCTGCATCTTGGTGGCGGCCCGCAGCAGGTCGGGTTGCTCGAGCATCCTGGGCGACGCCCAGATGGCGGTGTTGAAGTCGCCGATCGGTGTGCTGGCCGGGTCGACCAGGCGCTTGCCGACCCCGGACACGACGCTCTGGGTGACGGGCGGCTCGGTGCCCATGTAGGCGTCGATCTCGCCCCGCTCGAGGGCGGCGGCGTGGTCGGCGTATCCGAGCGGGACCGACTTCAAGTCGCGGTCGAGCTGCATCCCGGCCTGGCTCAACAGGTGGGTGAGGACGAGAACCTGTAACCCCGGGGGCGGCACGGCGATGGTCCTGCCCCGCAGGTCGGCGACGGAGTTGATGCCCCGGTCGGCCCGTGCCGCCAGCCCCATGCCCCGCCGCGCCGCCATGCAGATGATCTTCGAGCCGAAGCCCTGCTCCCTCTCGATGAGCCCGTTGTACATGCCGAACAGGCCGAAATCGAGGTCTCCGGCCTCCATCGCCCGGTTCATGTCGCTGCCGCTGGTGAAGATCTTCACCTCCACCTCGAGCCCCTCGGGCGCGAACTTCTGCCAGAACAACGGCGACGAGGCATGGTTCTTGGAGTAGGCGGCCACGGAGACCTTCTTGCCGGCGAGCGACGGTGCCTGGGTCGTCCCTGCCCCGCCCTGCGATGCGGTCGACGTCTCGTCGTCTTCGTCGCCGCACCCCGCCAGGGCCAAACCGATGACACCCGCACCGGCCAGCCCGAGCAGGCGGCGCCGGGTCAGGCCCTCGTCCGGCGGTCGGTCGGTCCCGCCCTGTTCCCGCATGTCCGTTTCCCCTCGGTTCTTCGACGGCCGTTCAAACTAGCGGCCGCTCGGAGCGGACGTGGGGCGGGCGGGCGGCCGCTCAGACGGCGTCGGTCGCCTCGACCCGCTCGGTTCGAGCGGGCGGCACGCGTCCCCGTTGGAGACGGCGCATGCCGGCCGTCGTGGCCACCACCGCGACCAGCCACAGGGCGCCGAGCGCGTAGCCGCCGACGACGTCGGTCACCCAGTTGACGCCCAGGTACAGCCGGGAGAATCCCACCAACACCACGATGAGGGCGGCCGCCGTCCACACCGCCACCGACCGCGTCCAGCTCCGGACGTGGCGGGAGACGAGCACGGCCAGCAGGCCGTAGAGCGCCATGGCCTGGGTCGCGTGGCCCGACGGGAAGGCGAAGCCGGCCGCCTCGGCCACGAGAGGGCCCATCTCCGGGCGGGGCCGCCCCACGAGCGGTCGGACCACCGTGTAGAGGGCCACCGAGCCGGCGAGCGCGGCGGAGAGGGTGAGGAGCGGCACCCAGCTGCGCGTGCGGCGCCAGATCCACAGGCCGACCACGCCGACGAGCGGAACGAGGACGACGAGGTCCCCGAGGAAGGTGACCCGGCGGAACAGCGTGGTGAGCCACGGCTCCCGGTGATCGGCGACGTAGCGGGTGACGGGCTCGTCGAGGGTGGAAAGCTGGTCGCCGGCCACGACGTCCTTGAGGACGGTCGCGAACAACCAGGCGGCCGCGCCGATCACCGCCAGCTGCAGGGTGAGCGACAGCCCGAGTGCGCTGCCGGGTCGCAGGCGGCGCCCGAGGAAGCGCACCGGACGGGCGCAGAGGCGCAGGACCTGGCCGACGACGGGCTCGGCCAGCATCCGGTCGCGCCAGACGGCCCATTCCTCGGGGTGGCGGGAGAGCCAGCGTCCGCCGGCAAGGAGCGTGCCCATGACCAGCGCCAGCCCGAGCAGGACCAGCCCGGCCCGGCCCGTCCACTGCGCCACCTTGTCGTACGACCCGCCCGCCATGTAGCCGAGCCACACCAGGCCCGGTCCCCAGATGACCGCGCCCAAGGCGTCCCAGAGGAGGAAGCGCCGGTAGCGGAGCCCCGAGGCGCCGGCCAGCGCGGGGACGAGGGCCCGCAGGATCCCGACGAAGCGGCCGAAGAACACCGCCCGCCCGCCGTACCGCCGCAGGGCGTCCTCCGCCCGCTGCCACCGCCGCTCGCCGACCTTGGCGCCCAGTCGCCCCTCGCGGATCCGGGGCCCGAACCGCCTCCCGATGCAGTAGCCGATGGAGTCCCCCAGGGCGGCGCCCACCGCCGCCAACACCATCATCACGCCCAGGCTGGCCCGGCCTTCCGACACCACGAAGCCGCCGACGAGCAGGCCCAGCTCCCCGGGCACCGCCAAGCCCACGAAGGCGGCCGTCTCCAACACGGCGAGCAGGAACACGACGACGTAGGCCCACGGAGAGGCCAGGTCGCCCAGGGCGGAGAACGCGTCGCTCACCTGGTTCCCCCGGTGCTGCCGCCGGCCCTCCGCACCCCGCTCCGGGCGCGCCGGCCCCGCGAGTCCATCTCCCTATCGTGCCGCCCGCGGACGGATTCGGTCGATCGGGCCGGCGATACCCTGGGGTCGTGCCCGTACATCCCACACGGTTCGTCGTGGTCGGAGGTGGTCCGGCCGGGAACACCGCCGCCACCACCGCCGCGCGCCTGGGCGCCGAGGTGACGCTCGTCGAGCGCGACGTCATCGGCGGCGCCGCCCACCTGTGGGACTGCATCCCGTCCAAGGCCATGATCGCGACGGGGGGGGCCATGTCGTTCGCCCGCCGCTCCCCGGGGATGGGCCTGGCCCACCGCGACGCGCAGCTCGACTTCGAGGCCCTCAAGCGCCGCATCACCGACATCGAGGATCGCCTGCACGACACGGTGTCGGAGCTGCTGGCGAGCCAGGGGGTGCGCATCGTGCGGGGCACCGGTCGCCTCGCGGGTCCGCACGAGATCGTCGTCGACCGGCCCGACGGCACCGAGGAGGTCCCGGCCGACGCCATCGTGCTCTCGACCGGGAGCCGGCCTCGCATCCCCGACTGGTGCCAGCCCGACGGCGACCGGATCCTGACCACCCGCCAGGCCTATCCCCCGCCGGCCCTGCCGGAGCGCCTGGTGGTCATCGGGTCTGGGGTGACCGGGGTCGAGTTCGTGCACATGTTCCGGTCGTTCGGGACCGCAGTGACACTCATCGTCAGCCGCCAGCAGGTGCTGCCGGGCAAGGACGCCGAGGTCGCGGCCGCCCTCGAGGAGGACTTCCTCCGCCGCGACATCGAGCTGCTCAAGGGGGCCCGGGCCGTCGGCATCGACCGCGACGGGGAGGACGTCCTCGTGCGGTGCCACGACGGCCGGGTGGTCCGGGGCTCCCACGCCCTGCTGGCGATCGGCTCGATCCCCAACTCCGAGGGGCTGGGGCTGGAGTCGGCCGGGGTGGACGTCGACCCAGGCGGCTACGTGCCGATCAACCGCCACTGCCAGACGAACGTCGCCAACATCTACGCCGCCGGCGACCTCTCGGGGAAGCTGCCGCTGTCATCGGTGGCCAGCATGCAGGGGCGCAAGATCGCCGAGCATGCGATGGGCCTCGGCGCCCGCCAGCACCGCCACATCGACTACGACAAGGCCGCCCAGGCCATCTTCACCGAGCCGGAGATCGCCGAGGTCGGCATCGCCGAGGCGGAGGCCTTCGCCACCGGGCGGAAGATCCGGGTCACCAAGGTGCCCTTCTCGGCCAGCGCCAAAGCCCTCATCAACGACGACCCCCGGGGGTTCGTGAAGATCATCTCCGACCCCGCCACCGGGGTTGTCCTCGGCGGGTCGATCGTCGGCCGCCACGCCGCCGAGCTGATCTCGGTGGTGGCCGTTGCCGTCAACGCCCGGCTCCGGGTGGGCGACATCGTCGACAGCGTCCTCGTCCACCCGACGCTGGCCGAGGCCCTGGCCGAGGCGGCCGAGTAGCGCTACTCGATCACGACGACGACCTCGCCGGCGCTGACGGTGTCGCCCGGCGACACCCGGACCTCGGCCACCGTGCCCGCCCGGTCGGCACTGACCAGGTTCTCCATCTTCATGGCCTCGAGCACGCAGACGGACTGGCCCGGCTCGACGGCGTCTCCGACGGCGACCAGCACCTCCACGATCGTGCCCTGCATGGGCACCCGCACCTCGCCCTGTGTCGCCGGCCCCCCGCCCGGGGGGCCGTGGCGGCGAGCCCTGGCGGTGGGTGCCGCCGGCGCCCGGCGGGACGGCGCCCCCTCCTCGGGCGCCCACACGCGGACGTGGTAGCGGCGGCCGCCGACCTCGACGTCCAGCTCCGTCGGCGAGGCCGCCGCCCCTGCGGTGGGCCCAGCGGGCGCCACCTCGGAGCCGATGCCGGAGAGATCCAGGCGCTCGTCGACCCAAGCGGTGGAGTGGGCACCCGCGACGAAGTCGGGGTGCTCGAGGATGGCGAGGTGGGCGGCCGCGTTGGTGGCGACCCCTTCGACGACCGTCTCCCGTAGCGCCCGCACGAGCCGGCGGCGGGCCTCCTCGCGGTCGTGACCCCACGCCAGGATCTTGGCCAACAGGTTGTCGTAGTGCTGGCTGACCGTGTCGCCGGCGGTGTAGCCGGCGTCCACCCGGACGCCCGGCCCACCCGGGTAGAAGACGCGCTCGATGGTCCCGGGCGAGGGCAGGAAGCGTCCCCCGGCCGGGTCCTCGGCGTTGAGCCGGCACTCGATGGCGTGGCCCCGCCGCTCGATCGACGCCTGGTCGAACGACAGCCGCTCGCCGGCGGCGACCCGGAGCTGCTCGGCCACCATGTCGATGCTGCACACCATCTCGGTCACCGGGTGCTCGACCTGGAGGCGGGTGTTCATCTCGAGGAAGTAGAACCCTCCGCCCTCGTACAGGAACTCGACCGTTCCCGCGTTCACGTACCCGCAGCCGCGTGACACCGCCAGCGCCGCCTCGCCCAGCGCCTGGCGGACCCCGTCGGGGAGCCCGGGCGACGGCGTCTCCTCGACCAGCTTCTGGTGCCGCCGCTGGCACGAGCAGTCCCGCTCGCCCAGCCACACCGCATTGCCGTGGGCGTCGGCGAAGACCTGCACCTCGACGTGGCGCGGCCATGCCAGGTACCGCTCGAGGTAGACCTCCGACCGCCCGAAGTAGGCGTGGCTCTCCCGCCGCGCCGCGTCGAGGCAGGCGGATGCGTTGCCGGGGTCGTCCACCACCCGCATGCCCCGGCCGCCGCCGCCGTAGGCCGCCTTGATGGCGACCGGCCAGCCGTGCTCGTCCCCGAACGCCACCACTTCGTCGACGTCGCCGACCGGCGTCGATGTGCCTGGCACCACGGGCACGCCGGCGGCGATGGCTCCCAGTCGCGAGGTGATCTTGTCCCCCATCACCTCCATGGCCTCGGGCGGCGGTCCCACGAACACCACGCCGAGGTCGGTGATGGCGCGGGCGAAATCGGCGTTCTCGGAGAAGAACCCGTACCCCGGGTGCAGCGCCTCGGCGCCGCTGCGGCGGGCCACGGCAAGGATGGCCTCGGTGTTGAGGTAGCTCTCGGCCGCCGTCCGCCCGCCCAGCGCCCAGGCCTCGTCGGCCATGCGGACGTGGAGGGCATGGCGGTCGAGGTCCGAGTAGACGGCGACCGTCGCCACGCCGAGGTCGCGGCACGTCCGCATGACCCTGACTGCGATCTCGCCGCGATTGGCCACCAGCACCTTGGCGAACACGGGCCCTATGGTGCAGGCATGACCGCCGAGGGCGCCAGGAAGGGCTCCGGCGCCACCCGGTTCGACGACGTCCGCCGCTACCGCGAGGTGGGGTCGACCAACGACGTAGCCGCCGACCTCGTCCGCGGTGGCGCGGCCGAAGGGGTGGTGGTCGTCGCCGACCACCAGACCGCCGGGCGGGGCCGGTGGGGGCGGGCCTGGACGGCCCGGCCGGGCTCATCGCTGCTCGTGTCGGTGGTCTTGCGACCGGGCCCGGAGGATGGCCCGCTGACCTTGATCCCGCTCGCCTGCGGGCTGGCCGCCGCCGACGCCTGCCTCGACGCCGCCGGATTCGCTCCCGGCCTCAAGTGGCCGAACGACCTCGTGGTCGGAGGCGCCAAGCTGGGTGGCATCCTCACCGAACTGGTCCCCGACGCCGACGGGGGGCCGCCGGCGGTCGTCGCCGGCCTGGGACTCAACCTCACCTGGCCGGTCGAGGACGCCGACCCGAACCCGGCCATCGTGGCGGCCGACGCGGTGGCGGGGCGGACGGTGGAGCGCGAACGCGTGCTCGAGGCGTTCCTCGTCCGGCTCCAACAGCATTACCGCAGCGAAACCCCCCTCCTCGCCGACTACCGCCGGCGGTGCGTGACCATCGGGGAGGACGTGCGGGTCGCGCTGCCCGGCGACGCGGTCGTCGAGGGCGAGGCGGTCGACATCGCGCCCGACGGCCGCCTGGCCGTCCTCGAGCACCGCGGCGAGCTCCGCCTGATCGCCGCCGGAGACGTCGTCCACGTGCGCACCTCGCCGGACCCGTTCGATTCGACCGGTCCAGAGGGGCGCAAGGCGTCGAGCGCCCGCCGGTAGCACGTAGTCGAGCGAGAGGAACACGCCGCCCTACGACCTCTCGAGGCTGGCGAGCAGCGTGCTCAGGGCTTCGGCCAGTCGTCGCTGCTCGGCCGCGCCGAGGGCCTCGACGAGCCGCTCCTCCCGCCTGGTCAGGTCGTGGGCGACGGCCTCGACGACGTCGTGCCCCTGCCGGGTGAGGGCCACCAGGACGCTCCGGCTGTCCTCGGGGTTCGGGCGTCGCTCGACCAAGCCTCGGGCTTCCATGGCGGACACGAGGTTCGTGAGCCCACCCGAGGACATGCCGACGACCTGGTTGACGGCGCTCGGCCTCATGGCGTACGGAGACCCGCCGGCGCGGATCGTGAAGAGCACCGACCACTCGGACGGCGACACCCCGCCCTCCTGAAGGCTGCGGGAGAGGGCGTCGGAGAGCAGGCGCGCCAACCGCAGGATGCGCAGGACGACGCCCTTGGCCGGCCGGTTGCTCCCGGGGAACTCCGTCTCCCAGCCCTCGAGCTGGTGCTGCAAGAGATCGCTCGACATTCCGCGCTCCTCTCTTGACGACGGATCATACCGGAGTATAAAGCTTTATCGAAAGCTTTTCGAGAGGAGACGTAGATGGACTCGGAGCCCGACCTCACCCTCTACTACGCCATCCACCGGCAGATGAGGGTGGACACCGTCCGCTATGCCGCTGCCGTGCAGGACGCCACCGAGGGCGATCGCGGCGGGCGCGTCCGGGCCTTGGCCCGCTGGGCGCGGGGTTTCGCCTACGAGCTCGACGACCACCACTACGTGGAGGACGCCTTCTTCCTGCCCAGTCTCTGGACCAGGGTGCCGTCGGTCGCCGAGGTCCTCGACGACCTCGACGCCGACCACCGGGCGATGGACGAGATCCTCGCTCGGTGGACCGGGGTGGCCGCCCGCCTGGCCGACCCGCAGGTGCCTTTCGGCCCGGCCAAGGACGAGGCTGTCGAGCTGGCCGTCGGCCTGCGCGACCTGCTCGACCGCCACCTCGAGGTGGAGAACCGGGAGGTGCTCCCCCTGTTCTCCGAGCACTTCACGGCCGCCGAGTACGACGCCGTCTTCCAGCAGGCGGTGGCCGGCGGGCGGAAGACGGGCCTGTGGTTCATAGTGCCCTGGAACGTCGACGCCCTCCCGCCCGAAGCGCGGGACGCCCTCGTCGCCGCCGTGCCGCCCCCGATGCAGGCGTTCTGGGCGGCGACGAGGGACGAGTTCCGGCGCCTCGTCGACGACGCCTTCGGCGGTGTGCAGCTCGATCGCCGGGCCGACGTCGCCGCCTGAGCCGACCTCAGCGGGCCGCGCCGCCGCCTCTAGTCCAGGGCGCCGCTCGCCCCGAGGACGATGATCAGCAGCAGCAAGCCGACACCGATCCAGCCCAGCACGATGCCGGCGGTGGCCATCCCCGAGCCGCTCTGGCCGGTCTGGCGGATCTGGCTCTTGGCGACGTAGCCGAACACCAGGGCGAGGACGGACCCGATCCACCAGAGCCAGACGATCCCGAGGACCATCGAAGCGATGGCGAAGCCGTTGGTGCCCGGCGACGACGAGTATCCCGGGTACCCGTACTGCTGCGCGTACCCGGGCGGGGGCTGCTGGTAGGGCGGTGGTGGTGGGGGCGGCGGCGAGCCGGGGCGTTCCCAGCTCGACGGCCGCTCCGGTGGTTGCCCGGGCTGGTCGCTCATCCGTCCTCCCTGGTCTCCGCCGTTCAAGTCTCACACGCACCGGCCCCCCCGTGCCGGAACCACGCCGGTCAGGGATCGAGGTCGCGCTCCACCAGGTCGGCCAGGGCGGCCGACGCCGCCTGCGTCAGAGGGCCGGGCGCCGCCCCCAGCGGCTCGCCGTCGACCGCTCGGATGGGCTGCACCTCGCGTGTGCTCGACGTGAGGAACGCCTCGTCGGCGGCGGCGAGGGCGGAGAGGGGAAGGTCCTCTTCGGCCACGTCGACCAGCTCAAGCAGCAGCTCGCGGGTGACACCGGCCAGGCAGCCGGAGGACAACGACGGGGTGACCAGCCTGCCCCCGAGACCCACGAACACGTTGGTGCCGGTGCCCTCGCAGAGGTTCCCCACCAGGTTGCCGAACACCGCCTCGCCGGCGCCCCGCTCCTGGGCGTGGGCGAGGGCGACGACGTTCTCGCCGTATGACACCGTCTTCAGCCCCGCGAGCGCCCCCCGCTCGTTGCGGGGCCACGGCACCACGGCCACGTCGGTCGCGGCCGGCCAGGCCGTCGGTGGCCCCACCGCGACGATCACGGTGGGCCGCACGGCGGCCCGGTCGGAGCCGAGCGAGCCGACTCCCCCGGTGATGGTGATACGGAGCCGGCCGTCGACCAGGCCGTTGGCGGCGACCACCTCGTCCATCACCGTGCGCAGGAGGTCGCGCTCGGGCGGCGGCAAGCGCAACCCGGCGGCGGACCGGTCGAGGCGGTCGAGGTGGCGGCCGGCGGCGAAGGGGATGCTGCGGTAGACCCGCAGCGTCTCGAAGACTCCGTCCCCGGTCAGCACCGCGTGGTCGAACGGCGACACCCGGGCCTGCTCCACCGGCAGCAGTTCGCCGTCGATCCAGACGACGTTCACGCCGCCACCGTCCGGCTCGCCACGCCGAGCAGGCGGCGCGCCTTGAGCTCGGTCTCCTCCCACTCGGCGTCGGGCCGGGACTCCCAGACGATCCCCGCACCGGTGCCCAGGTGCAGGGCGCCCCCCTCCACCCAGAACGTGCGGATCGCCACGTTGAGCTCGCCCAGACGTCTGTCGGCGTCGACCCAGCCGATCGACCCGCAGTAGGGGCCGCGCCGCACCGGCTCGAGGCCGGTGACCATCCCCAGGGCGGCGCGCTTCGGCGCGCCGGTGACCGACCCCGGAGGGAACGCCGCGTCGAGCAGCCCCGCCCATCCGACGCCCCGGCGCAGCCGCCCCCGGACGGTGCTCGCCAGGTGGACGAGGCCGGGGTGGCGCTCGGCGACGCAGAGGCCGGCCACCTGCACCGACCCGTACTCGCACACCCGCCCGAGGTCGTTGCGGACGAGATCGACGATCATGACGTTCTCGGCCCGGTCCTTGCCGGTGAACGCCCTGCCCACCGGCGCCGTCCCCTTGATCGGCCTGGACTCGACCACCGGGCCGCGCCGGCGCAGGAAGCACTCCGGGGACGCCGACGCGACGGCCACGCCCGCCGAGGGCAGGCGGACGAGGGCGCCGTGGGGGGCGGGGTTGGCGGCCGCCAGGGCGGCACCGAGGGCGGCCACGTCCACCGCTCCTGGGAGGGGTGCCGAGAGCCGCCGGCAGACGTTCACCTGGTAGACGTCGCCGGCGGCGATGGCCTCACGGACGACGGTGACGGCCTTGACGTACGCCTCCCGATCGAGGCTCGACGTCCATGACGAGGGCGCCGGGCCGGACCAGCCGGACGCCGGCGCTACCCCCGCCGGCCCCCGGGGAGCGGGCTCGACGGTGCCGAAGCGGGCGCACAGCGGCGGCCCGTCGAAGGGCAGCACCACCACCCACGTTCCCCGAGCGTCGAGCACGCCGAGGTCGCCCGAGAGCTCCTCCAACCCGGTGAAGAGGCGGCCGCCGACCACGGCCAGGTCGGCGGGGAGCGGCACGAGGGCCAGCCTAGGGTGCACCGTTCTCGGCCCGCCCGGGGTCAGACCGCGACGGTGAGGATCCCCGGTTCGGCAGATACCCTCGGTCCGGTGTCAGCTCCCGGCGGCCTCCGGCCTGATCCGACGCGCCGCCTGCCGACTGTGCGCCCGCCCCGTCGGCCCGCCGGGGTATCCCGCGTCTACTGGCGCAGGCGGCTCCTCGTAGGGACGAGCGGCTTCCTCGTGCTGCTCCTCGTCGCCGGCGCAGGCGGGTGGCTGTACCTGCGGTGGCGGTTGGGCCAGATCAACCGGGTCCAGCTGCCGGCGCTCGACGAGGACCGCGGCTCGGTGATGAACGTCCTCCTGGTCGGCTCGGACAGCCGCAGCCGGCTGACCGGCGACCTGGCCGAGCAGGCGGGCAAGGATCAGGTCAGCGGCCAGCGCAGCGACACGATCATGGTGCTGCACGTCGACTCCCGGCAGAAGAAGGCGGCCATCCTCTCCATCCCGCGCGACCTCTACGTGAGGATCGCCGGGACGAACCGCTCCGACCGCATCAACACCTCGTTCTCGGCCGGCGGCCCCCAGGGCCTGGTCCAGACGATCCAGGACAACCTGAACATCCCGATCCACCACTACATGGAGGTCGACTTCGTCGGCTTCCGCGACATCGTGAACACCGTCGGAGGCGTCAAGGTGTACGTGCCCGCCCCCGCTCGCGACGCCATGAGCGGCCTCGACATCAAGGATCCGGGCTGCATCCGCTTCGACGGCGACCAGGCCCTGGCGTGGGTGCGCAGCCGCAATTACGAGTACTTCGAGTCGGGCCGCTGGCGCCGGGACGGCACCGCCGACCTCGGGCGCATCCAGCGGCAGCAGGACTTCATCCGCCGCATGATGAAGAAGGCCGTCTCCTCCGGCCTCACCAACCCGCTCACGCTGAACCGCATCATCGGCATCGGTGTGAAGGACGTCACCCTCGACGAGGGCATGTCCACCTCCGACCTCGTCCGGGTGGCCCGTCGCTTCCGCTCGCTCGACCCCGAGACGGTGGACATGCAGACCCTGCCCACCACGCCGGCCACCATCGGGGGCGCGTCGGTCCTGCGGCTCGACCGGCAGAAGGCCCAGGCGGCGATCGACCGGCTCAACGGCGTCGGGCCCGCCGACGCCGACGTCCGCCCCAGCCAGGTCCGGGTGCGGGTCCTCAACGGCAGCGGCACGGACGGGGCGGCGGCGGCTGCCGCCGAGGCCCTCGCCGGCGTCGGCTTCAATGTCGCCGACCAGGGTGACGCCGACAACTACGGGTACCGCCGCACGCTGATCCGCCATGCCACCGGGCAGCGGGCCAAGGCCGAGCTGGTGGCCCGCCACCTCCAGGCGGGGGCGACCCTGCGCGAGGACGGCTCCCTGCGGACGATCGACGCGACCCTCGTGCTCGGCAGCGACTTCAGCGGTGTGCGGGCGACCGCCGCGCCGCCGGCGGCGCCACCGCCCGCGGCTGCCCCCCCTCCGGGTCGCGCCACACCGAACCCCGCCCCGGCGCCGACCCCCGTGCCCAAGGGAGCGCCGACCGAGCCCGCCTGTTAGTCACTGGCGCCGGCGGGGGGAGGCGGCCGGGGCCCGCGGTAGCTTGGGCCCGGATGACACTGCTCGTCACCGGCGGCGCCGGTTTCATCGGCTCGAACTTCGTCCGGTACTGGACGGCGACCCACCCCGACGACCGTGTGGTCGTCTACGACAAGCTCACCTACGCGGGCAACCGGGCGAACCTCGACGCTCTCGACGAGAGCCGGGTGGGCTTCGTCCAGGGGGACATCGCCGACCTCGACCTTGCCGCGAAGGTGCTGGCGGACGAGCAGGTCGACGTCGTCGTCAACTTCGCGGCCGAGTCCCACAACAGCCTGGCCGTCATCGACCCGGGCCGCTTCTTCCGCACCAACGTGCTCGGCACCCAGACCCTGCTCGAGGCGGCCCGGCGGGTGGGGATCGGCCGGTTCCACCACATCTCCACGTGCGAGGTGTACGGCGACCTCGACCTCGACACCGACGAGGCGTTCACCGAGGAGTCGCCCTACCGGCCGCGGACGCCCTACAACGCCTCCAAGGCGGGGGCCGACCACGCCGTGCGCGCCTACTTCGAGAGCTTCGATCTCCCGGTCACCATCACCAACTGCTGCAACAACTACGGCCCGTACCAGTTCCCGGAGAAGGTCATTCCCCTCTTCACCACCCGGGCGATGGACGACGAGACCCTCCCCATGTACGCGTCCACCCAGCACCGCCGCGAGTGGCTGCACGTCGAGGACCACTGCCGGGCCATCGCCGCGGTGCTCGAGCGGGGGCGGCTGGGCGCTACCTACAACGTGGGCAGCGGCGTCGAGCGCAACATCGAGGAGATCGCCGACCTCGTGCTCGAGGCGCTCGAAAAGCCGGCGACCCTCAAGACGATCGTGCCCGACCGACCGGGCCACGACCGCCGCTACCTGCTCGACTCGACGCTCATCCGCACGGAGCTGGGATGGGAGCCGCGGATCTCCTTCGAGGCGGGGCTGGCGGCGACGGTGGCGTGGTACGCCACCAACCGGGCGTGGTGGGAGCCGCTTCGCGACCGAGCACCGGTGGAGGAGACGGCGTGGGCGGCGGCGAGCGCCGGGCCGGGCGGCGTCCAGACGGGCGCGTAGGCAGGTGCGCGTCCTCGTCACCGGCGCCGGCGGGCAGCTAGGCCGGGAGGTGGTCGACGCCGTCGCCGACCACGACGTCGTCGCCGCCGACCACCGGGCGCTCGACGTCACCGACCGCGAGCGGGTGCTGCAGCTCGTCGGCGCGACCCTGCCGGACACGGTGGTCCACACCGCCGCCTGGACCGACGTCGACGGCTGCGAATCCGACTCGGACCAGGCCTTCCGCGTCAACGCCTTGGGGACCCGCAACGTCGTCGAGGCGGCTCGCATGGCCGGGGCCCGGGTGTGCTACGTCTCCACCGACTACGTCTTCGACGGCGCCGCCGGCCGCCCCTACACCGAGTGGGACAGGCCCAACCCGGTCTCCGTCTACGGGCGCTCGAAGCTGGGCGGGGAGACCGAGCTGGGCTCCGAGGACGCCGTCGTCCGCACGTCGTGGCTCGCGGGACGCCACGGGCGCAACTTCGTGAGGACGATCCTCCAGAAGGCCGCCCGAGGGGACGAGCTGCGGGTGGTCGACGACCAGCACGGCGCCTTCACCTACGCCGCCGACCTGGCGGCGATGATCCGCCGCCTGGTGGTCGAGCGCCGCACCGGCGTCTACCACGTGACCAACCAGGGCGCCACCACCTGGTACCGGTTGGCGTGCGACGCCATCGCCATCGCCGGACTGGACACCGCCCTCGTCCACCCCATAGAGACGGCGCAGATGGAGCCGCCCCGACCGGCCCGCCGTCCTCCGTTCGCCGTCCTCGACAACGCCGTCCTGCGCCTCTCGGGGGTCCCCCTGCTGCCCCACTACCACGACGCCCTGCGCCGGCTGGTCCCCGCTCTGACGGACGGAGCGCCATGAGCCGGGTCGCCGTCATCGGCACGGGCTACGTGGGGCTCACCACCGGGGCCTGCTTCGCCCACATGGGGCACCACGTGATCTGCGCCGACATCGTGCCCGAGAAGATCGAGCGCCTCTCGCGGGGCGACGTGCCGATCCTCGAGGCGGGCCTGCCCGAGCTCGTGCGCGAAGGGATCGACGGCGGCCGCCTGTCCTTCGTCCTCGGCGCGGCCAACGCGGCGGAGACGTGCGAGTTCGCCTACCTGTGCGTGCCGACGCCGCAGGCCGACGACGGCTCGGCCGACCTCTCGTACCTCCAGGCGGCGGCGGCCGAGATCGGGCCCGTGCTCCCGCCCGAGGCCATCGTCGTCAACAAGTCGACCGTGCCCGTCGGCTCCACCCGGGTGGTCGAGGAGGTCCTCGGGCGCGACGACGTGGTCGTCGTCTCCAACCCCGAGTTCCTCCGCGAGGGCTCGGCGGTGGCCGACTTCCTCAACCCCGACCGCATCGTCGTGGGCACCGACGACCACGCCGCCGCCGTCCGGGTGACGTCGCTGTTCGAGTCGATCTCGGCCCCGGTGCTGGTCACCGACCCCGCCACCGCCGAGACCCTCAAGTACGCGTGCAACGCCTTCCTCGCCACCAAGGTGTCGTTCGTCAACGCGGTGGCCAACGTCTGCGAGGCGGTGGGCGCCGACGTCCGCGACGTCGTGCTGGGGATGGGCTACGACCGCCGCATCGGGTTCGAGTTCCTCCGCCCCGGCCCCGGGTGGGGGGGCTCGTGCTTCCCGAAGGATACCAGCGCGCTCATCCGCATCGCCGAGACGTCGGGGTACGACTTCCAGCTCCTCCGCGGCGTCCAGGCGGTCAACGAGGAGCAGTTCGAGCGGGTGGCGGGCAAGGTGGCGCGCCAAGCGGGAGGCTCGGTGGACGGAGCGCTGGTCGGCGCCTGGGGGCTCACCTTCAAGGCCCGCACCGACGACCTCCGGGAGTCGCCGTCGCTTCGCGTCCTGGCCCGGCTGCGAGCGATGGGCGCCCATGTCCGGGCCTACGACCCGGCGGTGCGGCGCGACGGTGAACGACCCGAGGTGGTGGGCATCGAGGTGGTGGACGACCCCTACGCGGCGTGCGACGGGGCGGCGGTGCTGGCCGTCCTCACCGAGTGGGACGAGTTCCGCCGTCTCGACTTCGCCAAGGTGCGGGACCTCCTCGCCGCACCTCACGTCGTCGATGCCCGCAACCTGCTCGACCCCGCCGCCCTCCGCCGCCTCGGTTTCACCTACGAGGGGATAGGGAGATGACGCGGAGGGTCGTCCTCACCGGCGGCGCCGGGTTCCTCGGGGCGCATCTCTGCCGGGCGCTCCTGGCCGCGGGCGACGAGGTGGTGGCCGTCGACAACCTCGTCACCGGTTCGATGGAGAACGTCTCCGACCTGGTCGACCACGAGCGCTTCACGTTCCTCCGCCACGACGTGACCGAGCCGCTGGAGGTGGGCGGGCCGGTCGACGCCGTCCTGCACTTCGCCAGCCCCGCCTCGCCCGCCGACTTCGAGCGGATCCCGATCCCGATCCTCGAGGTCGGGAGCCGGGGGACGCAGCACACCCTCGAGCTGGCCAGGGCCAAGGGGGCGCGCTACATGCTGGCGTCCACGAGCGAGGTGTACGGCGACCCCCTCGTCCACCCCCAACCGGAGACCTACTGGGGCAACGTCAACCCCGTCGGCCCACGTGCGGTCTACGACGAGGCCAAGCGGTTCTCCGAGGCCATGACCATGGCCTACCACCGGTTCCACGGCGTGGACGTTCGCATCGTCCGCATCTTCAACACCTTCGGTCCCGGCATGAGGCCCGACGACGGCCGGGCCGTCTCCAACTTCGTCGTCCAGGCCCTCGCCGGGAAGCCGCTCACCATCTACGGCGACGGAAGCCAGACCCGCAGCTTCTGCTACGTCGACGACGAGGTGCGCGGCTTCCTCGCCCTGCTGGACAGCGACTACGTCGGGCCGATGAACATCGGCAACCCGGAGGAGTACACCGTCCGCCAGCTGGCCGAGACGGTGCTCGAGGTGACCGGCTCGTGCTCCGACCTCACCTTCGAGCCCCTTCCCACCGACGACCCCACCCAGAGGCGGCCCGACATCGCCCTGGCGCGCGACCTGCTCGGCTGGGAGCCCGAGGTGAAGCTGGCCGACGGGCTGGCCCGCACCGCCGCCTGGTTCCGAAGTGGTTGAGGGGCAGACGCCGGAGTACCGCACCCTGTCGGTGATCGTCCCGGTGTACAACGAGCGCAACACCGTGGCCGAGGTCGTGCGCCGCATGCGGGGCACCGAGGTACCGCTCGAGGTCGAGATCGTCATCGTCGACGACGGCTCGACCGACGGCACCGACAAGGTGCTCGCGGCCATCGAGGACTCCACCGTGCAACAGGTCCGCCACGATCAGAACCGGGGCAAGGGCGCCGCCGTCCGCACCGGTCTCTCCCGTGCCCGCGGCGAGCTGGTCCTCATCCAGGACGCCGACCTCGAGTACGACCCGAAGGACTGGCCCGGGCTCCTGCGCCCCATCCTCGACCGGGAGGCCAAGGTCGTGTACGGCTCGCGGTTCACCGGCGAGCGCCTCAGCATGTCCTTCCGCCATTGGGCGGGCAGCCGGCTGCTGTCGCTCGCCACCAACGTCCTCTACGACACGACCGTCTCCGACATGCTCACCGGGTACAAGCTGTTCGAACGGCGGGTCCTCGACGGCGTCACCCTGGAGTCCGACGGCTTCCAGTTCGAGCCTGAGTTCACCGCCAAGGTCCTGCGGCGGGGCCACCGCATCTACGAGGTTCCCATCGCCTACGTGAGCCGGGGCCGGGCCGAGGGGCGGAAGTGGACCTGGAAGGACGGGCTGCGCGTCCTGTGGACGCTGGTCCGGTACCGCTGGCGGTGAGCATGGCGGGGGTCGCCGCGGTGGTCGTCAACTACAACGCCCGCGACCACCTCCTCGAGTGCGTGCGCAGCCTCCGGGACGAGGGAGTCGCCGAGGTGGTCGTGGTCGACAACGCCTCCACCGACGGGTCGGGGCCGGCCCTCGCCGCCGCCGACCCCGACGCCGTCTTCGTGCCTACAGGGGCGAACCTCGGGTTCGGCCGGGCGGCCAACCGCGGCGTGGCGGTGACCGCCACGCCGTACGTCATGATCCTGAACCCCGACGCCCTGGTGCACCGGGGCGCGGTGGCGGCGCTGGCCGCCGCCCTCGACGCCGACGAGATCCTGGCCGTCGTCGGCCCCCGGGTCGAGAACCCCGACGGCACGCTGTACCCGTCGGCCCGCCGCTTCCCCGACCTCGGGGTCGCTGCCGGTCACGCCTTCCTCGGCCTGCTCCGCCCGACCAACCGCTTCACCCGCAACTACCGCATGCTCGACGTCGACCGGACGCAGGCCGGCGCCGTCGACTGGGTGTCGGGCACCTGCATGCTCGTTCGGCGCAGCGCCTTCGACGCCGTCGGCGGCTTCGACGAGGCGTACTTCATGTACGTCGAGGACGTCGACCTCTGTTGGCGCCTGTGGAGAACCGGCTGGCGGGTGGCCTATGAGCCCGCCGCCCGGGTCACCCACACCGTCGGGGCGTCGAGCGAGCTGGCGCCCTACCGCATGATCGCCGCCCACCACCGGTCCCTCCTCCGCTTCGCCGCCAAGAGCACGACCGGCGCACGGCGGGCGCTCCTGCCGGTTGTGGCCGCCGGTCTGGGGCTGCGAACGGTCCTGGCGTGGGCCCACCGGGCGGTCGGCTTGGGCGCCCCGGGCGGGCTCCCGCGGCGGTCGAGCCGAGGTCCGGGGCCCGCGACCGTGCGGTAGGTTCGATCTCCATGGGGAAGGCGTCTTCCAGCAAGAAGGTGGCGCGCGTCGCCCGCACCGGCGGCGGCCGTACCAAGCGCGGGTCGACGTCGTGGTTCTGGCCCGTGTTCATCGGCGTTGTCGTGGTGCTGGGCACCGCGGGGATCGTGCAGGCCAAGATGGAGCGCCAGGCCGACGCCAGCCCGCCGCGGATCCCCGGCGACGGGCGCCCCGGGGACCACTGGCACGCCGCCCTCGGCTTCTACGTCTGCGACACCTTCCTTCCGAACATCGCCGACGAGACCGACCCCCTGGGCATCCACACGCACAACGACGGCGTCGTCCACATCCACCCCCAGCGCACGGCGGCGGCCGGCCGCAACGCCAGGTTGGGCGTCTTCATGGACGCGGTGAAGGGCGAGGTCAGCGAGAGCGAGATCCGCGTCCCGGGCCAGGAGACCAAGAAGAACGGGATGAAGTGCGGCGAGAAGCCCGCCCGCGTCCAGGCCAAGACGTGGCCGTCGAAGGACCCCAACGTCGAGGGCACCATGTTCAACGGCGATCCGGCGGACATCCGGTTCACCGACGGGCAGCTCATCACCGTCGCCTTCGTGCCCGACGGGACGGACATCCCCCGGCCCGTCTCAGCTCCCAACCTCGACCGGCTCACCGACGTACCCGGCGCCACGACCACCACGGCGCCAGGAGCGACGCCGAGCACCGAGCCTGGCGCGACCGACACCACCGCGCCGAGCACCGAGACCACGCCTCCGCCCGACGCCGCGACCACCGCGCCGCCGTCGACCGGGGCCCCGCCGGCCAGCCCACCCGGCACCCCGTGAGGGCGGTCGTCCTGGTCGGGGGCTCGGGCACCCGCCTCCGGCCTCTCACCCTCGCGCTCCCGAAGCAGATGCTGCCGGTGGCCGAGGTGCCGATGATCCACCGGGTGCTCGCCCACCTGGCCGCCCACGGCGTGAACGAGGCGGTGCTCTCGCTGGGCTACCGCCACGAGGCCTTCCTCGACGCCATGCCGCGCGCCCGCGACCTGGGGCTCCGCGTGACGCCGGTGATCGAAACCGAGCCGCTCGGCACCGGTGGAGCGGTCGGCTTCGCCGCCCGGACGGCTGGCATCGACGAGCGCTTCGTCGCCGTCAACGGCGACGTGCTCACCGACCTCGACCTGGGGGCGCTCGTCGACTTCCACGCCCAGCGGGGGGCCGAGGCCACGCTCGCCCTCACGCCGGTCGACGACGCCTCGCCGTTCGGGCTCGTCGCCACCGAGGACGACGGTCGGGTCTGCGCCTTCGTCGAGAAGCCGGCGACGGCCCAGCCGGGGGTGGTGAACGCCGGCATGTACGTCTTCGAGCCGTCGGTGGTCGACCGCATCCCCAAGGACCGTCCCGTCTCCATCGAGCGGGAGACCTTCCCGGCGATCTGCGCCGAGGGCCGGCTCTACGCCATGGTGTCGTCCAGCTACTTCGCCGACACGGGCACGCCGGAACGGTTCCTCCGCTGCCAGCTCGACCTCCTCACCGGTCGGCGTCCCGGGCCGCCCGCGCCGGGAGCCCACGACCGGGGCGACGGGGTCTGGACGATCGGGTCCGCGGTCGTCGACGGGGAGGTGCAGGGGCCCGCCCTCATCGGCACGGCGGCCTACGTCCAGGCGGGCGCGTCGGTCGAGCGCTCGGTCGTCGGGGCGGGTGCGCGGGTGCTCGAGGGGGCGCGCGTCCAGGACTCGGTGCTTCTGCCAGGGGCGGTCGTCCGGGCCGACGCCACCGTCGAGCTGTGCCTGGTGGGCGAGCAGGCGGTGGTGGGCGAGAAGGCGTCGCTCTCCGGTTTCACCGTCGTCGGCCCGAACGTCGAGGTCGAGCCGGGAGCCCACCTGCACGGCGCGCGCCGGCCGGCCGACGACTGACGTGGCCCCGTCCTCACGTCGCCCCCTCCTGCGGACGTTGTTCGATCGACTGGCACGTAGGGGGGTCGATCGCACGAGGTTCGCGGCGGGGAGGTCGCGGCCATGAGGGCGATGGTGACGGGAGGGGCCGGCTTCATCGGCTCGACCCTGGTCGACCGGCTGCTGGCCGAGGGGCACTCCGTCGACGTCGTCGACGACCTGTCCACCGGCTCGCTGGCCAACCTGGCCGAAGCCCGGTCCAACCCGGCGTACGAGGTGACCTTCCACCGCCTCGACATCCGCTCGCCCGGGCTGGTCGAGCTCATGGTCCACCGCCGGCCCGAGGTGGTGTTCCACCTGGCCGCCCAGGCCGACGTCCGGGTGTCGGTCGCCAGGCCCGTCTTCGACGCCGAGGTCAACATCATCGGCACGATCAACGTGCTCGAGGGCGCCCGCGCCGCCGGCACGCGCAAGGTGGTCTTCGCCGCCAGTGGCGGCACCCTCTACGGCGAGCCCAAGGAGCTTCCGGTCCGCGAGACCGCCCCCCAGCGCCCGCTGTCGCCGTACGGCGTCTCGAAGAAGGCGGCCGGCGACTACCTGGCCGCCTACCGGGAGCTCCACGGCGTCGAGTTCACCTCGCTGGCCCTGGGCAACGTCTACGGCCCCCGCCAGGACCCCCACGGCGAGGCCGGCGTGGTGGCCATCTTCGCCGGCCTCCTCCTCAGCGGGCAGCAGTGCACGATCTTCGGCGACGGCCGCCAGACGCGCGACTTCGTCTACGTCGACGACGTCGTCGACGCCTTCGCCCGGGCGGCGGTGAAGGGCGACGGGCTCCTCGTGAACGTGGGCACCGGCGTCGAGGTGTCGGTGAACACCCTCTACGAGGTCATGGCCGAGCTGGCCGGCGTCACGACCGGAGTCCGGTACGCCCCGCCCCGACCGGGCGAGCTGGCCCGGTCAGCCCTCGACCCAGGGCGGGCCGCCCTGCAGCTGGGCTGGCAGGCCTGGACCTCCCTCGAGGTCGGAACCGGGAAGGTGCTGCGCTGGTTCCGCGATCAGGGCGCCTCGGCGCGCCCGGGGTAGCGTTCACCGCTCGCGGAGAGCGACCGAGGAGGAGGTTCCGGTGCGCCGGTGGCTGGTGACGGTCGTGGCGGTCCTCGCCGTCGTCGTCGGGTGCGGGTCGGACGACGAGGAGCCGGCGCGCCCGCTCGACGCCGCTGCGCCGCCCGGCTTCACGGTCGTGCAGGACGAGACCATCGGCTTTGCGGTGAGCGTCCCCGAGAGCTGGCGCCAGCTCCCCACCGAGATCGGGAGCTTCGACGGCGTCGCCGAGGGGCTCCGCCGCGACAACGAGCGAATGGGCCCCCCGCTCACCCAGCTCAAGGGCGCCGTCCGCGAGGGCGCCCGGCTCGCCGTCGTCGATCCCGCCACCGGCTCGACCGCCAACCTGATCGTCCTCCCCTCCGACTCGGACCTCGACGACATGGCTTCGGGCGCGGCGATCCGGCTTCGACAGACGGGTGCCACGGGCCTCACCCAGGAGAAGACGACCTTGGACGGCGTCCCCGCCATCCGCCAGCGCTTCCGGGTCCAGTACCCGGGGACGGGCGGGTCGGTCGAGCTGCAGGAGTCCCAGTACTACGTCGTCCGCCGGGGGAGGGCGTTCATCCTGACGCTCGTCGGCCAGAGCCCCGACCTCGACCGGATCGCCACGAGCCTCCAGCTGGCGTAACGGCCTCACGCGTGGCAGGGGAGCCAACGTCCGCCGCCGGCGACCACCGGGCCCTGACCGTCCAGATGTGGCTGGAAGTAGACTGCCGCCCGGTTCCCGGAACCCGGAATGAGGCGATGGAGGCGGACCCTGCGAGGATCTCCGAGGAGACGGCCCGCACGGCGTTTGCCGCGATCAACGCCCACGACCCGGACGCCCTCGTGCTCTGTGGGCATCCCGAGCACTACGCCGACGAGCTGCTCGCCTTGGGTCGGACGGTGCGGGGGCGGGATGGTGTTCGACAGTTCTTCGCCGAGCTGATCGCCGCCCTGCCGGACATCCAGATGGCCGTCGAGAGGGTGCTTGCCGGCCCGGACCTCGCCGTCGTCACCTGGCGCCTCACCGGCACCTTCTCGGGTGCCCCCTTCGCCGGCTTTCGCCCGACGGGCAGCCGGATCGACCTCAAGGGCTGCGACGTCATGGAGATCCGCGACGGCCTCATCGGCCACAACACGATCTACTACGACGGCGCCCAGTTCGCGCGCCAGATCGGCATGCTCCCGCGGGCCGACTCCTCCATGGACCGCCTCTTGCGAGGCGCGTTCAACGCGGTGGTGCCGCGGCTCCGTCGGCGGCGGTGAGCGCTCGCCGGGGCACCCACCGGTCCCAGGGGAGACCTACCGGAACAGGTCCTCCTGGGGGCGGCGCACCAGCTCGGCCTTCACCGAACCCTCGCGGAGCCAGGCGGGGTCGACGCCCCTGACCAGGGCGACCGGGACGCCGGCGGACTTGCCCATCACCAGCTCGGCGGCGGCGGCCAGCTCGTCGGCCACCGCCACCTCGGTCACGGTCAAGGTCCGCCCGGCGGCATCGGCGGTGCCCCGGAGGTCGACGACGGCGGCGATGCCGGCGCAGCCGATGGCAACGTCGGTGACGCCCCGGCGCCAGGGCCGGCCGAAGCTGTCCGACACGATCACCGCCACCTCCACGCCCGCCCGCGCCCGCAGCCCGTCGCGGATGCGCCGCGCCGAGCGGTCCGGATCGACGGGGAGCAGGGCGGCCGTGCCGGCGGGCACGTTCGAGAGGTCGACACCCGCGTTGGCGCAGACGAAGCCGTGCCGCGTCTCCGCCACCGTGAGCTCGTCCCGCCGGCGCAGCACCCGGACCGACTCGGCCTGCACCACGGCCGCCCGAGCGGCCAGGTCGGAGTGGTCGACCTCGACCAACCGCCCCTCGGCCTTGGAGACGACCTTCTGGGTGACCACCACCACGTCACCGGCGGCCAGGTCGGCCCGCTCGGCGACCAGCTCGGCCAGCACGTCGCCGGGGCGGATCTCGGGGATCCCCTCGACGGGAACGACGCTGAGAGCCCTCACCGGTCGGCCGATGCCCCATGGCCGGCGGCGAGCACCGTTCGGGCCAGGGCGGCGGCGTCGGCGGGCGTCCGCATCACCGTGGGGGCGACGACGCAGCGCACGCCCTCCTCCTCCACCGAGCCGGCCAAAGCGGCGTCGGCGTCGTCGACGACAAGGGTCGCCGCCCACGGTGCCCAGAGCCGGGCGACGCCCACCACCGTCGACTCGTGACCCAGCTCGGCCAACAGGCGGGCCGCCGGCCCGCGCAGGGCGGCGCCCGCCACGATGGGGGAGACCGCCACCGCGTCCTCCCGGCGGGCCGCCACCGCCTCGTCGATGGCCGCCAACGCCAGCACCGGGCCGATCGAGAGGACGGGGTTCGACGGGGCGATCACCACCCGATCGGCCGCGTGGATCGCCTCGACCACCCCCGGCGCGGGCTGGGCGGCGTCGGCCCCGGAGAAGCGCACCGACCGCACGGCCACTGCGTGGCGGTGGGCCACGAAGTACTCCTGGAAGCCCATCTCCCCGTGGCCGTCCACCTCCACGCGGGTCTCGACCCGGTCGTCGGTCATGGGGAGGAGCCGGCACGCCAGCCCGAAGGCGCGGGCCAGCTCGGTGGTGACCTCCGACAGCGGCGCCCCCTCGAGAAGGCGCTGGGTCCGGTAGAGGTGGGTGGCCAGGTCGCGGTCGCCGAGGCGGAACCACGTGGCCCCGGCCGCCGACGACTCGGGGGCGGCCGGGCGCAGGCGCTCGAGGGCCTCCATGACCGTCCAGCTCTCGCCCGCCAGCCCCCAGCCCTGCTCGGCGTCGGCGACGCCCGCGAGGGCATAGGTGACGGTGTCGAGGTCCGGGCTGACCCGCAGCCCGTGGAGGACGACGTCGTCGCCGGTGTTGACGACGGCGGTGACCGACGCCGCATCGGCGACGGCGACGAGGCCGCGGAGGAACCGCGAGGCTCCCACCCCACCCGCCAGGGTCACGATCACCGTGAAGGAGGGGTTCGGCGGGACGGCGGCCTCATCTCAGGGCGAAGCTACTCGGAGGACCCCGCCGCAGCCGGGGCGCCGGTGACTCGACAGCCAGGGCGCCGGTTGGCAACATGGCGCACCGCCAACTTCCCCGGCGCGCGGCGCGACGCCCTGGCCGAGCCATGATCTCAAGCCCCCTTCGAGCCCTTCGACGCCTCCTGGCCAAGACCGTTCCGGCCGCCGCCGCGACCAGCCTGGTCACCACCGGACTGGTCGTCCCCACGGTCCGGCCCGCGGCGGCCCCTCCGGTCTCCGACAAGGTCCAGACGCTCAGCACCGAGCCCGTGCGGCAGGGCTGGCGGAAGTCGGTCGAGACCGGGCAGCCCACCCAACTCGTGGGGTTCGAGTGGAAGGGCAGGACCGAGGGGACGGTCGAGGTCCGGACGAGGAACGGGGACGGCTGGAGCGACTGGGCGCCCGTGCACGGCGACCCCTTCGAGGGGCCGGACCCCGGCTCCCGCGAGCACCGTGACTTCACCACCGCCGGGCCTCTGTGGGTGGGCAAGGACGTCCGGCGGGTCGAGGTCCGGGTGACCGAGGGGGAGCTCCGCGACCTCAAGCTCCACGCCCTGCGCTCGGAGGAGCCCAGGCCGCCGAGGGGCGTGCGGCGGGCTGGGGCGGCACCGGCCAACCCCGGCATCGTGAGCCGGGCGGGATGGGGCGCCGACGAGTCGCTCCGCCGCTTCGCGGCCGGGTGCAACGGCAACCCCGAGTACGCGCCGGCGGTCCGCTTCGCGGTGGTGCACCACACCGTCAACAGCAACGCCTACTCGGCGGCCGACTCGCCCCGGATCATGCGGGCGATCTACGAGTTCCACACCAAGACCAACAAGTGGTGCGACATCGGCTACAACTTCGTCGTCGACCGCTTCGGGACGGTGTTCGAGGGGCGGTTCGGCGGGACGGCATCGGCCGTCATCGGCGCCCACGCCCTCGGCTTCAACAACGGGAGCACGGGCGTGGCCCTGCTCGGGACCTTCTCGAACGCACCCGTCCCGCCGTCGATGTACAACTCGCTGCGGGCGCTGCTGGCGTGGAAGCTGGCGATCCACAACATCAACCCCCTCGGCACGGTGAACACCGGCGGCCGCACGATCCCGACGGTGATCGGCCACCGTGACGTCAACGCCACCGAGTGCCCCGGGCAGGTCCCGTACAACCTGCTGCCCCAGCTCCGTAACGAGCTGGGGGAGCGGGTCCGGGAGCCCTCGTACGCGTTCGTGTCGGCGCGGACCAACAAGCGCATGGACGTCGCCGGCGTCTCCATGACCCCGGGGGCGGCGGTCATCCAGTGGCCGGGCCACGGCGGGGCCAACCAGAAGTGGAACCTGGTCCTCCTGGGCGGCGACGCCTACCGCATCGTCGCCGTGCACAGCGGCCAGGTGCTCGACGTGGCCGGCGACTCGACCGCCCCGGGCGCCCCGGTGATCCAGTGGCCGTGGCACGGAGGTGCCAACCAGCAGTGGCGGCTGGACCCGGTGCCGGGGACCGACCGTCTCCGGATCACCTCGGTACGCAGCGGCCACGTGCTCGACGTCGAAGGTGACTCGACCGCCGACGGGGCGCGCATCATCCAGTGGCCGTGGCACGGAGGTGCCAACCAGCAGTGGGCCCGGCCGCAGGTGTGAGCGGCCCGAGCGACGCCGGCCCCGGGGGTACGATCAGCGCGCACGTCCGGACGACCTGGACGACGGGATCGCCCGGGGAGGGCTGAGGCGGCGATGACCAGAGCTCTGGTGACAGGCGGGGCCGGGTTCTTCGGGGGCATCCTGAAGCGCCGGCTGCTCGACGAGGGGTTCGACTGCGTGAGCGTCGACCTCCAGCCCGACTGGGAGACGCACCCGCGGCTCCGCTCGGTCGAGGGCGACATCCGGGACAGGAGCTTTCTCGACGCGCTGTTCGCCGAGCACCGGTTCGACGCCGTCTTCCACTGCGCCGCCCTGCTGGCCCACGACGTCAAGGACGAGCGTGCGCTCTGGACGTCGAACGTGGAGGGCACCCGGGTCCTGGCCGAGCTGGCGGCCGCCCACCACGTCGCCAAGTTCGTGTTCATCTCCTCGAACTGCCTCTGGGGCAGGAACCTCCACCGGCCCGTCACCGAGGACGACCTGCCCGAGCCGGTGGAGATCTACGGCCGCTCGAAGTGGGAGGCGGAGAAGGTCCTCCAGGCCCGCACCGGGGAGCTCGACGTGGTGATCCTGCGGACGCCCACCATCATCGACAGCGGTCGCCTGGGCCTCCTGGCCATCCTGTTCGACTTCATCCACGAGGGCCGCAGGGTCTGGGTGGTGGGCGACGGCAGCAACCGCTACCAGTTCGTGTTCGCGCCCGACCTCGCCGATGCGTGCGTGCTGAGCCTCCACGCCGAAGGATCCGCCGTGTTCAACGTCGGCTCCGACGACGTGAAGTCGCTGCGGGAGATCTACGAGTTCGTCGCCCGGCAGGCCGGGACGGGCGCTCGGGTGGCGTCGCTCCCCAAGCGGCCGACGCTGGCGGCCATGCGGCTCGCCAGCGCCCTCAAGCTCTCACCCCTCGGGCCGTACCACTACCGCATGATCGCCGAGGACTTCGTCTTCGACACCTCGAGGATCAAGGCGGCGCTCGGCTGGCGGCCCACCGCCACCAACGAGGAGATGCTCGCCCAGGCGTACAAGGCCTACGAGCGCGACTACGAGGACATCCATTCCCGGACCCACGCGTCGGCTCACCGGCGGCCGGCGGAAATGGGCCTCATCCGCGTCCTGAAGTGGCTCTCCTGAGCGAGCACGGCGAGAGCGCGTGAGCACCACTCTCGGCGAGGAGCAGCGCGAGTCCCACGACCGGGAGCCTCCCCTCTCACCCGTCGCCCAGGTCCGGCGGGCGGGGCGCGCCCTGTTGGTCCGCCGGCGCGGCGACGTCCTCGCCGTGGCGGGCCTGGTCGCCGTCCTCGCCTTCCTCTGGGGCCGCGGGGCGGCGAAGTGGTACTGGCTGGACGAGGGGATCGCCGCCGGCATCGCCTCCCACCCGCTGGGCGACATCCCCGAGCTCCTGCGCCAGGACGGCTCGCCCCCGCTGTACTACCTGATCCTCCACGTCTGGATGTCGGTCGTCGGCACGTCGGAGGTCCACACCCACGTGCTGTCGCTCCTCTTCGCCCTGGCCGCCGTCCCCGCCGCCCTCTGGGCGGGCTGGAGCCTGTTCGGGCGGCGGGCCGGCTGGATGTGCGCGCTGGCGGCGGCGTTGAACCCGTTCCTCGCCTTCTACGCCAACGAGACCCGCATGTACTCCATGGCGGTCCTCCTCGGAGTCCTCACCGTCGCCACGTTCTTGCACGCCTTCGTGTTCCGCCGGCGCCGCTACCTGCCTGCGTTCGTCGTCCTCCTGACGCTGCTGCTGTACACCCACAACTGGGGCCTGCTGCTCCTCCTCGGGGCGGGCGCCGCCCTGGTTCCCTGCCTGCTGGCCAGCGCCGATCGCCGGCGGCTCGTCGTCGACGCCGCCCTCGCCTTCGGCGCCGTCGCCGTGCTCTACGCCCCCTGGCTCCCGACCCTGCTCTACCAGCGGTCCCAGGAGCTCCAGCCGTGGGCGCGGCGGCCCACGCTGGTGGCGATCCGTGACGACATCGCGATGGTGTTCGGGGGCCTCGAGGGGGTGCTCGCCATCGGGCTGGGGGCCGGCTTCGGCCTCGCCGCGGTCGTGCAGCGCCGGAGGAGCCGACCGGCGCTGGCTGCCGTGGCCATGGGCATCATGCCCGCGGTCGTCGTGTTCGGCGGCTGGCTGAGCTCGGTGTGGGCGCACCGCTACCTCGCGGTGGTGCTGGCGCCGCTCTTGATCCTGTTGGGTCTGGGGTTGGCCAACGGTGGTCGGGCGAGCGTCGCCGCCCTCGGGATGGTGGCCTTCCTCGCCGCGCCCATCGGGGTCAAGACGCCGCCTTACCAGAAGAGCAACGCGCGCGCCGTGGTGGACGCGGTGTCGCCCTCGCTGCGCGCCGGCGACGTCGTCGTCTCCCCCGACCTCCAGCTCGTGCCCCTGCTGGCCAACTACCTGCCCGAGCAGCTGCGCTACTTCACCGCCGACGGTCCCGTACCCGACGAGGACATCGTCGACTGGCGGGACAGCACGGAGCGCCTGGAGCGGGGTGACCCGTCGCGGACGCTTCCCCCTGTCTTGGACGCGATGCCCGTCGGTGCCCGGGTGCTGCTCGCCTGCCCGCCGAGCGACGCCACCCGCAACCTCAGCGTGACCCAGCCGGGCTCGACAGGTGAGAGCGTGGCCGCCGCTCCCGAGAGCCCGGGGCTCGGAGAGTCGGACTCGACCAGCTCCCCCGAGGGCGGCGGTGACCTGGACGACTCGCGGCAACGGGAAGCCTCGGATGGAGACACCGTGCCGGTCGAGGGGGGCAAGTCGCCGTTCCACAGCCTCATCAAGATGCGGTGCGAGCAGGCCGGAGAAGTCATCATGGGGGACGACAGCCTGCGGCTCGAGGACGCGCTGTTCGCGCCCGGGGGGGTCGTGCAGACGCCGGTGGACGGCTATCTCTTCACCAAGGTCGCCTGAGGCCGAGGTCGAGGGCGGAACCAGGCCGCCCGCCTCACCCGGCGGGCCCACGCTGGGCGCCGCCGTGTCGCTGGCCGCCCTGTGGGTGGCCGCCGCCACCGTCCTGCAGCTCGTGCGGGCCCCGGACCGGCCGCCGTGGACGGCGATCTGGGCGGAGGACGGCAACGTCTTCCTCTCCCAGGCGATCGACGACCGCCTGAACCTGTTCGAGCCCCACTCCGGCTACCTGCAGCTGGCGGCGCGGGCGGTGGGCTCCCTGGCCGCCGAGTTGCCGCTCGAGCACGCCGCCGCCACCTTCGCGGTGGCCGGGAGCTTCGTCGTCGCCCTCCTGTCCGTCTACGTCTTCTTCGCCTCGCGGTCGGTGCTCGGGTCCGCATGGGCGCGGACGGTCATGGCCGCCACGTTCGTGTTCGCCCCGGTCACCGCCTTCGAGGTGGCGGCGAACGGGCTCGACATCCACTGGTACCTGCTCTTCGCCGCCTTCCTGGCCCTGTGGTCGACGTCCGACTCGGGCCCGATGTTGGTCGCCGACGCGGTCGTCGTCGCCGCCGCCACCTTGAGCGGGCCGTTGACCGCCCTGTACGCCCCGCTGGCCGTGCGGCGCGTCGTCGTGGGGGAGGGCCGGCGCCGCTGGGTCGTCCCGGCCGTCTTCGCCGCCGCCGTCGCCTGCCAGGCGGTCGCCGTCCTCGTCGAGGACGCCGGCGACCAGCGCTTCCTGCCGTTCCGCCTCGTCGACGTGCCCCTCGGCTACGCCCTCCGGGTGACCGGCTCCGTCGTCGTCGGCGACGGCTACCTCTCCACCGCGTTCTCCAGGTTCGGCTGGCTCTTCGCCGTGGCCAGCGTGGTGGTCGTCGGCGGCGTCTGCCTCGTAGGCATCCTGCAGGCCGGCGGCGAACGGCTGGCGTTCATGGTCGCCGCCCTCTTCTACTCGGCCGTTCTCTTCGCCGTCGCCCTCTACCTGCGAGGGAGCCAGGAGGTGTACCCGGCGCGCGACAGCTTCACCCTGAACGGCTCCCGGTACACCGTCGTCCCCGTGCTCCTCCTGATCGCGGTGCTCCTGTGCGTCGCCGAGGGACCGCCCCTACGCGGCCGGGTGTGGCCGCCGCGGGCCGTCGCCGCCGCCGTCGTGCTCGTCACCCTCGTGAACTTCCGGGCAGTCGAGACCGTCCGAAGCTTGGCGCCCGACTGGGGCGAGAGCATGCGGGCGGCGCGCCAGGAATGCGCACGGACAGGAGCCGGGAGCGTCCACGTCCCCGTCGCTCCGGGGCCGCCGGAGCTCTGGTACGTGGACGTCCCCTGCGACCGCATCTGACCGCGCACCGCGGCGGGGAGGTCAGGGCGTGGCGTAGATGGTGGCCACCGAGAGGATCGTGAACGCCCCGAGCAGTCCAGCCGAGCAGGTGAGGACGACGTTGAACGCCGTGCCCCGGAGCCATGCCGCCAAGGCGAGGAACAGCGGGAAGGCGGTGAGGACGAACCGCGGCCGCAGGCCGAGGGTCTGGGACATGACCGCCAGCAGCAGCACGACGCCGGCGTAGATCGTCAGGACCGCCGGAGGTCGCCACCGCCAGAGGGCGTACAAGGCGAAGACGACGAAGAAGAGCCCGAGGGTGGCGACGAGGGAGTTGATGTCGCGGGGTTGGTGAAGGTCCAGCGGGTCGGCGAGGGCGTTCTGCAACCGGCGCCAGGTGCCGACGCCGAAGTCCACCCTCTCGCTCCAGGTGCGGCTCTGCACGTCGAACCAGAAGAAGAGGTCGCCCGTGCGGCGCTGGAGGAACAGGAAGTAGGCGAGGATGCCGGAGACCGACAGGACCGGCGCGGCGAGGGCGCGCCACTCCCCGCGCCTCCGGATGGCCACCACCGCGGCCCACGCGCAGCAGAAGCACAACGCCACCGCGTTGGGCCGCGTCGCCGTCGCCAGACCGGCGGCGAGCCCCGCCAGCCCCCACCGGCGGGCGAACAGGGCGAGCAGGCAGAGCAGGGAGAAGGTGAGCATCATCGACTCGGCGTACGCCATGGAGAAGACGATCGAGCCGGGGAAGAACGAGACCAGGGCGGCGGTCCGGTCGGCCATGGCCGTCCCCCCGAGGTGGCGGGCGAGGAGCCAGAGCAGCGACACCGCCACCGCCCCGAAGAGCACCGACAACGTGATCCCGGCGACCGTCGTCGTGATGCCGAGCACCCGGGCCACGACCCGGACGGCGGCGGGGAACCCGGGGAAGAAGGCGAAGTCGGCCCACGGCCTGGGCTCCCCCGCCTCCTGCGGGTACCCCTGCTCGGCGATGCTCGCGTACCACCCGCCGTCCCAGCTGCCGAGCGCCCGAAGGGTGAGATGGCGCGTGGGCGACGGCGGCGGCCACGGCTTGTCCGTGCTCAGGTCATCGCCGAGCCGGGTGGCGATGGTCGCGGCGACGACGGCGGCCACCACGGTGACGACCCTCGAGGCGGCGAAGATGGCGAGCGGCCGCCACACCCACGCCCACGGTCGGGGACGGGGGAGGCGCGGCCCGACGGCGGCGCCGCTGGTGGCGGGCGAAGGCTCCGGTGCCTCGTCCTCCGCCTCGGTCTCTCGCGTCTCGCTCACCGGGGCGCCCTCGAGCTCAGCACGCCCGGTAGAGGGCTGCGCCGGGTGAGCCACACCGCGCCAGCCCCCACGCACACGAGGACGACGAACGCGGCGCTGGGGACGGGCCGGCCGTTCACGTCGAGCACGCCCGGGCCGAGGGGCGTGACGAGGAGGTTCGACGCGACCAGCGCCAGCTGCAGCCCGAGCGGCAGCGTCACCGAGCCGACGAACACCAGGCCCCACGCCAGGTACCACGGCCACAGGGCCGGCGACGTCGCGGCAAGGGTCATCAGGGCCAGCCCCAGGGCGAGCACCGCTCCCAGGCGCTCGGCCCGCACGAGCAGGACGCATGCCCCGACGATGCCGAGGACGAGGCCGACCGACCGCAGCAACGGCAGCGTCCCGTGGACCGACCAGCCCAGATGGTCGAACAGCCACTGGGCGACCACACCGAGCGCGGTGAAGGGGGCGGCGATCGTGTACGCCTTCTGGGGCGCGTCGAGGTTGCCGAGCCAACCGAGTCCCATGCCGGTGACGAGGCTGATCGCCACGAGGGCGGCGGCGCCCAGGGCGGCGGCGCTGGCGGCGCCGGCGAGGCGGCGGGAGGGTGGCGCCCCCGGGCCGGGCCACAGCCAACCGAGCAGCACCGCGCCGACGAGCGCCGGGAGCTTCACCGCCGCCGCCGCGCCGCACAGGGCGACGCCCGCCACGACCCGCGCCGCCCCGCGTCGGCCACCCGCCCGCTCGTCGAGCCCGCCCAGTCCGAGGACGACGCCGCCGGCCAGCAGCAGGATCATCAAGGTCTCGTTGTGCGCCGCGCCTACCAGCTGGACGAGGACGAGGGGGCTGCACAGCACGCCGGCGATGGCGAAGGCCGGGGTGGTGCCGGCCCGCCGGGCGAGCGTGGCGAGCGGCAGCGCCATCAGGGCGAGGCAGGCGAACCCGAACAGGCGAAGGACGACGATCGTCGCCCGGAACGACCCGGCCGTCAGCACGCTGGCCAGCCACGTCACCCGCAGGTAGAGCGGACCGTAGGGCGCCGGCGCGTCCCGCCAGAAGGGCGACGACGCCCCGACCACCGGCTCGTCCCCGAGGGCGTCGACGCCGACCTCGTAGGGGTCGAGCCCCCGCTCGACGAGCTGGCCCACCCCGGCGTAGACCACGGCGTCGTCGCTGCTCACCGGGGGGCCGACCAGGAAGGGCGCCGACCACAAGGCGAAGACGCCCAGCGCCAGCCAGGTGGGGAACTGGCGGTCGCCGCGCACCACGTGCAGGAACCACATCCAGGCCAGCCCGAGCACCACGAGGGCGCCGAAGTAGACGGCGAACGCCGTCCGGTGGGCGAGCGCCGAAGACCCGAGGACGGGCGAGGTGAAGAACCAGCGGCCTTGCACGGCCGCGGGGAACCACTGTCCCGGGTAGGTGGCGACGGCGACCACGACGAGCGCGGCGAGAAGCCCGAGCAGCACCGGCGCCCAGACCTGTTGCCACCTCGGTCGCGACGGGGAGACGACCGGCGCGGGGTGCCCTCGGGTGCGAGAGTGGCTGAGCGCGGACGCGAGGCGACTGAGAATCGGGGTATCCGGGGTGGCGATGACGAAAGCATGACAGAGCAGGTGCGCACGGTCGCCGCCTTCGACTTCGACGGCACGATCACCCGCAGCGACACCCTCATCCCCTTCCTCCGGCGGTCGGCGGGCCGCGCCCGCACGACCGGGGCGCTTCTCGCCCTGTCCGTCCGAATCGCCCGGTCGATGGCCGGAGCGGGATCGCGGGACGCGGCCAAGGAGGCGCTCCTGCGCCGGCTCCTCACCGGCCAGCCGGTCGCCGTGCTCGAGGAGGTGGCCGAGTCCTTCGCCGACCACCTGGTCGCCCACGGCCTGCGCCAGGAGACGCTCGAGCGCATCGAGGCGCACCGCGCCGCCGGCCACGAGCTGGTCGTCGTCTCCGCCTCCCCGGAGCTCTACGTGGCACCGGTGGCCCGCCGCCTGGGCTTCGCCGCCGCCTTGGGGACGCGCTTGGAGGTGGGGCCCGACGGCCGGCTCACGGGCAGGCTGGTGGGACCCAACTGCCGCGGCCCCGAGAAGGTCCGCCGCCTCGAGGAGTGGCTGGGCGAGGAGGCGTGCACGGTGGTGGCGTACGGGGACAGCCGCGGCGACCGCGAGCTCCTCGCCTTCGCCGGGGACGGGGCGGTCCGGGTGAACCGTCGCCGGCGGGGCCGACGGTACAGTTCCTGACCGGTCCGGAAGAGAGAGCCTTGGCTGCGAACGAGCGGGACATGACGAGGGCAGAGCTCCTCACCGGCGACCCCGCCGACGGCGGCGACACCCCGGCGGGCGAGCCGCTCGTTGCTCGGGCCGAGGCGCCGCCCAGCCCGAGAGAGTCGCTGAGCAGGGGGCTGCTGCGCACCGCTCGCCCCCGCCAGTGGGTGAAGAACCTCCTCGTCTTCGCCGCGCCCGGGGCGGCGGGGGTCCTCACCGAGGCGGATGCCGTCCTGAAGACGCTGGCCGCCTTCGGCCTCTTCTGCCTGGCCGCCAGCGGCGCCTACTTCCTCAACGACGCCTTCGACGTCGCCGCCGACCGCCAGCACCCCACCAAGCGATTGCGCCCCATTCCGGCCGGGTCGGTCGGTGTGGGCGTGGCCAAGGCGGTGGGCGCCGGCCTGCTCATGATGAGCGTCGGGGGCGCCTTCCTGGTCGCCGGTTGGCCGCTGACCCTCGTGCTGGGCGCCTACGTCGCCCTCCAGCCCCTCTACAGCCTGTGGCTCAAGCACGTGGTCGTCGTCGACATCGCCGCCGTCGCCTCGGGGTTCCTCATTCGCGCCATCGCCGGAGGCGTCGCCGTCGACGTCCCCATCTCCAGCTGGTTCCTCACCGTGGCCGGGTTCGGGTCACTGTTCATGGTCGCCGGCAAGCGTCACGCCGAGCACCTCGACCTGGGAGATGACCGGGGCGACCACCGCCCGACGCTGGACGTCTACTCGAGCGACTTCCTCCGCTACGTGCGCTCGGTGTCCTCGTCGGTGGCCATCGCCGCCTACTGCCTGTGGGCGTTCGAGAAGGCCGACCTCGCCGGCGCGCCGGTCTGGTTCCAGCTCTCGATCGTCCCCTTCGTGCTGGGCGTGCTGCGCTACGGCCTGCTCCTGGAGACGGGCCGGGGCGGCGCTCCCGAGGAGCTCGTGCTCCAGGACCGGACGCTGCAGGTGCTCGGCGCCCTGTGGCTCGCCTGCTTCGCCGTGGGGGTCCATGTCGCCTGAGGGCGGCGGCCCCGCACCCGTCGAAGCGGTCACCGAGCTCCTGTCGGGCTGGGGTCGAACCGCCCCCACCGCCGCCCGGGTGGCCCGGCCCCGGGACCCCGACGAGCTGCCCGGCCTGTTGCGGGCCGCCCCTCGGCGGGGCCTCGTGGCCCGCGGTCTGGGCCGCAGCTACGGCGACTGCGCCCAGAACGCCGGGGGTCTCGTCGTCGACATGACCCAGGTGGCCCGGGTCCGGGACATCGACCTCGCCAACGGCCTCGTCACCACCGACGCCGGCACGAGCCTCGACGCGCTCATGCGTCTGCTGCTGCCGCTCGGGTGGTTCGTCCCGGTGACGCCCGGCACCCGCCACGTCACCGTCGGCGGGGCGATCGCCGCCGACATCCACGGCAAGAACCACCACGTCGACGGGAGCTTCTGCGACCACGTCCTCGGCTTCACGCTGGACACGCCGACGGGCCAGATAGAGGTCACCCCGGCGAGCGAGCCCGATCTCTTCTGGGCCACCGCCGGCGGCATGGGCCTCACCGGCGTGGTCGTCGAGGCGACCATCAGGCTGAGGCCGGTGGAGACGACGGCGATGAACGTCGACACCGAGCGGGCGACCGACCTCGACGACGCCCTGGCCCGCATGGAAGGAGGCGACCACCGCTACGACTACTCGGTGGCGTGGATCGACTGCCTGGCCCGGGGAGCCTCGATGGGACGGTCGGTCCTCACCCGAGGGCGCCACGCCCGCCTCGAGGAGCTGCCCGACCCCGAGCGCGACGCCGGCGCCTGGTTCGCGCCCAAGGCGGTGGCGCGCGCCCCGGCCTGGGTCCCGAGCGGCCTCCTGAACCGCCTGACCGTGCGCGCGTTCAACGAGCTGTGGTTCACCAAGGCTCCCCGCGACGAGCGGGGACGGATCGTCCCGCTGCACTCGTTCTTCCACCCTCTCGACGGCATCACCGAGTGGAACCGCCTCTACGGCCGCCGGGGGTTCGTGCAGTACCAGTTCGTGGTGCCCTTCGGCCAGGAGGGCGCCCTGCGGACGGCGGTGACCCGGCTGAGCGACGCCCGCTGCCCGTCGTTCCTCGCCGTGCTCAAGCGCTTTGGCGAGGCCAACCTCGGCCCGCTGTCGTTCCCGATGGCCGGGTGGACCCTTGCTCTCGACGTCCCGACCCGGGCGGCGGCCCTCGGTCCCCTGCTCGACGGCCTCGACGAGCTGGTCGCCGGCGCCGGTGGGCGGGTCTACCTCGCCAAGGACTCCCGCCTCCGGCCCGAGATGCTGCCGGTGATGTACCCCCGGCTCGACGACTGGCGCCGCGTTCGCGCCAAGGTCGACCCCGACCGAGTGCTCCAGTCCGACCTCTCCCGCCGCCTCGGCCTGTTCGACGACACGATCTCGCCATGAGGCCATGAGGGACGCCCTGGGGTCGCCGCAGTCGGTGCTGGTGCTGGGAGGCACGTCCGACATCGGCTTGGCGACGGCCAAGGCCCTCGTGTCCCGCCGGGCCCGCACCGTGGTGCTCGCCGGGCGCCGGCCCGAGGCGCTCGAGGAGGCGGCCGCCGAGGTGCGGCGGCTGGGGGCGGAGCGCGTCGAGACCGTCGCATTCGACGCCGACGACACCGCGTCGCACGCCCGGTTCGCCGAGGAGGTCTTCTCGAAGTTCGGTGACATCGACGTCGTCCTGGTGGCGTTCGGGGTGCTGGCCGACCAGGCCCGCGCCGAAGAGCACCCCGAGGAGGCGGTCGGCGTCTTCACCACAAACTTCGTGGGCGCCGCGTCGATCGGGCTCCACGTCTCCCACCACCTCCGCCGCCAGGGTCACGGGGTGCTGGTCCTGCTGTCGTCGGTCGCCGCCGAGCGAGCCCGCCGGTCGAACTTCGTGTACGGCTCCTCCAAGGCGGGGGTCGACGCCTTCTACACCGGGCTGGGCGACAGCCTGGTCGGCACAGGGGTGTCCGTGCTCATCGTCCGTCCGGGGTTCGTCAAGACCAAGATGACCGAGGGCATGCAGCCCGCTCCGCTGTCGACGACCGCCGACGAGGTCGCCGAGGTGATCGTGCGGGCGCTCGAGTCGGGCGCCGAAGAGGTGTGGGCGCCGCGGCCCCTCCGTGCCGTCATGTCCGTCCTCCGCCACGTGCCCCGTCCGGTGTTCCGCCGGCTACCGCTCTAAGGGTCGCTCCCGCTCTGAGGCTCGCCGCCCCCCCGGAGGCCCGCGCCCGAAAGGGTCGCAGGTCGCTCGCTCTCGTGCTCCTGGCGGCCGTCTTCGTCGCGACGCGCCTGGCGGTGGCCTGGTTGGCCGACCACCCCGAGCACTACCGCTCGGGCTCGGTCGCCGCCACCGGCGACGTCAGGCTCTACGAGCGGTGGGCGACCGAGGTGGCGAGGAACGACCGGGCGGCCTACGGCGAGGTGCGGATCGAGTACCCGCCCGGGTCGCTGCCGTTCGTCCTCGCCCCCCTGACCGGGACCGAGGGCGACGACTACCGGACACGGTTCATCGCCCTGATGGTGCTCGTCGACGCCGCCGGGCTGCTCGGCTTGCTGGTCATGGCCCGCCGGGCGGGGTCGTGGTGGGGCCCCTGGGCGTGGACGCTGCTCGTCCCCCTCCTCGGGCCCGTCGCCTACCTCCGCCTCGACCTCGTGCCGGCGGTGGCGACGATCTGGGCCTTGGAGCGGGCCCAGGCGGGTGGGTGGTGGGGCGTCGGCGGCCTGATGGGGTTCGGCACCCTGGCCAAGGTGTACCCGGCGCTGCTCCTGCCCGTCGCCGTCGCCAGCCGCGGGGGCTGGCGCTGGCGGCCGTTGGTGGCGGCGGCGGGCGTCGTGGTGGTGGGCGTGCTGCCGTTCACCGGCTCCCTGGACGGGCTGTGGGAGAGCGTCGTCGGCTACCACAGCGAGAGGGGCGTCCAGGTGGAGAGCACCTGGGGCGCCGCGCTGTTGATCGCCGGTCACCTCGACCCGCCGGTGAAGGTGGTGTTCGACCGCGGCGCCGCCCACCTCGCCCGCTCCGGAGGGTCGGCGCTCGAGAGGGTGTCCCTGGTCCTGTCGGTCGCCGTGGTGGTCGCCGGTGCGGCCCTCGCCCGCAAGAGGGTCGAGCCGGGCTCCTCGACCCAGCTGGTGATGGTCATGACGGGCACCCTCGCCCTTCTCCTCGCCGTGGGCACCGTCTTCTCGCCCCAGTTCATGCTGTGGCTGTCCGCGCTGGCCGCTGTCCTCGCCAGCCTGGCCGGGCGCGTCCTGTGGGTGCCGCTGGGGCTGATCGCGATCGCCAACGTGCTGTCCCAGGTGCTCTTCCCGTTCCGCTACGCCGGGCTGCTGGCCAACGACGCCGCCCCCGTGGCCCTGCTCGTCACCCGGAACGCCCTGGTGGCGGTCGTCGGACTGGTCGTGCTGGCACAGGTCTGGCGGGGCGAGGCGGCGCCGCGAAATCCCGATCCGGCCTCGGCGACGTAACCTACGGACAGACCATCGGTGAGCGGGAGGTCGTTCGGCATGATGCGCAGAGTCGCCCTGTGTGTGTTGCTCGTGTCCTCGGCGGCCGTGGTGGCCGCGGCGTCCCCGGCGGCCGCCGACGACGCCAGGATCATCGCCTTCATGACCGGCGCGGCCGAGCGGCCCAACCCGGGCGATCCCGACGCAATCGGGCGGGCGTACATCACCATCAACGACGCCGCCAACCAGCTGTGCGTGACCCTGCAGTGGGCGAGGGTCGACGGGACCCTGAGCGGGCTCCACATCCACATCGCGCCCACCACCTCTGCCGGACCCATCGTTGTCCCGTTCCAGACTCCACCTTCGGCCCGCACCGGCGTGTTCCGCCAGTGCGTGACGGTGGCGAACGAGACGACGCTCGACAACATCGCCGCCAACCCGCAGGCCTACTACATCAACCTCCACAGCACGCCGCTGTACCCGGGCGGCGCTCTCCGGGGCCAGCTCCGAAGGATTTGACGGGTCAGCCGGGCCGGGCGGGCCGGGCGGCGGGGCGGCGCGGCCAGCCGCTCGGCAACGGCGACAAGCGCTCCGTCGACCCGACCCACTCGTAGCTCAGCGCGGGCCCGGCGGAGGTCGGGATCTCCACCCTTCGGAAGAGCACGCCCTCCCCCTCGATGCGGTCGAGCATGGCGATGACGTCCGGGCCGACGTCGGGGGCGATGGTGACCAGCGCCCCGGGGATGCGGCGGCCCCGCTCGTCGAAGCGCGCCGCCGGGTAGCCCATCCCCGTGTCCCACAGGTGGCCCCTGGTCGTCGCCTGCTCGGTCGAGCGGGCGTGGGGCTGCAGCACCGGCCACCGGAGCTGTCCCGGCATCAGCGTCCCGTAGACGAACAGCGAGACCGTCCTCTCGGGCACCGCCGCCATCGTGGCACGGCTGGGGCCCGCCCCGGCCGCCCGCACGGTGACGCCACCGGTGGAAGATACTGGTGCCGGTGCGACGGCTGGTCTTGTGGCGCGGTCTCGACGCCTGGCGGGCCGAGGCCGCCAACTTGGAGCTCGGCCCCGACTCCATCGCCGCCGCCGGAACCCAACTCGGGGTCGACCCTCTCCCCTACCGCCTCGACTACGAGCTGAGAACCGGGCCCGCCTTCGTCGCCGAGACGCTCGACGTCGACGCGAGCGGCGAGGGCTGGAGGCGGCGGCTGCGCCTTCGCCGCCACTCCAACGGCACGTGGGACTTCGAGACCGACGAGGAGGGCGATGCGGCGCTGCCTCCCTCCGGCGGAGATACCGCCGCGGTTGAGGGAGCGCTCGACTTCGACCTGGCCCGCTCACCGCTGACCAACCTGATGCCCGTTCGCCGTCACCGCCTGCACGAACGACCGGGCGAGGCCGACTTCCTCATGGCATGGGTGTCCGTCCCCGATCTGGGCGTCCACCCCTCCGAGCAGCGCTACGAGCACGTGCGCCGGGACGTCGACCACTCGGTTGTGCGCTACGTCGGACGCCACCGCGACTTCGTCGGCGACCTGGTGTTCGACCCCGACGGCATCGTCGAGCACTACCCCGACCTGGCCGAGCGAGTGACCTTGGCCTGACCTGGTCGCCCGTCGACCGGGTACCCCGAGCCGCCGTGCCCAGGCGCTAGCCAGCAGACCGGCGGAGCTCGCGCACGTCGCGGAGCTGGTCACGTAGCCACGCCGCCACGTCGTGCTCCCGGACCACTGCCGCCGACGCGGCGAGCCGGTTCCGGCGTTCGTCGGCCCCCATCCGCAGGGCGGCGAAGATGGCGTCGGCCTGCTGTTGGATGTCGAACGGGTGCAACGTGACCGCAAGGTCTCCCAGTTCCTCGTGGGCCCCGGCGTTCTCGGACAGTGCGAGAACGCCGACACCGTCATTCACGATCGCCGCCTCCTTGGCCACCAGGTTCATGCCGTCGGCGATGGGGTTGACGACGAGCACGTCGAACAACTTGTAGGCGGCAACCACCTCGTCGAAATCACCCTCCAGGTTGAGCTCGATCGGCTCCCAGTCGGCGGTCCCGTGCTTGTCGTTCAGCTCCTCCACCAACCGCCGGATCTGGTCCAGGTAGTCGACGTACTCGTCGACGTCCTCCCGGCTCGGCTGCACGAGAGCGAGGAACGTGACCCGTTCGGCCAACTCGGGGTGGTCGTCGAGCAGGACGTCGAAGGCCCTGAACCCCCGCAGGATGTTCTTGCTGGGATCCGCCCTGTCCACGCGCAGGATGAGGTGCTCACGGCGCCGCTCGGCCAGGCGGCGCTCGTGGTCGGACACCGCCTCCGAGGCGGCCGTAGCGTCGAGATCTTCGGGGTCCACGGAAATCGGGTAGTGGCGGGCATGGACGGTGCGTCGGCCGACGGCGACCGTCAGCCGACTGGTGTCGACGTCGAGGCCGAGCAGCTCCTCACAGCCGAGCACGAAGTTGCGGGCGGAGCGCTTGGAGTGGAAGGCCACCACGTCGTTGCCGAGCACGCCGTTGAACACGGCTTCGCGCATCGCCGGGGGCAGCACTCGCCAGGCGTCCGGATGAGGCCAGGGGATGTGCACGAAGTGGTGCAGGAACACCTCGGGACAACGGTCCCGGACCCGCTCCGGCACCAGGTACAGGTGGTAGTCCTGCACCATAACCGTGGCGCGCCCACCGCGGGCTTCCACCTCCTCGGCCACGGCGTCGGCGAAGCGGGCGTTGACCGCGACGTAACCATTGTCGAACGCGTCGATCTCGCGGCGAGTGATGTCGGGAGTGGTCGCAAGGTCCCACAGGGAGTGCTGGACGAACCACAGGAGTGGATTGGAGACGACGGCGTAGAACTTGTGTTGGGCGTCGGGGTCCAGCTCGACCATGCGGAGCCGCACAGCGCGCCCGTCTTCCTCGTGGTCGAAGGCCGCCCCATCGTGCTCACGAGACACGGCCACGTCCTCCTCGCTGAGCGCCGCGCAGACCCAGACCGCGTCCTCGAGATGGCTCGTCAGTCCGGTCAGCGACTTCACCAGCCCGCCTTTGCCCGGCGTGGCCCGGCGCTCGCCGTCGTCTCGCGTGTACTCCACGGGACCACGGTTGGACACGAGGATGAGAGGGTCGTCGCCGAGCCCCTCAGCCGCCTCCACGACGGACTGGCTATTCGTCGCTGTCGGCGGCGGCCTCGCTCAACCGTTGGCGGCGCTGGATGAGGTGGTAGAGGAGTATGAGCTGTGTCAGGGCCAAGGGCTCGTCGCGCTCGTCGGAGTCAGAGTCGAGCCGGCCGAGGGCCTCGGGCAGCGGCGCATCCACGCCGAGCTCGTCCCAGATGGCCTCCTCCACCTTCCTGGTGATGTCCCGGTCGGCGTAGGAATGGATGTGTACCGCGTCCACCGGCTTGCCGTCGTCGTCCCGGGCGAGCTTGAGATGCATCGCCTGCTCGGTGTCGTCGCCGAGGATCTCGTGCAGCGGGGGGTGGTCGATGGTCGGGCGGAGCAGGAGGGTGGCGCTGAGGGGGTCGTCGGGCGTCTCCCCTCGCTCTTCGATGGGAGCGAAGCGGACGACGATGTCGGCGTAGGCGCGCTGGGGGCGGATGAACTCCTCGGACTCCGGCTCTCGCTTCTTCAGGTCCTCCCGAACCTCGTCCTCGGTGTAGCCGCGCTTGCTGGTGTCGCGCGCCAACTTCCACGCGATGCGGATCTCCTCGGGCGGGTCCAGGTACACGCTGATGTCGAAGCAGGCCCGGGCCACCTCGGTGTAGAGGGGCAGCAGACCCTCCACGATCACGAACTCGGCCGGCTGGATGTGCTCCGGCCGCGTGAGCTTGCCGCTGTCGTGGTCGTATATGGGTTTGAGGATGGGCTCCCCGGCGGCGAGGTGCCTGAGGTGCTGCTCCATGATGTCGACGTAATTGCACTTGGGGTTGAGCGGGGTGAACGGGAGCTCCTTGCGCTCTTCCCGGTCATAGCGGTGATAGTCGTCGGCCCCCACGGAGGTGATCCGCTCCGGGCCCAACGCGTCGGCCAACCCCTTGGTGATCGTCGTCTTCCCCGTGCCACTGTCACCCGCGATGGCCAGCATGATGGGCCGGCGACCGTTCCCGTTGCCCGGGTTCGCCCGCTGGACGTTCATCTCTTTCTCGGACACGTCTAACTCCCGTAGTTGATGTCGGTCGGGATCTTCTCGTCCTTGCCGATGACGACGATGCCGTTGTCGGACATCGTGAACCGCTTCTCGTCGGCGTCGCCGTCCACGCCGATGCTCGTGCCTTCGGGCACCTCCACGTTCTTGTCGATGATCGTGTTGCGCACCACCGCACCCCGCCCGACCACCACGTCGTGCAGGATGACCGAGTTCTCCACGGTGGCGTGGGGATGGATCGTGACCCCTGGGGAGATGACCGACCCCTCCACGGTCGCCCCCCGGACGACCGCCCCTGCGCAGACCATCGAGTTCAGGACCCGCCCCGTCCCTTCGACACCCTCGTAGACGAACTTGGCCGGCGGAAGGGCAGGGCCCGAGGTGTAGATCGGCCACCGCTCGTTGTAGAGGCTGAACTTCGGCTGCGCCGACACCAGGTCCATGTGCGATTCGTAATAGGTGTCGAGCGTCCCGACGTCGCGCCAGTAGCCATGGTCGTCGTCCGACTCGCCGGGCACCTGGTTGTTGGTGAAGTCGTGCACGTGGGCAACGCCCTCGTCCACCAGCATGGGGATGATGTCGCCGCCGACGTCGTGCTCGGAGTCCTCGTTCTCGGCGTCGGCGGAGACCGCCTCGGCCAGGGTGCTGGCGGTGAACACGTAATTGCCCATCGAGGCGAAGGCCTGCTCGCTGTCGTCGGGAAGGGGCGCGGGGTCGGACGGCTTCTCCTTGAAGCTGCGGATGGTCGTGCCGTCCCCCGCCTCGATGACGCCGCTCTGGCTGGCCTCCTGGATGGGCACCCGCACGCCGGCGACGGTGACGCCGGCGCCGGTTTCGATGTGCTGCGCGACCATCTGGCGAGGGTCCATCCGGTAGACGTGGTCCGCCCCGAAAACGCAGACGTACTCCGGCCTCTCGTCGGCGATCAGCCCGAGGTTCTGGTAGATCGCGTCGGCCGAACCCTCGAACCAGCGGGGGCCGCGGCGCATCTGGGCGGGAACGGGGCTGACGAAGCTCCCGAGAAGGGGCGACATACGCCAGGTGCGGGCTATGTGCAGGTCGAGGCTGTGGCTCTTGTACTGGGTCAGGACGACGATCTTGAGGTAGCCGCCGTTGGCCAGGTTGGACAGCACGAAGTCGATGAGCCGGTAGTGCCCCGCGAACGGCACGGCGGGCTTGGCCCGGTCGGCGGTGAGCGGCGACAGCCGCTTCCCCTCGCCCCCGGCAAGCACCAGCGAGAGAACCCGAGGGTCAGACATACGCGTACCGTAATAGCCCCGCCCTGGGGCCGACGCCTCGACCGCCCCCGGGGCCCTCGGAGGGTTGTACGAAGGGGTGCCGGCCATGCATCTCGTGCCGGACCGGGTGACCTGCCATTTCCTGGCTGCATCCGGCGTCGCCGTCCCGTGCTCAGCTAATATTTTGGTGCACGGGCCCGTCGGCGGACACCCTCGACTCGAAGCTCGCCGATTGGCGTTCGGCAATGCATGGCCAAAGAGACGAGGGGGAGTGTCATGGCACATGGCCAAGCCGATCGGCTTTTGGGTGACTTCGACCTCAACAAGATCGACGAGCTGCTGAAGGCGGGAGGAACGGGCGAGCTCGCCGAGCGCATCGGCTTGGGCAACCTCTTCTTGGGTCCCAAGCGCTTCGGCAGGATGTTCCCCGACGCCACGCCCTTCCGCCCCGACGACGAGGCACTCATCAACCTGGGCAAGGCGATGCAGGACCCGGTGCCCCCCAATCCCAACCAGCCCGATCCCGCCCAGGACAACCTCGCCATCCCCGCGGGGTTCACCTACCTCGGCCAGTTCGTCGACCACGACATCACCTTCGACCAGACCAGGGGCTTCCAGCAGATCAACAATGCCGAGGAGATCGAGCAGGCCCGCACGCCCAACATCGACCTCGACAGCCTCTACGGCCTCGGCCCCAAGCAGCAGCCCGAGCTCTATGACATGCCGACGGGCAAGCCCGAGAACGCCCGCTTCCGCATCGGCCGCACCGCCAACGTGGACAGCCCGGTGGCGCCCGGCCAGCCTCCGGCGCCGCCCAATCTGCCCAACGACCTGCCTCGCCGAGACGACAAGGTCGCCATCATCGGCGACCCCCGCAACGACGAGAACCTCATCGTCGCCCAGACGCATCTGGCCTTCCTCAAGTTCCACAACCGGGTGATGGACACCCAGCCCGGGCCTCCTGGGGGGCTGCTCGACACGGTTGGAGGACTGGTGGGCAAGGCCCTCGGGTTCACCCAGTCGGAGGAGGACAGCGCCAACACGCCGTTCCACCGGGCGCGGCGGACGGTGCGGTGGCACTACCAGTGGATGGTGCTGCACGACCACGTGGGCCGCATGGTGGAGCCCGCCACGCTCAACGACGTGAGGACCAACGGGCGGAAGTTCTACGTCTTCGAGAAGGACCCGTTCAACGGAACGCCGTACATGCCCATCGAGTTCTCCGTGGGCGGCTACCGGATGGGCCACAGCCAGGTGCGGGAGTTCTACAACCACAACCGCGTCTTCGGGGCCCCTCCCACCGTCCCGGCCCCCCTGGCCAACGCCTCC